>JBBRZG010000099.1:0-14506 GCA_038236905.1 Burkholderiales bacterium
GAAAACGAGTTTAAGAAAATACATTTTTAAACTTCTCCCACCTTAAGGGTCGTTTCCAAAACGATCTGACTAGCCATCAATCAGCTCGCCTTTTTCCAAATGCACCATGCGGCGCGCGGCCTCCGCCGCGTGTGCGTCATGGGTCACCATGATGATGGTTTTGCGCATTTCAGAGTTCAGTGTTTTCAGCATCGACAGTACATCGGTGGCGGATTGCCGGTCTAGGTCGCCGGTGGGTTCATCGCAGACTAAGATTGTGGGATCGGTCACAATCGCCCGCGCGATCGCGACACGCTGCTGCTGACCGCCAGACAATTCATTCGGGTTGTGATCCATGCGGTCGCTCAACCCAACCATACCGAGCGTCATCTCAACACGCTCGCGGCGTTGTGATTTTGAAAGGTTGGTCAAGAGCAGCGGCAGCTCGACGTTCTCAAACGCATTGAGGACCGGCATCAAATTATAGAACTGGAAAATAAACCCGATATTTGAGGCGCGCCAGTCGGCCAATTCGCCTTCGCTGAGCTTTGTGATGTCCTCGCCCGCGATTTTTAATATTCCCGAATCAGGTTTATCGATGCCGGCAATCAGATTTAACAGCGTCGACTTACCCGAACCAGACGGGCCCATCAGCGAGATAAAATCGCCCTCTGCGATATCGAGGGTGATGTCTTGCAATACCGGCACTATTTGACCGCCGCGCGTGTAGCTTTTGACAAGGTGCTTTATTTCAACCAACGGAGCGGGAGCAGTCATATTGATTATTTCTTCGCTATAGCCACTGCTGCGCCTTCCTTGAGTTTCTCGCTGGGCGTGATTACAACTTTATCGCCGGGCTTTACGCCAGATACTTGAACCAAATCACCGATTTTGCCCGCGACCACAACCGTGGTTTGTTTCGCAATTTCATTTTCGATAACGAACACCACGTCTTTGCCGTCGCGCTTCGTAACCGCAGACGCTTGCACTGCGGTTACCGGCTTTTTCTCCGCCTCGGTCAACGGGCGAGTCAAGAAAGAGACCTTGGCCGACATGTCGGGTAGCACGCGCGGATCGCGTTCGATGAACTCGATTTTCACCAACAGCGTCGCCTTCGAGCGGTCAACCGTGGGCACGGTGCGACTGACTTTCCCAGGGATGCGCAAATCAGGAAATGCATCCAGTTGAATTTGCACGGGCTGGCCAACGCTGATTTTTGAAATTGAGGTTTCCGATACGTCGGCCTCGACTTCGAGAGTCGACATATCGGCCATGTTCACCACCGCACCTTTTGAATCTGCGGCCGAGGAGAACGGCGTAATGATGTCGCCCACGTTTGCATTTTTGGTGAGCACCACACCGTCAAACGGTGCGCGGATCAGGGTTTGTTCAACTGATACGGCGGTAGCCCGCAAGTTCGCCTGTGCCACACCAATAGCGCCATTCAGGCTGGCCACAGCGGCCTTGGCCTTGTCAAAACGCGCTATCGCGGTATCGAGCGACGCTCCCGAGATGAAATTCTTTTTCGCCAAATCTTCCGAGCGCGTCAAGTTCGATTGTGCATCACGCATTTCAGCCAAACCCTGCTCCAAATTGGCACGGGCAGCTAACACGCTAGCGCGCGCTTGATCTTGGGTGGCGGTGACATCCTTGTTTTCAATGCGCGCCAGAATATCTCCTGATTTCACCACCGATCCTTCTTGCACACCAAGAAATTCGAGGCGACCGGTTGCTTTCGTCGATACCGCGGCTTTGCGTTGTGCGGTGACGCGACCTGTGGCATTGAGTGCGGTGATGGCCTGAGCGGGGTAAGCGCTGGCGACCACACCGGCTTCAACTTGCGTGGTTCCGCCACCGCGCAAAGCCACAAACGCGCCGAGCGCAGTAACGGTGAGTGCGGCAATAATCCACCACTTTTTACGGCCGCGTTTCTTGCCCGAAAAGGCTTTTTGGTCGCGGGCGATGGTTAGTTTGGAAAGATCAGGAGTGGGTGGCAGGGAGGACAAGATTCACCTATTTGGATTATTTTGGGAATTCGCGAGTGAAGACAAATTCCAACCTCGTGAATTATAGGGGAGCATGGTCGCGTTTATGACGCGACATGTGATAAATCGCCAGATAAATATGCTAAATGGGCGCTATGAAGCGCGAACGGGATTTTGTCGCCGTTTAAAAGACCTAAAAGAATCGAAGTGATCGCTGAAAGCAGATCGAGTCAGCGTGGGCGCATTCATCCACGATTGTGAAATGGTTCGCCGCTGGTGTAATTTCCAGCGGCCCACACAGCGTCGACCATGCCTGCGGCAATAGCTGTGACTGGCGAATAAATTCAGAGGTCTCCGCACCGCCGACCCAGAGATCGAGCGGAATGTTTATCGTCGGTTGCAAGTGAATGGGTGACAGGGTTCTCGCCGACTCCATTGTCAAGTGAACATCATCATTAACCGATACTTGCAGCAGCGGTGAAAGATCGTAAATACCGCTGATCAGCACGCCGCCGCGAAAATTGCTTGGTTCAATATCAAGCGCTGACCAATCCATCGTGCATAACATCGCCGCCAGATGGGCACCCGCAGAATGACCGATGAGAATCGTGCGGTCAAAGCGGACACCGTAGCGCTTCACGTTGGCTGCCAGCCAAACCACCGCAGATTGGCAATCCTCAACAATGGCTGCGATCTTCACTTCAGGACATAGGCGATAGTTAATCGAGGCGACACTGATGCCCGCCGCTAAATAGGGCTCGGCAAAAAACGAAAAATCGTCTTTGTCGAGTGACCGCCAATAACCGCCATGGATAAAAATAGCCAGCCCGCGATTTTGTTTCGCGGGGAACACATCAAGCGTTTGAAGTGCGTGTGGGCCGTAGGGGCAATTTAATTCTCCCCCTTGCCGTTCCGATGTGGAAGCCGACTGTGCGCGCCATCGCGTAAAGATTTCGCGGTGATTTGGAACAGCGGCGCGGTTGTTGTAAAGGCGGTCAAGCGTGGGATCGATTCGAGTTTTCATGCCGCTGATTTTGGGCCAGCGCAGGCAACTTGGCAAATCCGCAGGTTGCTTGGCCGCTCAGCGCGGCTTTTACATTTCTATTTACTAAAATCCATTTGTTGTAATCTTTTAGCGGCGGGAATCGTAGAGCAAAAATGGTCGGAAAGCCTCCCCTATGCCAGTGCTTAGTAATAAGTCAGCTCGCGCGCCTTGCCCCAGAAAACGCGATAAGCATAGATCGTATAACCAAAAATGGTCGGCAGCACAATCACTGCGCCGACCAGAATAATCTTGAGTGATTCAGGTGCGCTAGCGGCTTGCCAGATGTCGATTTTATCGACCACCAGAAATGGAAAAAGGCTATAGGCCAGTCCATAAAAAGCGAGGATGAAGACCGCAACCGTGCAAGCAAACGGTACCCAAGCGCCGTACTCATTGCCATCTTTGAGTCGTGTCGGTAAACGTTTTAATGAACGGAAAATCGTGAAGAAAAGCGCCGCAGTCGCAATCGGAATGGGAGCCAGTAAAAAGATGTTGGGCAACGAAAACCATTTTTGAAAAATACGCGGACTGACCAGTGGCGTGGCTACTGAAATCGCAATGATGCCGACCACCGTAAACCAAAAAGTGCTGTAAGCCCACCGCACCGCACGCTGCTGAAGCTCATCTGTGGTTTTCATAATTAGCCAGCTCGCGCCCAGCAGCGAGTAGCCTGCACAAAGGCATAAGCCGGTGATAATGGAAAAGCCAATTTGCGGCCAGCCATTTTGAAACCCGGTAATGTAAAGCCCCAGCATTACACCCTGCGAAAACGATGCCGTCACCGAGCCGCCGTAAAACGTCCAGTTCCAAAGCGGCTTGTGTTGAGCGCGCGCCTTGACGCGGAAATCAAAAGCCACCCCGCGCAGAATCAGTCCGATCAGCATAAACGCAACAGGCAAATAAAGCTCGCCGAGAATCATGCCATGCGCCATCGGAAACGCGACCAGAAGAATGCCGACGCCCAACACCATCCAAGTTTCGTTGGCATCCCAAAACGGTCCGATGGACGAAATCATCACGTCTTTTTGCGCGTCATCCGCGCGACGTAACAAAATCCCTACACCTAAATCGTAACCATCCAGCACCACATACAGGAGCATCGAGATGCCCATCAATGCTAGAAATATGACCGGCAGCCAGCCATTTAAGCCAGCTTGTGCAAGTTGCGGAAATTGTTCCACGGTTGCGCTCCGCTATTTATGTGCGGGTTGAAAACCACCGCCGCCCGCGCTATTAGCTCCGCCGCGTGCGGGAGAGATGATGCCCGTTGGCTTGGAACCGGCTAAAGTCGCCTCTTGCGATGGTGGGTTGACGCTTGGGAACTGCGCTTTCCGTGCCATGTAGAACACGACTGAAATATAGGCAATCGTGAGCGCGACATACAGGAGCAAATACATCGCGAATGTCGTCGCAATCATGCCGCTGGGCACGGCAGATGCAGCATCGGCGGTTTTCAACACACCATAAACTAAGTACGGCTGCCGCCCGATTTCAGTGACATACCAACCTGCAACGGTGGCCACCCAGCCAGAAAAACTCATGGCAACCAAGGCGCGCGCGGGCCAAATTCCTGGCTCGCCTTTTTTCTTCAATCGCCATGCTGAGAACCAAGACACCGCCAGCATCAACATGCCAACCGCAACCATAATCCGGAAGCCCCAAAATAGCGGCGCAACGGGAGGATGCTTGCCCTCGAATTCATTCAGCCCCTTGATTTCACCATCAAGCTCGTGCGTCAAGATCAGGCTCGCCACTTTCGGAATACCGACCGCATAGTCATTGCTGCGGGTTTTTTCATTCGGCATGGCAAACAGCAGAACGGGTGCGCCGCGCTCGGTTTCCCAGACCCCTTCCATGGCCGCAATTTTGGCGGGCTGATGTTTTAGTGTGTTCAGGCCATGAAAGTCGCCGGCAATAATCTGCAATGGGATTAATGCCGCTGCTACGTACACGCCCGTTTTCAGCGCCGCCATCACGGCCGGCACCTTATCACCACGCAACCATCGATATGCGGATAGTCCCGCGACAAGAAATGCTGCCGTCAAGCCTGATGCGAGCATCATGTGCACCAACCGATATGGGAACGATGGATTAAAAATGATTTGTAACCAATCCACGGCGTGCGCCTTGCCGTCGATCATTTCAAAACCGGCGGGTGTTTGCATCCACGAATTAAGTGCGATGATCCAGAAAGCAGACATCGTGGTGCCGCCGGCTACCAATAGCGTGGCGATGGTGTGTACCCGGTTTGACACACGATTGGTACCGAACAACATGATGCCGAGGAAGGTCGCTTCCAAAAAAAATGCAGTCATCACTTCATACGCTAAAAGCGGGCCCGCAATGTTGCCCACGGTTTGCATGTAGCCCGGCCAGTTGGTGCCGAACTGAAAACTCATGGTGATACCGCTGACGACACCGAGCGCGAAGGTAAGTGCAAATACCTTCACCCAGAAATTGTAGGCATTCGACCATTTGGTGTCCCCGGTCGCGTTGAATCTCAATTTGAAAAACAGCAATATCCAGCCCAGCGATATTGAAATAGTCGGAAACAAAATATGGAACGTAATATTGGCGCCAAACTGGGCACGGGCGAGAACGATGGGATCAATCATGATGAACTCCAGAAAAAGTTGTCCGTCTGGTTATTAACGCGAAATGCCACTACTTGTTTTTGCCGCCAGCAACCACTTTGATTTTGTCTTTCATTTCCAAAAGCTTGGTAACCTTCGTTCCCATTTTCATGAGCTGTTTCAAAGTCTCCGGCTCGAGGCGGTGCACGTCGTTAAACCATGAAGTCGCCATCTCGATCAGGTTGTGCATTTCGGTCATGCGTTTCTGCGCGAATTTGTCCTCGTCGTTGGCGGGGATAGCCAGCAGCGCGTCCCGTAACATCGACAACGTCGGGTCAATTTCGCGCTTGCGCCGCTCATCTGCGAGCGTACGAAAAATCGCCCATACATCTTCCGGCGCAGAAAAATATTCGCGACGATCATGCGGCAAATGCTGTAGCCGCACCAGATTCCAGCTTTCCAGCTCCTTTAAACCCATGCTCACGTTCGACCGTGAAAACTGCAGGGCATCGGCGATTTCATCTGCATTTAACGGCTTGGCGGACACAAACAATAGGGCATAAATTTGACCGACCGTTCGATTTATGCCCCATCGGCTGCCCATCTCACCAAAATGGAGCACGAAATCCTGCGAAAGCGGAGAAAGATTCATAAACCTCTAGTTGCGATGGTTGTTGTGAAGTTTCAGTAATTACTGAAAATATAGCAAAGTAAGGTGGGTTTTGCAATGCGCTTGAATGCGGTCGAAATTGAAACAAATCCCTCAAATTGTCATTTCCGGATCTGTTAAAGCTCGGATTCAACGCAAGCTTGATGAGAAGCGCTTGCGGCGAAGGATCGGCAGTGGGAACTGCTCGCTCCAAACTGGCGCTGCGAACTAGGATTTCGGCTGGCATCGCGCAGAACAGCCTCGAATAAGTAATTTAGCTTTCCGGAACCTTCGTACGAAGGTATTTTGGCACGGGATAAGCGATTGGTATGGAGTGCGGAATATCCCCGTGGGCGTTTTTACTACTGATGGATCTACGATATTGGAGGCGTGCTTCTTCAGCAACTCTGGACCAAGGCAAATTTCAAAGGGATTCACCGTTTAGGCTCTCCATTACAAAACTTGTCCCAGTTCGCTTTCGCGAATATAGGCAATCAGGGCGCGAGCCTAATAAATAGGAGTGGCTCAGCACCTACCTGAATCCGCCTATAAATGACGCTAACATTTCCGTAGGGCAACCGCGGTGGGGGTTGCTTTTCTATAGCTTGGGCGGTTGTGACGTTTTGGAATCCGGCAAGTCAAGAGCGAGTCGCCCGTTGAAAAAAATCGCTACCTTGCTTTTTGATAAGCTATTTTCTGAAGAGATTATGTAACAAATTCCCTACATCGTTCGCACCACACCCACCACTAGCCCTTCAATATCCAATTGCGAGGTTTCCAGATCGATCACAATCGGCAAAAAATCAGCGTTTTCAGCGATCAGGTAAGCATTTTTGCCTTTGAGCTTCAGGCGCTTTACCGTCGCATCGCCTTCGATGCGCGCGACAACTATTTGACCCGTTCGCGCCTGGTTGGTCTTATGAACAGCCAGCCAATCACCGTCCATGATGCCGACGTCTTTCATGCTCATGCCGGATACGCGTAGTAAAAAATCGGCTTTTGGTTTAAACATCAACGGGCTGACAGGGTAACGACCCATCACATTTTCTTGCGCCAAAATCGGCGCACCCGCCGCAACTTTGCCGATTAGCGGCAGACCATGTTCTTCATCGTTTGCGGCATCATCGCTGCCGCTCATGATGCGGATCCCGCGCGATGAGCCGGGCATCATTTCAATCGCCCCTTTGCGCTCAAGTGCGCGCAAGTGTTCTTCGGCTGCATTCGGCGAGCGAAAGCCTAATGCGGCACACATTTCGGCGCGCGTCGGCGGCATATTGTGTTGCGCTATCCAAGTTTTCAGGAAGGCGAGGATTTCTTGCTGTCTGGCAGTTAAATTTTCCATAGCTGTAGTTTTATACAGTTTTGGCTCGTATTGCAAGCAATATTTTTGTTGCTGATTGATTACGTTGAAGAATCTCGGAGAGTAGCTCTAAACACGAGCTTTTATCGAAATCAGCGTGGGCTACAATGTGCTAAACAAACTTCAACAATCATGCCGCAATTTTGCGCGCGAACGTTCACACACTCTGCAAGGGAAAAATCATGTCGGGCAGCGGATTTCACGTACACGGGCCGCACGATCACGCGGTGGAGCATGCAGGTGAACACGCATCAGGCGATGGCCATGATGCCAAACATGAATCCGGATTTAGCTTGGGTCAAACAGTCGCGGTGTTTACTGCCGTGTTGGCGACAGTCGGCGCAATTGTGAGTTATTTGGGCGGGCATTCCCAGAACGAAGCGTTGTTCTACAAAAACGACGCGGTACTAAAAAAAGCCGAAGCGTCGAATACCTGGGCGCAATATCAGGCAAAAAGTACCAAACAAAATTTGGCAGAACTCGCCGAGGGGCTCGCTAGCACGCCTGAGCAAAAGGCGCGTTATAGCGGTGAAATAAAGCGCTATGGTGAAGAGAAGGCGGTGCTCAAAAAAGTAGCTGAAGGTCAGGAGCTTGCCTCCGAGGCATCAAACGTGAAATCAGAAGCGGCGTTGAACCCGCACGATAAATTAGCGATGGCGATGACATTTATCCAGATTGCCATTTCGCTGGCATCAATTTGTGTGTTGACGCGCAAACGCTGGATGCTGGGACTTGCGGGTGCAGCGGCGGCGATTGGTTTGGGTTATTGGGCGGCGGCGTATTTGCTGCACGGCATGGGGCATTGAATTTGCCCTCTAGACGCTGAAGAAACTTGTTCAACAAACGTGCGTCAAGGCTGGCCCGATTGATTGAGGCCACGTCTTGAACACACTGTTTGAACAATTCCCGCCCACACGGGCAGACGCCGAGCACCGCGTCAAACTAATCAATCCTCGCGCTTACGCGAGTACCCGCAATTTTCTAAACGGTGCAGTTACCCGTTTATCGCCTTATTTGACGCATGGGTTCATTAGCCTCGCCGATATCGCGCCGGCGATTGAGGCCAAATATTCAGCAGAGGAATGCGAAAAACTGTTGATGGAATTTGGTTGGCGCGAGTTCTTTCAGCACGTGTGGCGGCATTTAGGCGATGGCGTTTTGCATGATGTGAGGCCCGGGCTGCATGGCGTGCGTTATGAGCCGAGTTTTCCGAACGACATAGCAGAGGCGCGCACCGGTATTCCTGCGATCGACGAGGCGGTGCGAGAGCTTTATGCGACCGGCTATTTGCATAATCATGCGCGGATGTGGCTGGCTTCCTACGTCGTGCATTTGCGTAAAGTGCATTGGCGTGCAGGCGCTGATTGGATGATCGCCCACTTGCTCGACGGTGATTTTGGAAGCAACCATCTTTCATGGCAATGGGTGGCCGGTACGTTCAGCGCAAAACCATATTTGTTTAATGCCGAAAATGTGGCGCGCTATGCGGCCAACTCCGCGCCCAGCTGGGCGAGCAAGGGCACACCGATTGATACCAATTATGAAGCGTTGGATGCAATTGCCCGCTCACAAAAAACAATCGGCCCCAATCCAAAAGCAGTCAAGGGTGATGCCGTACCTCAACCCCGGTTGTTGGCGAAACCGACAATTGGCCCAACAGCCTTGTCAGCGCTGGCTTCTGAGGTAGCGTTGATACATCCTTGGGATTTGGCCGAACCCTCAGCAGGAGCGGATAAAAAACAGCGTCTTGGCATCATCCATTTGCCGTTTCACGCCGATTTTCCGTGGTCCGAGCGTCGCTGGAATTTTGTTATGACGCGGCTGCGTGAGGTGACGAATGATATTTTTATCGGCGATGTCAGCCAATTGCTTATCGACAACCAGAATACAAAATTCAGCGCCACGGCCACTTATCATTTCGGCTATCGCCAAGTACTATCATCGCCCGCTATTAAGCTTTCGCCAATAAGGCGCTTCGCCGCAGATCCGGAAAAAATGTGCGGATCGTTTACGCGGTTTTGGTCAGCAACGGGACGCGAACGTGTTAATCAATTCGGCAAGTGGGGCGGAAAGCACAATTAGCAAAGCCGCCGCCGTACACAACAACATTAATTCGATTTTTGACCGAGTTCATTGCCAATTGATCGTATCGGCTCGTCGGAACGATCACGCTCGGTTGATTTTACCAAACGGTCCGTAGTCGCACGCGGAATGCGGCTGCCCGTGCTGACGACTTGAATACCCGGCTTTTCCGCCTTCGCGTCTTGGCTTGAGATCGCGCCCTCAGTTGAGCAGCCGGCTAAAACGGCGATCCCCACAATTGCGGTGGCAGAAAATACAACGCTTAATTTCTTCATGGTTTTCTCCTCGACTAGATTAATCATCATTGTATTCAAAGTTTCCCACATGAAATGCGCTTTGTCATGACGTGCTTGTTATGAGCTTTTTTTCATCAACGCCGCGAAACTGCAAAATTCTACAATCCGCTAATAGGGTAACGCGACCTCAGGCTTGACGGCTTGCAGCACGCGCCGAAAATCTTCTTTAATGCGCTCCAACGCCGCCTCGGTTTCGGCTTCAAATCGCAGCACAATCACCGGCGTGGTGTTTGACGCACGAGCCAAACCAAAACCATCCGGATATTCCACGCGCAAGCCGTCGATGGTGATGACTTCCAGCGCACCTTCAAACTTAGCGGTGTGAAATAGCGAATCAATCAGACGATGCGACTCACCCTCGGCCAATTTCCAGTTAAGTTCAGGTGTGGAAACTGCATTGGGCAGCGCCTTTAACGGTGCACTGGCGTCGACAAATTTGCTGATGATTTCCAGCAAGCGAGCGCCGCAATATAGCGCGTCATCAAAGCCATACCAGCGTTCTTTGAAAAAAGTGTGCCCGCTCATCTCGCCCGCCAGCGGCGAGCCGACTTCTTTCATTTTCAGTTTAATCAATGAATGGCCGGTCTTCCACATCAACGGACGCCCACCGTGGTCGCGAATCCACTTGAATAGATTGCGCGACGATTTCACATCAAAAATAATTTCACCGTTAGGCACTCGCGACAGCACATCTGCCGCAAACAGCATCAGTTGTCGATCGGGATAAATAATCTCGCCGTCCTTGGTCACCACCCCCAAACGGTCGCCGTCACCATCAAACGCCAAGCCAATTTCGGCATCCGAAGTTTTTAATGCGCGAATCACGTCCTGCAAATTTTTGGGCTGTGACGGGTCAGGGTGATGATTTGGAAAATTACCGTCCACCTCGCAAAATAATTCGATCACCTCGCAGCCCAGTGCCTTGAACAATCTTGGTGCAATCGCACCCGGCGAGCCGTTTCCGCAATCGACCACGATTTTCATCGGTCGCGCCAGTTTCGCATCGCCCACAATGCGTTTGACGTAATCGTCTGCAATATCGCGTGCCTCGTAGCTACCTGCGCCCGTCGTAAAATTATCGGCCTCAATAGCGCGCTTCAAACTTTGGATCGCATCCAGCGCAAGCGTTTCGCCCTCAATAACCATCTTGATGCCGTTGTATTCCGGCGGATTGTGGGAGCCGGTCACCATGACGGCAGAGTGGGTGCCGTAATGGTGGGCGCCGAAATACACCATGGGCGTCGCACACACGCCGATGTCGATAACATTGATACCAGTAGATTGCAGGCCGCGGGCAAGAGCGCTCGACAGCGCGGGCCCGGAGAGACGACCGTCGCGACCGATCGTGACCGCCGCGCCGCCCCGCTTTCTGGCCTCGGTGCCGAGCGCTTTGCCGATCAATTCGACCGTTTCGGGCGTGAGCGAGACGCCGACTATGCCGCGAATGTCGTAAGCCTTGAAAATTTCCGAAGCAACTGAACTCATGTAAACCCTTTTTTGAAATGGGTGCAGCAAAAAACTCAATTCGATATTTTGCCACACACGCTTTGCGTCACCACTTCTCGGCATAAAGCGCGTCGCGTTTCGTCAGGTAAAAACGCGTCTAAAATCAAGAGTATGTACAACACCATCGAAACCCTTATCGGCAACACCCCACTCGCCCATCTCCAGCGCATTCCAGCCGGGTCAGGGATTCATTCGAGCAATGTGCTGCTCGGTAAATTGGAAGGCAATAATCCCGCGGGCAGCGTCAAAGACCGTCCCGCGGTGTCGATGATCGCGCGGGCCGAGGCGCGTGGCACCATCAAGCGCGGCGATACCTTGATTGAAGCCACCAGCGGCAACACCGGTATTGCGCTCGCGATGGCGGCCGCGATCAAGGGCTATAAAATGGTGCTCATCATGCCCGAGCACTTGTCGATTGAGCGCCGCCAAACCATGCGCGCTTTTGGCGCAGAGCTTATCCTCACGCCGCAAAGTATCGGCATGGAGGGTGCGCGCGATTATGCCGATTCGCTGCAAAAGGAGCGCGGGGGTCTAATCCTCGACCAATTTGGCAATCCCGACAATCCGCTTGCGCATTACTTGACCACTGGACCGGAAATCTGGCGTGACACGGGGGGCAAAATCACGCATTTTGTGGCGACGATGGGCACCACCGGAACGATTACCGGCACTTCACGTTACTTGAAAGAAATGAATCCGGCGATTCAAATTATTGGCGTGCATCCGGCGGATGGCTCAAACGTGCCGGGCATTCGCAAATGGCCGGAGGGGTATGTGCCTAAAATTTTTGATCGCTCCCGCGTCGATCGCGTGCTGGAAGTGACGCAGGCAGAGAGCGAAGAGATGACGCGGCGGTTGGCGCGCGAAGAGGGTATTTTTGCAGGTATTTCCTCGGGTGGCGGGCTAACCGCGGCGCTCAAGGTGGCGAGCGAGGTTGAAGATGCGGTGATCGTTCATATCGTTTGTGACCGCGGTGATCGATATCTTTCCACTGGCGTTTTTCCGGCCTGAGTTTGGCGTTGGGTTAGCTCCAGTATCAAGCACGCGCTTTTGTCCCACGCTGTGAACCGTTTGTCCACCGTATCGTTAGAAGAGGTTTATAACGGGTCTTTGGAATCATTACTATTTTGAATATATCGATATGAAATCCAACAAACGTATTTTTTCTACTGTGGGGTTCCTGGCCGCGAGTGTGTTCTTTTATGGATGCGGCTCCATTAGTTTTTTCCCCACCGCGCCCGCACAAAAAGCGGCGGATAACATCATTGACGACGTCTGGCCGGCCTCGCAGCCGACGGTTCCTGTGGTCAATGTCGGCGGTATTAAGGAAACAACTCCGCAGCCGGTAATTACTCCAAAATAAATCTCAAGCGATGCGAATCCAGACAAGACTGTTGATGTTACGCGAGCGTATCCGTGCGGGCTTGATTGCGGCATTTGTTTGTGCGATTTTTTCAACACTTATGGCGCCGCATGCGTCCAGCCAAGCGCCCGAAATAGACGTTAGCACGGCCGCTGTGGTCGTAATAAAGAAGAGCCTGGCGGGGCGCTTCATGCTTTTGAAACCACATTTTGACTCTGGTGCCATCGGACTGACGACGGATGGTTTGGTCGCGATGCGCGATTTGCAGGCGATCGCGCTGACACAGACGCTTAAAGTGGAAAATTTCATCGCCGAAGAAAACAAGGATCGCGCCACGCTCTACCGTGAAATTGCGCGTGCCAACGGCCGTCCAGACTGGGAGAGCGATATAAAAGCAATATTTGGCGAACGCTGGATTCGCCGCGCGCCAGCGGGCTGGTATTATCGCGACAGCGCGGGCAAATGGATTCGCAAGATGTAGCGAATGCTGGATTTTCTTTTAAAGCGCCAGGAGCAATTAAGGCGTTTTTTATCCTCGCATTCTTCGTCGCAACTTTTCCCCGCGTCCCAGTCCAACCTCTCCTCAGTTCAATTTCAACGACAGCGGCTCACGTGACCCCAATTCTTGTCTTCGACATCGAAACCATCCCCGACATCCATGGCCTGCGCAAACTACAGGGCCTGGACAACTCCATGAGTGACGACGCCGTAGCCGAGCTCGTTTTCCAGCGCCGTCGGCAGCATACGGGCGGCAGCGATTTTTTGCCCTTGCATCAGCATAAAGTTATCGCAATTTCTTGCGTGATGCGCTCGGACGAGGGCCTGAAAGCGTGGACGCTGGGCAAAATCGATGACAGTGAGAAAGACATCATCCAGCGTTTTTTCGACGGCATCGAGCGCTATACGCCGCAAATCGTCTCGTGGAACGGAGGAGGTTTTGATCTCCCGGTGCTGCATTACCGTTCGCTGGTGCATAGCGTGGTCGCCCCCAAATATTGGGATATGGGCGAGGACGATCGCGACTATAAGTGGAACAACTACATCAGCCGCTATCACACCCGCCATCTCGATTTGATGGACTTGCTTGCGCTCTATCAGCCGCTCGGTGCTGCGCCGCTTGATCAGCTGGCTCAACTGTGCGGATTCCCCGGCAAGCTCGGCATGGATGGCTCACAAGTCTGGACCGCCTATCAGGCTGGAGAACTCGCCGCGATTCGTGATTATTGTGAGACCGATGTCATGAACACCTATCTTGTGTTTCTCCGGTACCAGCTGATGCGTGGCGCAATGTCACCGTCGGGATACGCCGAGGAAGAGAAAGTGGTACGGGCGTTTTTGGCCGAAAATTCCGCGCAAGAACATTGGGGGAAATTTGCGGAAGCGTGGGTTTGAAATGAGCGTGGTTCATTGAGCTTCGCCCGTTGCGCCCAACCCGTTAAGCCTAGCCCGTTAGGGTTCCAGCGTGTCGCGTGGAGCGTTCAAAGCGCGTTTAGGAAACGCCAGCGTTGAGGCGCGTTTTGAAGCAACAACCTAGATTCAAGTTCGAAAGGCGAGAAGCGGAGGGCAGTTGAATGCTACCTCGTACGGGGTAAGGAAGCCAAGGCATTTGCGTGGGGTATGGTTATGTTTGTACTGGATTTTGTTAAGCTTGGCTTGGGTCAAGCCATC
>JBBRZG010000100.1:0-14487 GCA_038236905.1 Burkholderiales bacterium
AGTCAAACTGTCGAAACCAATCGCCAGATACTTCTCGGCGATCTCCATGACGCGCGCCTCTGACACCACACCCTCAAACGGGCAGCCAAATGACGTAGACACCGTTCCGTTCGTGCGAATACCCACGCGTTTGGCCATCGGCACCATCGCGCTAAAGTCTTGCAACGACTGCGTCGTGGTGCGTTTCACATTCGCCATGTTGTGGGTTTCAGACGCTGACATAAACAAATTCATTTCATCAATCGCAGCCCCCGATTGATGGCAGGCAATCGCACGTTCCATGCCTTTGACGTTGGGTGTTAGCGCCGTGTACAGGACACCGGCCACACGCTGAATATTGGCCAGTACTGCTTCCGCATCCGCCATATTGGGCACAAATTTTGGATGCACGAAAGAAGTGGCTTCAATCTTTGCCAAACCGGTTTTGGATAGCTGATCGATAAATGCGATTTTAGTTTCAGTCGGGATAATAGTCTTCTCGATTTGAAATCCGTCTCGTACGCCGACATCGTTGATAAATATACGTTGCTTAAACATGCTCAAAGTTCTCCAATGTTGCGGCGGGCACTGCAAGGGTCGGTGCTGTTGAATGACCTGCTCGTTTATTTTTTTCGATCAAAAAAGCATCGGCGCTTGGCGCACCTCAAGCTGTAAAGACTTCAAGTTTAGAGTAAGGCACGCGAACAAAGAAAACTAATCATTCATCAAATGACGCGGCGCAAACGTAGCGCTGCCTGCGCCGTATCGTCATAGCCGAGTGCGGCCAAAACCTCCGCCGTATGCTGCCCGAGTTTCGGGCCGACCCAGCGCGTTTGTCCCGGTGTTTCAGATAGCTTTGGCACGATGCCAGGCAGTAATATTTCAGCATCGCCGCCAATCTGATGTTTCTCGATCATGCCGCGCGCCTGAAATTGCATGTCTTTCACAATGTCCGCTATTGAATAAATACGACCGGCCGGAACATCCGCTTTCTCCAGTATTGCGAGCGCAACGTCCAGCGAATTCGCCACCGTCCATTTACCGATTGCATCATCAAGCTCGTTTGTCCGTGCAGTGCGCCCCGCGTTATCCGCGAGTGATGCATCGTTTGCCAAATCAGCACGGCCAATCGCATGCATCATGCGTTTGAAAATAGAATCGCCATTCGCGCCAATCACGATGTATTGCCCATCGCCGCACAAATAGGTGTTCGACGGCACGATTCCAGGTAGTGATGCGCCGGTGCGCTCGCGCACAAAACCGGTCATGCCGAACTCCGGCAGCATCGATTCCATCATTGAAAAAACCGCCTCATATAGCGCCACATCCACCATCTGCCCGCGTCCCGTGGCATGGCGATGATGTAGTGCCATCAAGGCACCCATGGCACCGTACATTGCGGCAAGTGAATCACCAATCGAGATGCCGACACGCACCGGAGCACGGTCAGCGTATCCAGTGATATAGCGCATTCCGCCCATTGATTCGCCAATTGCGCCGAAACCGACGCGATCCTTATATGGTCCAGTCTGGCCGAAACCGGAGAGCCGCACCATAATAATCTTGGGATTCGCCGCCGACAACGTTTCGTAGCCCAAACCCCATTTTTCCAACGTGCCGGGACGGAAATTCTCCACCAGAATATCAGCGGTCGCGGCGAGTTTGCGCACGATTTCCTGACCTTCCGCTTCGCGCAAATTGATGGTCACGGACTTTTTATTGCGCGCCTGTGCGTACCACCAGAGTGAGGTCCTCTCATCGCCATCGTCATGCAACTTGCGCCATTTCCGAAGCGGGTCACCGCCATCACTTTTAGCATCCGCAGGCGCTTCGATTTTGATCACTTCCGCGCCAAATTCTGCCAGCAAGCGTCCACAAAACGGACCTGCAATCAGGGTGCCCATTTCGATGACTTTTAAGCCTTCGAGTGGACCGGTATTCTTTGATTCAGTCATTTACTGTTTCGCGCTTGCTAATGGTTAGCTTTGCATATTGCCACTAATAAAAGCCGGGCATCAAATGTGGCCTTAGATGGTGGCAAAAATATAGACAGTTATTCTTCTACAAAACGAGTGTCTGAAAATGCACGCGGGTATCCGGGTTTAAATTGCGGCTAATTTTGTTGATATTCAGCCCTGTTTACTCATCAGCACTGAATCTGGTAGCTTATTGGACATTGTGGACATTGAGCGCCGCATGCTTCACTTGCGCTGTTGAACAAGCTTTCCAACCAGTCTCGGGCAACCATGAAAACTATTCTCATCGCAAATCCCAAAGGTGGCGCGGGTAAAACCACGCTCTCTACCAATTTGGCGGGCCACCTCGCGCATCAGGGCGAGGACGTTTTTTTGTGGGATCTGGATCGGCAAAAATCGGCGTTGCATTGGCTGTCTCAGCGTCCGGCGAATTTGCCTCCGATCGGGAGGCTGGATGCGGCCAAAGACAAATCCGGTGCGGGCTGGTTGATTTTGGATTCTCCTGCCGGGCTGCATGGTGAAAAGCTATCAGAGCTATTAAAACGGGTTGAAAAAGTCATTGTGCCGATCGTGCCATCAAGCTTTGATCTGGCCGCCACGCGGACTTTTTTGGGCGAGCTGAGTGATGAGAAAAGCGTGCGTAAGGGACGCGCTTTTGTGGCGATTGTGGGCATGCGGGTAGATGCGCGCACCCGCGCAGCTGAGAAGCTCGACGACTTTTTGGCGCCGGTTGATTTACCGGTATTGACCCATCTGCGTGATACGCAAAACTACGTCACCGCCGCGTTTGAGGGCAAATCGATTTTTGATATGGCGCCATCGCAAGTGGTGCAAGACATCGAGCAGTGGCAGCCGATCATAAAGTGGTTGCGGGCTTAGTTATTCGCTGACTTTGCAGATGGAAAATTTGAGGAAAACCGCGGTTCCACAGGTGGTGGCGGCCTGTAAAAACTACTTTCCGAGGAAGCCGAAGCAAGGGTTAGACGCGTGCACAACAGACGCTAGCCCTGTACGCAGCATTAGATGCACCCTATGGGCTGCAATGGTTTGCGGCGTTAAAGCGCGAATTCGCAACGAATCCTATCCGAGTCGCATCGCGGGTAACCACGAAAAATTCATGCTTGGCGTGGCCGCCATTTCCAGCCAGGTACGTCGTTGCGTTAGCGCTGCAGAGCAGGCTTTGCGCGAGCAACAAAAGGAACTTGGGAAGTTGAAACGAACGCGCGTTGGTCTGGCCACCCTATCCGCCAATATAATCAGCAATAACGCTAGAAGGTGCAACCATGTCTGATGCCCATTTGTTTGAAGTTACCCTTACTTATCCGGCAGACGCTACACAGCCGATGCCGCCCGCCGTCAACTTCTCCCGCAACAACATTATGCGCAGCGCCGCCAAGCACGAGATTGCCGCGTCATCGCCCGCCGCTTATGGCGGCGACGACACGCGTTATAACCCTGAGGAATTGCTGCTCATGTCGCTTTCCGAATGCCACATGCTGACTTACTTGGCGATTGCGGCAAAAAAGCAAATGACCATAGTGCGATATGAGGACACAGCAACGGGCCGTTTGGGCGTTGGCGAATTCGGTGTGGCGGGCAAAACATCGATGCAACAAGTGACGCTGCATCCGCGCATCACCGTGGCCCCTGGCACCAATCTTGATGATGCGCGCGCTATCCATACGAAGGCCCACGCCAATTGTTTTATCGCGAATTCCGTGAATTTCCCCACGACCATCGAAGGCGAAATTATTGAGGCAGCTCTTTAAGGTACAACCAAAACTATGAAGACACTACGCGAGCTTGCGGCCGATTTGGCGCAGGGCAAAACCACCTCTGAAAAATTAACACGCGACTGCCTCGATCAAATTGCGGAGCCGTCTGGAGAAGGTAAGCGTGCTTTCATCAAGGTCTACGCAGATTCTGCTCTTGCCTGTGCGCAAGCATCCGACTTGCAGCGCGCTCACGGTGTGGTGGCATCGCCACTGGCAGGCATTCCAATCTCGATCAAGGATTTGTTTGATGTAGCGGGCGACATCACCCGCGCCGGCTCGATTATCTTGGCCGATGCGCCGCCCGCCCTCCGCGATGCGCCGGCCATCGCGCGATTGCGTGCAGCGGGCGCGGTGATCTTGGGCCGCACGAATATGACCGAATTTGCGTATGGCGCGCACGGCATGAACGCGCATTACGGCACGCCGCTGAATCCCTATGACCGTGCCTCTCAACGCATTTCTGGCGGCTCGACCTCGGGCGGTGCGGTTAGCGTGGCCGACCGCATGGCGGCGGCGACCATTGGCTCCGATACAGGCGGCTCGGTTCGCATTCCGGCAGCACTGTGCGGCATTACCGGCTTTAAACCCACCCAGGCGCGGGTGCCGCTGGCGGGAGCGTTTCCGCTGTCGACAACGCGTGATTCGATCGGGCCGTTGGGAAACTCCGTTGAATGTTGCATTTGGCTCGATGCGATCATGGCGGGTGAAGAAATTTCTCCAATATCGTCGATCTCAGCAACCGGCGCGGTAGGGTTAGACGGTTTCAACACCATTAAGGGGCTGCGCTTGGGCGTGCCCACGACACGCTTACTGGACAATCTACAGCCGCCAGTGGCTGACGCGTTTGCGCGGGCAATTGCAACCCTGTCTAAGCACGGCGCAACCATTGAAGAGTTTTCATTTCCCGAGATCGAACGAGAGGCGAGTGGCAGTGCCAAGGCGAATTTTTCGGCTGTTGAGGCGTATGCATTGCATCGCGAACGTCTGAAGCTTTACCCCGAGAAATTTGATCCGCGGGTTTACAAACGATTGATGCTCGGTGTGAACATGAACGCCGCGGATTATTACGATTTGGTGCAGCTACGACAACAATTGATTGTCTCTGCCAACCTCGCGACCGCAAGGTTTGATGCCTTGCTGACGCCCACTGCGCCGATCATCGCGCCCACAATTGCTGAAATGAATGGCAGCGAAGAAACTTTTATCCGCGTGAACACCCTGCTATTACAAAATTGCGGACCATTTAACGTGTTGAACCGACCCTGCTGGTCAATCCCGGTTCATCGGGTAGGCGATGCGCCGGTGGGGCTAATGATTGTTGGCGAGACCGGGCACGACACGCGCCTTCATCGGATCGCACTGGCTGCGGAAAACGGTCTGCGCGAGTCGCGGCTCTGAAGTTGAAGCGTACCAACTAAAATCCGCGCTGCTTTCGTTTGTGCTCTTCGGCAGCCTTCATGTCTTCCGCCATCTTGCGCTCGGCGCTTCTTTTATCCCAGCCGATCGCCGGACAAATGACCTCCCACCATACAAACAGCAGGCCGAAGGGCGCTAAAACCCACAGCCAGGACCACGTTGCCACCGGGCCGAAATCAGCAATTTTCATAATTAAAATCAGTACGGCAATAACAGCAAGCACCATGGTGCGCTCCTCAATGAATTCTTAATCGACTGAACTGATTATGCCTAATCGTTGACGGGATTGTTGGCGAACGACCTATCAAAGCTAGGCTCACGATTTTTGTATTTGGCGCATTTTTTAAAAATCTCTCACGGTCCAACGCCACACTACACTTCAGCCAAGGGGACAAGATAGCTTCAGCCAGTTTTGGCAGTTTCGCCCGCCCGCCCATAGAATTCGCAGGGAATTGATTGACAACTGTAATTTTCAATCATCATAATCGTCGATTCCAAAAAAATCTGGCTTACTCGCCTTATTCGCTTTTCCCTACGCGTTCACTGTTTTTCACCTTTTTACCTTTCATCCTGGAGATCTACGCATGAAAACCACTTATAAAATCATGTTCGCCACAATGCTTGCTGCAGGCGTCGTCGGCTGCGGTAAAGAAGAAGTCAAGCAGGAAGCCCCCAAGACAGCTGGTCCTGCGGTTGAAGCAGCCGTTGTTGTAAAAATAGCGCATGCGGGTCCGTTAACGGTGAAAACACCGCATTTGGGTAAAGATGATGAAAACGGCGTGGCGCTTGCGGTGATGCAGGCGAATGACAAGAAAATCAAAATTGGCGGCAAGACGATCAAATTCGAAATGATGTCTGAAGACGACCAAGGTGATCCAAAGGTAGGTACCACCGTCGCACAGAAACTTGTCGATGCCAAGGTTGCTGCGGTCATCGGCCATCTGAATTCAGGGGTGACCTTGCCTGCATCGGAAATCTACGCGAAAGCAGTTCCACCGATCCCGATGATTTCGGGTTCGGCAACCAATCCAACGATCACCGAACGTGGTCTCAAAAACACCTTCCGCACCGTTGCGCGCGATGATCAGCAAGGACCGGCGATTGCCGCCTATATTGCGGGTGAAATCAAGGCGAAGAAAGTTTCGCTGATCGATGACAAAACAGCCTACGGCGAAGGCCTTGCCAATGAAGTCGAGAAAACGCTGAAGGCCGATAAAGTCACCATTTTGGGCCGCGAGCGCACCACCGATACTGAAAGTGATTTCAAGTCGATCCTAACCAAAATCAAAGCCAAAAATCCTGACGTGATTTTCCACGGCGGTATGGATCAGACCGGTGGTCCGATGTTAAAACAGGCCCGCGAGCTGGGCATCAAAGCCGTCTTCGTCTTCGGTGACGGTGCCTGTACCGAAGAAATGTTCAAGCTGTCTGGCGATGCGGCAAATGGCCTGGTTTGCTCACAAGCTGGTCTGCCAGCGATTGCCGCCAGCAAAGAATTCCTGGGTGCATTCAACAGCAAATTTGGCGAAGTAAAACAATACGCTCCGGCCTTTTACGACGCGACCAATGCAGTAATTGAAGCCATGAAAAAAGCGGATTCAATTGATCCCGCTAAATTTGGCCCTGAAATCTTCAACGTGAGCTTTGAAGGTGCCACCGGCAAAGTTGAATTTGATGCCAAAGGTGACCGCAAAGGTGCCGAAATCACTATTTTCAAAATGGAAGGCGGTAAGCTGGTACCCGTTTCCATCGTAAAAAACGGTGTTTCGACCAAATTTGTAATGGCTGCTGCACCTGCGCCGATGGCCGCCCCGGCTGCTGCGCCTGCCCCAATGGATGCGCCCGCTACAAAACCAGCTGAAGCACCCAAGAAGTAACATCACTGTCGTCATCAAAGAAACGGCACCGAGTCTTTATGACTTGGTGCCGTTTTTGCTTATTTGCAGGGCCTCAAACTTGCTACGCGAGATGACGCGATGGTCAGCAGGAATGTGCCGTTTCGGCAATTGAATTGGCAAGTTATCAAACTTAGAGCAGCAAAGAAAAGGCATCAAACCAGAATCGATGGATACACTAATACAGCAAATCGTCAACGGTCTCACGCTCGGCTGCGTATACGCTGTGGTGGCGCTGGGCTACACCATGGTCTACGGCATTATTCAGCTCATCAATTTCGCCCATGGTGAAGTCGTCATGATCGGTGCGATGGTCGCGTTTACCGTGATCACCGCGTTGGCGGGTTCGGGCGCACCAGCAATTATTATCCTGCTACTCGCGGTCTTGGCCGCGATCATGGCCTGCATGGCGGTGGGCTACACGGTTGAGCGTGTTGCCTATCGGCCGCTACGCAAGGCACCACGTTTGGCACCGCTTATCACCGCTATTGGCGTGTCGATTATTTTGCAGCACGTGGCCCTCCTGATCTGGGGGCGCAACTACATTTCATTTCCGCAGGTGATACCCACCCAGACTTTCCATCTGGGTTCGACGGAAAGTAGCGCCACCATTACCAATGTGCAGATTGCGATCATCACCTTATCCATCGCCATGATGGGCGGACTGCTTGCATTGATCTATAAGACCCGTATCGGCATCGCAATGCGTGCCACCTCGCAAAATCAGCAGGTCGCCGGGCTGATGGGCATTAACGTCAACAACGTCATCTCTTTTACGTTTATCGTCGGCGCGGGTTTGGGCGCGATGGCGGGCGTCATGGTCGGCAGCTACTACGGCATTGCCCATTATCAAATGGGATTTTTGCTTGGTTTAAAGGCATTCTCCGCGGCGGTCTTGGGCGGAATTGGTAACTTAGGCGGCGCAGTATTGGGCGGCATTTTGATCGGTTTGATTGAGGCGCTCGGTTCTGGCTATATGGGTGATGTCACCAACGTCTGCACGCTCGATAAAATCCTGCCGGGCTTTGCCGCGATGTGCGAAGCAAATTCAAACGCATCAATCTTCGGCAGCGACTACAAAGATGTGTACGCATTTTTTGTGCTGATATTGGTACTGGTGTTCCGCCCATCTGGTTTGCTGGGCGAACGCGTCTCTGATCGCGCTTAGAAATAGAGACTTGATCATGACTAATTTTGCAGAAACATTTTTGCCCGAAAAACTCCGCAAACATCCTGCGCTGTTTTGGATTGGTTCGGCCCTGATCGCGATTGCATTGGCCGCGTTACCATTTGTGTTGGCGATGCAGGGCATGGCGTGGGTGCGCATTACCAATCTCGCCATCATCTTCGCCATGCTTTCACTGGGGCTGAATATTGTGGTCGGCTTCGCCGGACTGCTCGATCTCGGCTACATCGCGTTTTATGCGATTGGCGCATACACCTACGCGCTGCTTGCCTCGCCGCACTTTGGCCTGCATTTACCGATCTGGGTCATCCTGCCAATTGGCGCGTTAATGGCGTGCATTTTTGGCGTGCTGTTGGGTACACCGACCTTGAAATTGCGCGGTGATTATCTGGCGATTGTGACGCTCGGCTTTGGCGAAATCGTGCGTATTTTTATGAATAATTTATCGTCGCCCATCAACATCACCAACGGCCCCAAAGGCATCAGCACGATTGATTCCATCAAACTTTTCGGTCTGGATTTTGGCAACAACACCAGCATCGGTGGTTTTGTTTTACCGGGGCTCATCAAGTATTACTACTTCCTGTTGTTTGCTTTGATGGTTGTCATCGTAATCAATCTTCGCCTACAAAATTCGCGCATTGGCCGTGCTTGGGAGGCGATCCGCGAAGACGAATTGGCGGCCCGCGCTACCGGCATCGATACCACCAAACTCAAGCTGCTCGCGTTTGCGATGGGTGCATCATTTGGCGGCGTGGCGGGCGGCATTTTCTCGGCCATTCAGGGCTTTATTGATCCCACCAGTTTTGGCCTGACCGAGAGCGTGATGATTTTGGCCATGGTGGTGTTGGGCGGCATGGGCAATATCTGGGGCGTGATTGTGGGCGCGGTGTTGCTGTCGTTTGTGCCCGAGCTTTTGCGCTACACAGTCGAGCCCGCACAAAAAGCCTTGTTTGGCCGGCAAATTATCGAGGCTGAGGTATTGCGCATGTTGTTGTTCGGTTTTGCAATGGTGGTCATGATGCTGTTCCGTCCCGCCGGACTTATTTCGTCGGCAGTACGAAAACGTGAGCTGGCGGTTGGCACCACGGCGAAGGAAGCCTGACCATGACGACGATTCTTGAAGCCAAAAATATCACCAAGCGATTCGGCGGGCTGACTGCGTTATCCGACGTGAGTTTCGCTATCCAGCAAGGCCACATCTTCGGCTTGATCGGCCCGAACGGTGCGGGTAAAACCACCATGTTCAATGTGCTGACCGGTCTGTATCAGCACGACGAGGGCGTGGTGAGTTTCAACGGTCAGCCGCTTACCGGCATCACCCCAGACCGCATCGCTAAGCTCGGTGTGGCAAGGACGTTTCAGAATATTCGTTTATTCAACAATTTGAGCGCAATTGAAAACGTGATGATTGGCCGCCATGTGCGGACCCATACCGGTGTTTGGGGGGCGATCACACGGCACAGCGGAGCAAAACGCGAGGAAGCCGCGATTGAAGCACGCGCGCATGAGTTGCTCGATTTTGTGAATGTCGGCCATCGCGCGAATGATCTTGCTAAACATCTTTCGTACGGCGACCAACGCCGCCTGGAAATCGCCCGAGCATTGGCGACTGATCCGAAAGTGTTGGCGCTTGATGAGCCCGCCGCCGGTATGAACGCCACCGAGAAAATGTCGTTGCGAAAGTTGATCGGTTCCATTCGTGCGCAGGGCATCACTATTTTATTGATCGAACACGATGTGAAATTGATGATGGGTTTATGTGACCGGATTGCCGTGCTCGATTACGGCAAAAAAATTGCCGAAGGCACACCCTCTGAAGTGCAGCGGGATCCCAAAGTTATTGAGGCCTATCTCGGCGCGTCGGTGGAAATGGCAACGGCGGAGATTGCCGCATGAGCCTGCTCACGCTAACCGATGTGGAAATCAATTACGGCGGGATTCGCGCGGTAAAAAGCATTTCTCTCGATGTAAATGAAGGTGAGTTGGTCACGCTAATCGGCGCGAACGGCGCGGGTAAAACCACCACCTTAAAGGCGATCACTGGTCTGTTAAAACCAGCCGGGGGCACGATCACATACGGCGGGCAAAATGTGATTGGGACCCCGCCGCATAAATTGGCGGCGGCAGGCTTGGTGCTGGTGCCGGAGGGGCGCGGCGTGTTTCCCGGTTTGACGATTGAAGAAAATTTACAAATGGGCGCGTACACCCGCAATGATCGCGCCCAAATCAAAGTGGATATTGAAGAAAAGTTCACGCTTTTCCCACGCTTGAAAGAACGCGCCCGGCAAACTGCGGGCACATTATCGGGCGGCGAGCAGCAGATGCTGGCGATCTCTCGCGCACTAATGGCGCGTCCCAAATTATTGCTGCTGGATGAACCGTCGATGGGTCTGGCACCAATCATGGTGCAAAAGATATTTGCAGTGATTCGTGATGTGTCGAAAACCGGTGTGACTATTTTGTTGATCGAACAAAACGCCGCGCTCGCACTACAAGTCAGCACCCGCGGTTACGTCATGGATGGCGGCACCATCACGTTGAGCGGCGAATCAAAAGCGCTTCTGGCAAATCCTAAAGTGCGGGAAGCTTATTTGGGTGAAGATGTGGCAGTTGATCCGGCGGCGGATCTGGCAGTGAACGCGACGGCAACCTAATCGGCACGCGGCTGTCCAAAACCCATGGGCGCACTTTCAACTACCGTGATTTCACAATCTGGCATTTCCAAATCAGATTTGGCGCAACTCAAGCGGGCCAAAGCTTTGCTGGAAAATCCGAGCCTCGCGGCCCGCGCCTCCGCCTTACTGGGCTCGCCGGTGGAACGCGGATTATCTATGTTGCCCGCGAAATTCCAGAAATCCGTACACCAAGCCTCCGAGGCCGCGATGATGAAAGCGCTCGATGTGGCGGTTGGTTCACTCAACGAAACCGCGATCAAGCCAGCCAAAAATCGACTGCATAAATTTGCGGCGGCGGCATCGGGCGCGGTGGGTGGCGCATTTGGTCTTGCAGCACTTGCGTTTGAGTTGCCGGTATCCACCACGATCATGCTGCGATCCATCGCCGACATCGCCAAGAGCGAAGGCGAAAATATTCAATACATCGACACCAAACTTGCATGCCTCACGGTATTCGCGCTCGGCGGGCGCTCTAGCAAAGACGACGCCACCGAATCCGGCTATTTTGCCGCCCGCGGCGCGATGGCCGGTGCGGTCAGTGAGGCCACCAAATATCTCGCCGAAAAAGGTTTCACCAAAGCCGGTGCACCCGCGCTGGTGCGATTGGTATCGCTCATCAGTTCGCGCTTCGGCATTGTGGTCAGCGAAAAAGCCGCGCTGCAAGCCGTGCCGATTATTGGCGCCGCGTCTGGTGCGCTGATCAACACGCTATTTATCGAGCACTTCCAAAACATGGCGCGCGGGCATTTTGTGGTGCGCAGGTTGGAAAAAATATATGGCGCCGAGCCGGTAAAGCTGGCTTATCAGCAGTTGTAGATTGTGATGCATTGATTTTCAAACACAAGAACTGGCGCGGCGTTTCGAGCAGTTTATGCTTGTGAAGTCCGTCCGCTGGATACTTTGCCTCAGTTGAATCGGATATTTGTAGGTTGGGTAAACAGCTTCACCGTTTGCCCAACATCTGCGGCAAAGCACTCAGCGAAGTAGAGTTTAATGATGGCACACCAACCTCCTCGCTACGAATCTAAGTTGTTATGTTCGTTCAGATGGCATTAACCATTGATTTTCGGAAATTACTGGTTCCCCGCGCAAAACCTGAGTAAACCCCGTCGAACGAAAAGAGATAGCGCTATTCGCCGGCCAATTCATTTCTATCTTCCAAATAAATGAGGAATGTCCAGTCGGAGAATTAAAAGTATCGCGGTGAATTTCATGGATCATCATGGGCTGAAGCGCAGCAGAACCAACGGCGTAATCTATTGTAACGATAAGATCCGAAACTTCGTGAAATGTAAGATCAGCAGGTGCAATCTGCCAGCTAAGATTTTCAACACCTGTCTTAAGCCATTCAACGATGAAGTCGATATCTAAAACCAGTTCACCCATACATTCATCGGCACCCTCCAAAATGCGCAACCCATGGATGGCATTGTCATGCCAGTGGATTTTTTCCCCAATCATCATTTGTAAGAATGGCACTATTCATTTTCTCCCAATCTTTTTTAAATCAAATGCGTAAATTTCTAATTTCAGCGGTGCAAAAAATTTAATTGCGCAATAAAATTCTTTAAACCCAATCCCTTCCCACCAAATACCTCTCCGTCAATTCCGCCTCCCTCGACCCCACTGCCGCATGATGATTATATTTCCACGTGGCTAATGGCGGCATCGAAGCTAAGATAGATTCAGTCCGCCCGCCCGACTGCAAGCCGAAGTGCGTGCCGCGATCAAAAACCAAATTAAACTCTACATATCGGCCACGTCGATAGAGCTGCCAATCACGTTCGGTCGGGCCAAACGGCATATCGCGACGTCGCTCGAGAATCGGAATATAGGCATCCAAAAACGCATCGCCGACCGCGCGCTTCATGGCGAAAGACTGATCGAAACCGGGTTCGTGAAAGTCATCAAAAAACACGCCGCCAATGCCGCGCGGCTCTTTGCGATGTTTCAAATAAAAATACTCATCACACCATTTTTTAAAATGCGGGTAATAGTCCGCACCGAACGGATCGAGCGCATTTTTATTGGTTTGATGAAAATGCGCGCAATCTTCGTCGAAGCCGTAATAGGGTGTCAGATCCATACCGCCGCCAAACCAAAATGCATCGTGCTCGGCATCAAGTGAAGAGCGCGCGATGAAATGACGCACGTTCATATGTACCGTCGGCGCATAGGGATTATGCGGATGCAACACCAGCGAGACGCCCAGCGCTTCCCACGGCCGGCCTGCAATTTCAGGACGATTGGCGGCGGCCGTTGGCGGCAGCTTGTTGCCCAATACATGCGAAAACAAGACGCCCGCACGCTCAAATACATTGCCGCCTTCGATGATGCGCGAGATGCCGCCACCACCTTCATCACGCTGCCACTCGTCGCGCAAAAAGGGTTTGCCATCGATGGCTTCGAGACGAGCCACGATGCGGTTTTGAAGGTCAAGTAGGTATTGTTTTACGTCAGCGGTTGCCATTCAAAGCGTCCTCGGTTTTAAAGCCCCAGCATGGGCGGGCTATTTAAGGCATAAAAGGCTCAAACGGCAAGCCAGATATAGAGTTTGTATGATAATAATCAAAAACATACGACGGCATGGCGGAACAGCAAAGTTGGCAACGTCAAACATTTTTGGCGTGTGCGCTGCGCTACCTTCGACCCATTGCCCGCCAACCAATATCGTTACGATACTGCATGCCATCAAATTGAATCGGCTGCAATGCCTCATAGGCAACTTGCTGCGCGATTTTCACGGTGTCGCCCAAAGCAGTTACGCACAGCACGCGACCACCGCTGGTCAACACTTGGTCATCCTGCAAAATCGTGCCCGCATGAAACACATGAAAATTTTCAGTATCTTGGGGCAGGCCCGAAATGACGTCGCCTTTTGTTGGCGCGTCCGGATAACCCCCTGCCGCCATTACCACGCCAAGTGCGGCGCGGCGATCCCATTCAGGTTCGGCGCCATCTAAACGGCCGCTGACCCCGCGTTCCACTAGCGATAGAAAATCGGATTTCAGTCGCATCATAATCGGCTGTGTTTCCGGGTCGCCCATGCGCGCATTAAATTCCACCACGCGAACTTTACCCGCGCTGTCGATCATCAAGCCCGCGTATAAAAACCCCACGAACGGCGCGCCTTCTGCGGCCATACCTTTCAACGTTGGATAAATAACTTCGCGCATCACGCGCGCATGTACCTCGGGTGTGACCACGGGCGCCGGCGAATACGCACCCATGCCGCCGGTGTTGGGACCGGTGTCGCCATCAAAAATTCGTTTATGGTCTTGCGTGGACGCGAACGGCAATGCGTTTTTGCCATCGCACATACAAATAAAGCTCGCCTCCTCGCCTTCCATAAACTCTTCAATCACCACGCGATGACCAGCTTCGGCATTTGCATGGCTGTCGGCAAACATTTTGTCAATCGCCTCGAGCGCTTCGGCGAGCGTCATCGCCACCACCACGCCTTTACCTGCGGCCAGACCATCGGCCTTGATCACAATAGGTGCGCCTTGTTTTTCGACATAGGCGCGCGCATCGGTGGCTTTGGTGAAGGTGGCGTACATTGCGGTGGGAATGTTGTGCCGC
>JBBRZG010000101.1:0-14288 GCA_038236905.1 Burkholderiales bacterium
AAGCCGTCTTCGACAATGACATCCGAGACGCCAACTTTAGCCCCCGCTGCGGCTAATCCCAGCGCGGTGGCGCGGCCAATGCCGTTTCCAGAGCCTGTAACGATTGCGACTTTTCCGCTTAATGTGGTCAAGGTCACTTTCTATTAGGTGATGGTTCGGTAAAAAAATCAGGTAGTGATAACGGTGCGGAAAGCTTGCACTGGTGAGGCATATTGACTTAAACGGCATTTCTCCGCGCTAGCGGATGTAGAAAAATTCAGTTGATTTTCGCAATATACAGTGGCTAAACCTCCACCTTTGAATTGCGCTGCTTATTGGGCGCTTCCGTCTCGCTGTCAATTTGCAGATCTTTATCATTTCGGGTCAGGTTCGCCTTGCAATTTCTGATGCTGCACCCCAAACGCTCGCCTGTAGCTCGTATTTGCATTAACAAAATCTGCGCTACTGATTTCGATTTCTGGTGCTTTTTCTCCGATCATTGATGTGAATCGGGCCGCCACAGCTTTCCAAGTATCGTGAATCAAATTGGATTCAGGGGTCGCCCTTTGGCGCAATGATTCACCAAATTCAGTGAGCGAGTATTTCTTACTCTCAACATGGACAAGTCCCTGCTTCTTAAGCCAACCGAAACTCGCTTGAAGTTCTCTTTGAGTCGGTACTGCATGGTTAATGGCATCCGACATTAACAGCACGTCTTGGAGCGGGCTTGGGTCTCGCGGAACCGAAAGAAATATCCAAGCGTAGAGTGTGGCCTCGGTCATGATTTACCATCAAAACGTTTACTTCGTGTAACTCGTTCTTTCCCAGACAAGGTAAATCGACGCAGGTTAATGAGCGGCGGTTGACACTCCATCGGCGTCGATTGCTGAAGAAGTCTGCCAAATTTTCTACTCATTGAATAACTCGGCATGATCGCCGACACGCACAAATACAATCGCGTTGCTCTCAACTTGATAAATCAGCAGAAAGTACCCGCCAACGTGACATTCGCTATGGTCGGCCCATACACGTTTCAACGGGTGATCAAGCCACTCAGGCCCCAGCGGGGCATCGTTTGCAATCAGCAGCAGCATCACCTCTTTGAGTCGCGTCATATCGTAGCGACCCGAGTGCGCCGAGTGCGATTTACGCGTCCAATCTTTGAGATAAGATTTTGTATGATCCGACGCGCGCGGAGGCGTCGCTCGCTTACTTGCGGCGGTTTTTTTTGAGGTCATCGAACAGAGCGTCAGCATTCCTAAACCGTGGCGCGCGTTCGGCTATCTTGGCCCCTGCAGCGGCTAAACCCAGCGCGGTGGCGCGGCCAATGCCGTTCCAGAGCCAGTAACGATGGCGACTTTTCCGATTAATGTGGTCAAGGTTTTTTCCTAGTTGGTGATGGTTAGGGGAGGAGGCCGAATTTTGACTAAGGTGCGAAAGAAAAGGTGGGGAAGCTTTGCAATAGACCACTACTAAGAGTCCATCTTCTTGATTGCAGTCTAACGCGGAGTAGAAAAATTCAGCTCATCTTGAGGTCACAACGCCAGCAACATGTCCTCGTCAAGTTATGCCCCATAACTGTCTTTCGAGGCCAATATTCACTTCGATGGTATTACGTTGATATAAATTAGAACGATCAGCATGACCGGCGTAATCCTGCCTGGCAACCTAATGGCTTCATTGCTAATCAATCGGTTCGCTTGGGTTCGTCTTTGGACTTGAGCCAGGCCAAGATCGTTTTGAAGAACGTAACAATACTTCGTCCCACTACAAAACCCACCGAAAGAGCCGCGATAATCATCAGTCCAATCTCTAAATCTGGCTGGCGCTCGTAAAGCATCGTCAACAAGAAAATACCCGCAGGAAGGCCGACCGAAAATGCCATCGATATCGAATAGTTTGTTTTAAGCAAACCAGTAAATAATCCTAGGACTGAAGCAAGCCCAAACGCCGCAACGGCAGTAAAAGCTACCAAAAACTCCCTGTCTGGCCCATGGCCTGCGTAAGCGAAATTTGGTAGTGCAATAATCAGCAGCCAGCCTTTGTTGACACGAAACTCACTGGAGCTTCGACGCCAGTAGATGTACTCAAATAGATAGCTGGACAACTTTTTTTCCACAGATCTCAATCCACATTCATGTCACCACTACTTTGACTGTCCGCATTTGGAAAGCCAATCCAACCGCTTCTGGCAGATAGAGAACATTCCATCTTTAGCAAAGTAATAAGTCAAATTCTGGCACAATCATTGAGCCAGTACTAAGGTAAAAGTGAAGGCAATCTGCAAACCGAAACCGCACTTCTGCAATTTATCGCAATCCGAAAATGTATTTCGCCACAATCGCTTCAATGAAAATCCCTCGACGGCAATGACAATTCACCCAATAGTGAATCCAACATCGCTGTTTCATTTGAGAGCTTTTCTGCAATCAAATGCACCACCGCACCTTGTCGCTCGACGCGTCCGGTCACTCGCAACAGACGAGAAAAAATCAGTGTTTTTCGCTGCGCTTCCGCAATGGATGCCCACACCACCACATTCACATAACCGGTCTCATCTTCGAGCGTCACGAAGGTGGTGCCGTTGGCGGTGCTGGGCCGTTGCCGACACGTAACAATGCCGGTCACCCTCACGCGGCGACCGGTTTGCAGTTTTGCGAGTTGGGCAGCAGTAATGACATATTCGGCGGCGAGTTGGGGGCGCAATAGTGCGAGCGGATGGCGGCGCAGCGTTAAGCCGGTGCTGCGGTAGTCTTCGAGAATATCGCTGGCTTCAGTGGGTGCGTTGAGCGTGGCGCGGGAATTATCGGTAGGTGCCATGAACATTTCGCTGTCTCGCGATGTTCCCAGCGCGCGCCATAACGCCTCGCGCCGATTGCCGATTAGTGTGGCGAACGCATCCGCTGACGCGAGTGCTGAAATCTCGCCATCATCTAATTGTGCACGTCGTTTTACGTCGGCAATATCAGTGAAAGATTGGTTGCTACGGGCGCTGATGATGCGAGCCGCAGCGGCGCGTGAAAAGCCTTTGACCATATTCAGGCCTAAACGGATTGCGGGAACATAAGCTGATGAATTTTTAGATAAACTCGTTGTCTGGCGGCGTTCATCAGGCATTATTGCTTGGAGAGGCCCGTCAATGCTAGGGTTTAAATTATCGATTTCCTCCAACACGCAATCCCATTCGCTCACCATCACGTCCACCGGCTGCACCGTGACATCGTGGCGTTTCACATCCTGAACCAGCTGCGAAGGTGAATAAAATCCCAACGGCTGGCTATTGAGTAAGCCGCACGTAAACGCTGCCGGATGGTGACATTTTAAGTAACACGAGATGTATACCAGCAGCGCAAAACTGGCCGCGTGCGATTCCGGAAAACCGTATTCGCCAAAGCCTTGCATCTGTTTATAAATTTGCTCGGCATAGGTTTCGGAATAGCCGCGCGACAACATGCCGGTCATGAGTTGTTCACGAAATGGCTCAATGCCGCCCTTGCGTTTCCAAGCTGCCATCGCGCGACGCAGGCGATCTGCTTCGCCCGGCGTGAAGCCCGCGGCAATCACCGCCAGCTGCATGACTTGTTCCTGAAAAATCGATACGCCTAGCGTGCGTTTTAATACCTGCTCCACGGCCGCACTCGGATAAACGACTTTCTCCTGACCATTGCGGCGCTTCAAATACGGATGCACCATGCCGCCCTGAATCGGGCCGGGACGCACTATCGCGACTTCAATCACCAGATCGTAAAAGCATTTCGGTTTCAAGCGCGGCAGCATCGACATTTGCGCACGCGATTCAATTTGAAAAACACCGATCGTGTCCGCCCGCTGAATCATGCGGTAGGTTGCTGCATCTTCGGCCGGCACATCTTTAACCGCCTTGACGGCAAGCGCTGCGCCATAAAACCGATTCAGACTATCAAAGGTTTTGCGAATAGCGGTGAGCATGCCGAGTGCCAATACATCGACTTTAATCAAGCCCAGCTCATCCAGATCATCCTTGTCCCACTGGATGACCGAGCGCTCGGGCATCGCTGCATTTTCGACCGGCACCAACCGGGTGAGCTGTTCGCGCGCAATCACAAAGCCGCCCGAATGCTGCGACAAATGACGTGGAAAACCAACGAGTTCGTGGGTGAGTTCCAGCAGCTTTTGCATCAGCGGTGCATCAGGATCAAAGCCCGCTTCCTGCAAACGTTCGGGCGCAATTTCGCGGCCGTCCCACCACACAATCGCGCGTGACAGCGCATCAACTTGATCAAGCGACAAACCCAACGCTTTGCCGACATCGCGAATCGCGCTCTTGGGCCGGTAGGTGGCAACCGCAGCGGTCAACGCAGTGCGATCACGCCCATATCTGCGGTACAAATACTGGATCACTTCTTCGCGCCGCTCGTGCTCAAAATCGACATCAATATCGGGCGGCTCGTTGCGTTCGCGTGAAATAAAACGCTCAAACAAAACCTGCATACGCGAGGGATCAACTTCTGTAATGCCCAGGCAATAACACACGGCTGAATTCGCCGCCGAGCCGCGCCCCTGACAAAGAATGCCCTCACCGCGCGCAAAGGCCACCACATCGTAAATCGTTAAAAAAAATGCTTCGTATTGCAAATCTCCGATCACGCGCAGTTCATGTTCAATGAGTTTGACGACCGCTTCCGGATAAACATCGCCGTAGCGTGTTGTCATCCCTTCATAGGTAAGTTTGCGCAAATAGCTCTTGGGCGTTTCTTCGTGTGGCACGACCTCGCGCGGATATTCGTAGCGAATCTCGTCGAGCGAAAAACTGCACTGCGCGGCAATGGCCAGCGTTTCAATCACCAGGCGCGGGGGGTAACGTTTTAACAGTTGCGCGATGGGTTTTAAATGGCCTTCACTGTGCGCCATCGCGCGCGTGCCCAGCTCGCTCACGGGCAGGTGCAGACGTGTGGCGGTGATGACATCATGCAGATGCTTGCGCTGGCGGTTATGCATCACGACCGCTTCCATCGCCACCAGCGGGACTTGCGATTGATCTTCGAGCAAGAGTAGATCGTCGAGAGTTTGCATATCGTCAGCACCGTAATTGAGCGATGCTCCGATCCATAGACGCTGTGGGAAAGCATCGCGCAGTTGTAGCAGCGACGGTAGCGCGGCTGACGTTAAATGACTGGCGACTTTCACCATCACCAAACATTCCGGCACACCCGCCAGTGCACCCACCAGCGCATCCGCCAAGTGCAACTCATAGCTGCCTTTCTCAGCACGCCGCCGTGCGAGTGTGATGAGTTCGCACAAATTGCCGTAGCCTTCACGAGTCTGCGCCAGCAACACCAAGCGCTCAATGGGTGGCGCATCCTGCAACACAAACTCAGCGCCGATAATGAGTTTGATTCCGTGCTCTTTTGCGGCGACATGCGCGCGCACCACGCCGGCAACAGAGCATTCATCGGTGATCGCAATCGCCGCATAGTGAAGTGCGGCCGCCTGCTGTGCCAATTCTTCAGCGTGCGAGGCACCGCGAAGAAAACTGAAATTGCTGATGCAGTGCAGGGCGGCATAAGAGGGACACATCTTACGCAAACATCCCATGCAAATACCAGCGCTTGCCCAGCCGGTAATCGCGAAAAATCCAGCACACTTCCTGCCGTGGATTTTGAGCAATAAAATAATCGCGAGCCACCGGTTTGTTATCCCACCAGCCGGTTTCGATCCGTTCCGGTCCCGCCAGAATGGTAAGTGCGCCGTGATATTGCGGACAATCATTTATCGTGTTGAGAGAGCGTGGTTCGCGCAATAACCATGTAGGTCGACATGCAGGTCGACATGTAAGCCGCTGTATTGTTTGCAGCGTGGCCGGTGCCGGTTGTTTCGTTTTTTTGCTGGGTACGTCAACCCGTTTTTGATGAGCCCCTATTTGCCATGATGACTCGGGGCGATGATCGTCTTTGACCGCAATTGAAAATACATTGCCCTCACCCAGACGCGATGTGAGTCGATCAATCAAACCATCGCGTTTTTTGCCGCCGGTTTCCGTGCCGGGGAAAAAGCTCTCATTCACTTCTTCAAATGGCCTAACGCGGTCTGCTTTTAGGGTGATCGCCACCACCGCTGTTTTAAGCGAAATCATATTAAAACGCTCGCGAATCAAGCGCAGCCAATGAGTCACATCGCGAGCTGGGGTGCGGGTGTCGAAGATGATGGCTGTAAAATCATCTCGGCTATGCTTGAGCGATAACGACAGCGCAGTTACACCTGCGCCGCGCGCACGTAAAAAGCCTTGCATCTCGGTCAGCATGGCGCTAATCGGATGCAACAAACGTTCGCTTTCGATTAACTCAAAAACAAGTTCAATATCACTCCGAAATTTATCGGGCAGCGTGATGTACAAACGCGGGTCAGGCTTTTTAGCCAGCGCACGATCCAGATCATCCAGCAGCGATGCGCCAAAACGGCGACGCAGCCCTTCGCGTGGTTGCGCCAGCAAATCTTTAATGCGGGTCAGACCCAGAGTGGAAAGTGTGGTCAAAGTGTCGTGCGACCAATCGAACAGCGCCAGCGGAATTTGGGCAAGGCGCTCGTTTAGTTGTGCCAGTTGCTGGCACATGCGTACGCCGGTTTGATATTGCGTCATCTTTGCTAATAGCTGTGCCGCCAGCGGTGTGGGTGCGACGCCGATCAAGGCGCGATAACCCATCGCCACCATCCCTTGGCGAATCTGCGCGGCGAGTTTGGCAATGCCGCCGAAGAGTCTGAGTGAGGTTGAGACTTCCAGCACCACGCAATGCTTGACATGCGAAACCGAGGGCGTGAATTGCGAACACCATGCCGCTATTTGCAGCATGCATTGCGTTTCTTTTTGCGGCGCGCGGGGCAATGCGACCAGCGAGGATTCCATTGCGCGCGCGCTGGCGAGGGTCATGCCCGCGTTCATACCAATCTCTCTCGCGGCGGCATTGATGGCATGCAGTATTGGTCGGGTTGCCGGACCGTCGGTGACGACAACCGGCAGGTCTCGCATCAGATCATGGCCGTCTACTTCGACTGCACCACTTGTTGGATCCACAGCACCCATGCTCTCCACGCCACCCAGCCCACTACAGCGATTGACAGCCTCAAGCGACAAATGGGGAAACTCTAATGCGATCCACAACATAGCGATGGCTACCGATCAAGCTCGAATGATCGCTGGCGAACGTTGGTGGTGGGCGCGTTTACTGGTGCGGTGCCAAGTACAGCTGGTGCCTTGATAACGCGTTCCAGCCAGCCGCGTGCGGTGCTGGGCACATGCCGGGGTTGTGTCGCTTGCTCACGCTTTAAGCATGCGAGGGAGCGCGTTTCTAACACCAGCGTTTTGCCCATCGGCAGGCCACGGCGTTTAATTAAATTTAGTTCTAATGCACCACTCGGCTGATGCAGAGGATTGGCTATCTTTACCGCTTCTACCGCTCTTGCCGTCTTTAGCGCGATGCGCAATTGCGCGGGCGAGGGTCGGCTGGCAGCGATGATGGGGCGCATCAATACACATAGCGAGTTACTGGTCTGCGCGGCTTGCGACAAACGGCGTAGCGATACATCCTGCGGCTGTTGATCGGATAGCCACACGGTGACGATACCAATACTCCCACTTAACAGACCCTGTTCAGCTGTCCACAATGCATCTTGCATTTGTGGTGCGGTAGCAATCACCAACTGATTGAGATCAATACCCGCACTTACCAGCGCGGGCGCATAGGGTAAGTACGGTCGTGTGGCCGACATAACCCAGAGCATCCCTTTGGCCCCTAAATGTCGAACATTAGCCAAGTAAGCATGCGCGGGTAGCATTAACGAAAGCTCACCAATACCCACTTCATCAGACAACAGCTCCACCAAGCCCTGCTGCGGCCAACCGCCCCCGACCAGCTCGCGATCTAATACAGCAAAGCCGGTCGGCAAATTTTGCGAGCCGCTGGCGGATTGGCGTTGGAAATCGCCAATACGAAATACACCCGATTGCAAAGTCGGCGAAAATGGCTGACGTGATAAATGCGTCTGCGGGCTAGCAGGCTCGCTAAGGTCTTGATTTGAATGTGGCATGGCATCGACAAACGGTTAATTGACTAGCGAGTGCTAGTGACAGCAACTGGAAGTTTCGATGGATGAAGTAATGCTGTATTTTTGTACAGTTAATTTACGCTTTCATGCTATTTTTTGCAAGACTTATCAAAAATAATGATTTGATGAGGCGGCAAGCGTGCTGACTTCTGAATTTCTTGAGTCGCACCATTTAAATTGCACCGCGCTCACAGCCGCCATAAGTTAAGCAACCAGATTAGCTGCCCTTAACTTATGCGAAACTTAATGTAATTGTGATGCGTGATCTTGATGCTTGATGTGTTCACATTTATCTGAAACTGCAGCTATCCGATCTTGCATGATCCGGCATTGCCTGCTCAACAAAGCCAACAGGAAAAATGACATGAGATACGCCCGATTTATTTCCAGCTTTATTTTGCTCGCCACATTGCTCAGTCCGCTGGCAAGAGCGGATCAACTTGCCGATATTAAGAAGAAGGGCGAGATTATCGTGGGCGTGTTGGGCACGGATGAGCCTAATAGCTTTATCGACCCTGCGACGCGCAAGATTGTGGGTTATGACGTTGATCTGTCGGAAGCTATTGCTAAAAAGCTGGGGGTAAAACTAACCCTCAAGCAGCTCTCGGTGGCTGCACGCATTCCAGAACTCGAGCAGGGCCGCATTGACCTTTTGGCCGCGTCGTTAACACACAATAAAGAGCGCGAAGCGAAGATTGATTTTTCGCTCACCACCTTGGTCACGGGCCAGCGGGTGATGGTACGCAAAGACAGCGGGATTACCGCTGTTCCACAGCTAGCCGGCAAAAAGGTTTTGACGGTAAAGGGCGGTACGCAAGAGCCCAATATTCGCAAAGCAGTGCCGACAGCGGATGTGATTACGTTCGAGACTTCGTTGCAGGCTTTCATCGGGCTGCAACAGGGCAAGGGGCTTGGCTATGTTAACGATGAGGTTTCATTGTTTAATAATTACGGCAAGCTTGGTGACGCGCAAAAAGATTACATTATTCTCCCGCAGAATTTAAGTATTGAGCCGCTGGCGCTTGGGATTCGCAAAGGCGAATCAGGCTTGAAAAAAGAGGTTGATGACGCGCTGCGGGCGCTGGAGAAGTCGGGCGAAGCGGAGAGACTTTTCTTCAAATGGTACGGCCCCAATTCAAAAGTCAAATTAGATAAACGTACATTTAAGATTGATAGCGATAAAGTCGACGGTTAGTTAGAAAATCACAAGCCATCGCCCTGTTGTCATCACTTCAACCGCCATGCGCCCAACACCTTTTAAATGTCATTTGACCTCAATCTTTTGTTGGCGGGTACCTACCACGACTGGTTGATCCAAGGTCTGCGCTTGTCGTTAGGAATGGCGGGCATCACGCTGGTGCTCGCGCTACCGCTGGCCATAACGGTGGCGATGTTCAGGCTATCTCCGCTGCGAGCTTTGCAATGGCTGGGTGCGACCTTTGTTGAATCCATCCGTAATGTGCCGCTACTCGCACACATGCTTTTCTGGTATTTCGGTGCGCCGGAGTTGCTGCCGGATGGAATCAAACGTTGGTTATACGCGGGCAATATCGAAGTCTTGAGTGCGATCGCAGCGCTCACGCTCTATACCGCCGCCTATATGGCCGAAGATATTCGCAGCGGCATCCGCGGAATTTCGAGCGGCCAGTTTGAGGCAGGCCGCTCGCTGGGATTCAGTTTCCTGGGGACGATGCGGTTGATCATTTTGCCGCAGGCATTGCGGGTCACAATCCCGCCGCTGGTTTCGCAAACCCTCAACCTTTGGAAGAACACCAGCATTGCCACCGTGATTGGTGTGGGTGAATTGATGTATCAGGCCGCAAAGGTCGAGTCAACTGCATTTCGCAGTGCCGAGGCATTTGCGTTTGCCACCCTCTGCTACCTCAGTGTGTCGTTGATATTGACCGTGCTCGGTTTGCTTTATCGACGCCGCTTTCCGGTGCGGGTTGCGTAATGAGCCTGATAGAAGTGATCCAGACTTACTGGGTATATTTCCTGATCGGCCAGTTCCCGGACGGTCCGTTGGGTGGATTGAGTCTGACCATTGTGCTGGCGGCCGGCGGGTTGCTGCTCGCTTTTCCGCTTGGGTTGGCGCTCGCGATCGCGCGAATGAGCCCCTGGCCAATACTTTCATGGCCGGTCACATCGATTGTCTATGTCATTCGTGGAACGCCGCTTTTAATGGTGCTGTTCTGGGCTTATTTCTTTTTGCCCAGCATTACAGGGCAAAAAATCAGCCAGTTCTCGACCATGCTTGGGGCGTTGGTGCTATTCAATGCAGCGTACTTGTCGGAGATTTTCCGTGCCGGCATTCAGGCTTTGCCGACCGGTCAGTTTGAAGCGGCCCGTTCGCTCGGCTTGAGCTATTTCGCTTCACTCAGATTAGTGGTGATGCCGCAGGTGATGCGCAATATGCTGCCGTCGCTGGTAAACCAGTTTGTGTCGACGATCAAGGATACGTCGCTGGGCTACATTATCGGGCTGTCCGAGGTGTCGTTTATTGCCTCGCAAATTAATAATCTCGTGTTGACAAAGCCAACAGAAATCTATTTGGTACTGGCCCTCGCTTATTTCTTACTTTGTTTTGGCTTGTCGCGTTTCGCTTTCTGGCTCGAACGCAGGCATGCACGTAGCTCTGTACTAGGCGGCGACCGAAGCAAAATGTCTCACCCAGCCAAAAGCAAACTGACGGAACAAACATGATTCGATTCGAAAACGTTAACAAATGGTACGGCGAGTATCACGCGTTGGTGGATATTACCGAGACCATTGGCAAAGGCGAAGTGGTGGTTGTGTGCGGGCCGTCTGGGTCGGGCAAGTCAACGCTGATTCGCACTATCAACCGGCTTGAACCGATCGGGTCGGGAAAGATTTTTGTGGATAGTAAAGACGCTAATTCGGCTGAGCTGGATATAAATCAATTCCGGGCGGGTATCGGCTTTGTTTTCCAACAGTTCAATTTATTTCCACATCTGACTGCGTTGGAGAATTGCATGCTTGCGCCCAAGAATATTCGTGGAATGAGTGCCTCAGACGCGCGTGCACTCGCGCTTAAATTGCTGGACCGCGTGGGACTCTCTGAAAAAGCGAATGCCTATCCATCGGCACTCTCGGGCGGGCAGCAGCAGCGCGTCGCGATTGCGCGTGCGCTGGCGATGCAGCCGCCGGTGATGCTGTTTGATGAGCCCACCAGTGCGCTGGATCCCGAAATGGTCGGCGAAGTTTTGATCGCCATGCGTGATCTGGCTCGCGATGGCATGACCATGGTTTGCGTTACCCATGAAATGGGTTTCGCGCGCGAGGTGGCTGACCGCGTGCTGTTCATGGACGGCGGCCGGATATTGGAGCGCGCGACGCCGGATGATTTTTTCAACCGGCCGCAGCACGCGCGGGCGCAACAATTCTTGTCAGATATTCGCACGCCATTTCGTTGATGATGGAGTGGCTGGTGACCGGAGGCGCTTGCAAATGCTACCATCACCGCAAGTTATATATGAAGTTGGCAGCTTCCCGGCTGTATTCGAAACCCGTCATCTCCGAAATGATTAAACAACGCACTCTCAAGAATAAAGTCCGCGCCTCAGGTGTCGGTGTTCATTTAGGCCATCGAGTAGAGATGGTGATCCGCCCCGCCGCGCCGGATACAGGGATTGTTTTTTGTCGTACCGATATGCCGGGTGCACCGCAGGTGCGCGCGCACGCCTTGAATGTGAACGACACGCGGATGTCGACCCGCATTGAAAATCCCGTGTCGGGTGCACGGGTGGCCACGGTCGAGCATTTGATGTCCGCATTTGCCGGGCTGGGGATCGATAACGCCTACGTTGATTTATCGGCTGAAGAAGTGCCGATCATGGACGGCAGTGCCGGCCCTTTTATATTTCTTCTTCAATCGGCAGGCATAGAAGAGCAGGCGAAAGCGAAACGGTTCATTCGCGTCAAGCGCGCGATTGAATTGAAAGAAAAGGACCGTTTGGTTCGCCTTGAGCCATTCGGTGGCTTCAAACTCAAATTCGCGATTGATTTTGACCATCCCGTTTTTGATGCGTCAGCATCGGAGATTGAGATCGATTTTGCTGAAGTGTCATTCGCAAAAGAGGTCGCGCGTGCGCGAACTTTCGGCTTTACGCATGAGGTTGAAGCCATGCGAACGATGGGACTCGGTCGCGGCGGCTCCTTGGATAATGCCATCGTGATCGACGATTTCCGTGTATTAAATGCCGATGGCTTACGCTTTGATGACGAATTCGTCAAGCATAAAGCGTTGGACGCGGTGGGCGATCTTTACATGCTGGGGCATCCGCTGATCGGTGCCTTCTATGGCGTGAAATCCGGGCATGCGATGAATAATCAGCTGGTTAGAGCGCTGTTGGCGGATGAATCCGCGTGGCAGTTTGTGACCTTTGATAAGCGCGAGCAGTTGCCGCTGGCGTTTGGCAAAATGTCGCTAGTCACCAATTAGCCCGCAACTATATGGGCAAATACACCGGCAATCTTCAAGGCAAACACACGGGCAATTAATATGCTGATTGGGCTTCGTTTTTTACTGATGATCGCGGCGCTGGTAATTAGTGCGGCGTTCTTGGGCTACTTGTTTACAAAAAATCCGCAGTTTCTGCTTTTAACCAAAAATCTGGCTAAATTGACCGTTTTATTTGCGGTTATTATCGCCATAATCTACGTGCTCGAACGCGTATTGCTCAGCTAACGAAGATCCATATTGCTGATTTTTAAGGCTTATTTTTGATGGTGAGCGCCCGCTCACGTTTTTGCTGCATGCGTACAATGGTGTCTTTCAACGGCGAATCGCCTAACGAATTCGCCAGCCGGTCGATTGCTATTTGTGACATCGGCGCGCCTCCCTTGGCGGCGTTATTTCGATTCCGAGGCTCGATGTTTACCGCTGTCACAGTCGGTTGCACGATCACCCTGATTGCTGTAACCTCTTGTTCCTGCTTTTGATTTTCCCTAAATTTCTGTAACAAACGCGGCAACATCTGTTTCAAAATAGTGGCTGCATGCCCGTTGGTGGCGGCGACCACAATCGTCGATCCTTCCACCGCAGCAATTCGGCTCATGTCGTTGAGAGCTGAGGTGACAGTGTCGGAATATATTTTTTGAAGTCGTGAAATGAATTCGAAGCGCTGCAACATCGGCGCAATAGTTTCATTTTCAGCGACTAATGTGCGGATTGGTTTAAAGCCCGATTTTGCAACGGGTCTGGCGCCGGGTTTTGAACTGCTTGTCATTTTGCGGTCTTAGCTCTTCATTTCTGCAGCACTTCGCGAGTTGGGAGTTTAGCAATGAACATCATTTTAGTATCGGATAGTCTGGCCAAGAGCAGGATTGTCACGATTTCTCAGTCCCAGATCATCATGGCAGTGGTCGGCTTTGTGAGTGCCGGTTTTTTGCTGGCGCTGGGAACACACTGGTTCACGATGCGCTATGCCGTGGATATTCAGAACCCGTTTATTCAGCGCCTCATCTCCACGCTGACCCTGCAACAATCGCAGCAAGCTGAAAAAGACATGCGCGAGCAGTTGAATTCCCTTGCCGTTAAACTCGGTGAGCTGCAAGCCCGGCTGATGCGTCTGGACGCATTTGGCGAACGCTTGGGCAAAGCGGCAAATATGAAGGCCGAAGAGTTTAAGTTCTCTGAACCTCCCGGTCAGGGCGGCCCGATGGTTCCTGCCGGAGCAGGTGCCGGTCTCTCATTTAAAGATTTTGAGCGGCGAATATCTGAGATTTCTGGCTCACTAGATGACCGTGCAGATAAGTTAGGCGTACTAGACTCGGTATTTTCGGATGGCCGACTTGCCGCGAAATCGATTCCCACCACCCTGCCGGTAGAGTCTGGTTATTATTCGTCCAACTTCGGTTATCGGATTGATCCGTTCAACGGCCAGAACGCGTTTCATACGGGCGTTGATTTTATTGCCGCCACTGGCTCACCCGTATTATCGGCAGCGGGCGGGGTCGTGGCGACCGCCGAAGTCCACAGCGCCTATGGCAACATGATTGATATTGATCACGATAACGGCCTGACCACCCGCTATGCGCATCTTTCCAAAATGTTGGTCAAGACTGGCGATATCGTTTTAAAAGGCCAACACATAGGCGACCTTGGCGCGACTGGTCGCGCCACTGGCCCACATTTGCATTTTGAAGTACGTGAAAACAGTATTCCGCTTAACCCCAAGCGCTTCCTGAATTTCGCTCGCGCGCAAGAG
>JBBRZG010000102.1:0-14149 GCA_038236905.1 Burkholderiales bacterium
ATTCCTGGGAACTAGCCTTCGCGGCGTACAACTGCGGCGAAGGCTGCGTGGGTCGGGCGATTCAAGCCAATGTAAAACGCGGGCTGCCGATTGATTTTGCGTCACTCAATCTGCCGAACGAAACGCGCAGCTATGTGCCCAAACTGATTGCAGTCAAAAATATTGTGTTGTCACCGGCGAGTTACGGGGTCGAGCTGACGGCGGTAGACAACAAGCCCTATTTCAGCAAGGTGACGGCACCCGACAAGATTGACATCAAGCTCGCTGCGAAATTAGCCGAGATGGCGGAAGATGAATTCTCGGCACTCAACCCTGCATTCAATCGACCGGTTGCCGTATCGGGCACTGGATATTTTTTAGTACCAACGGAGAATGCGGCCATATTCAGCAGCAACTTAAAGCTGTATCAATCGTTAAATGGCCCGATGGTGTCGTGGCAAACGGTGACCGCTCGTAAAGGCGAGGTCATAAATACCGTGGCAAAACGCTACGGAATGACAGGCTCATACCTGCGCGCGACAGGCGGTCCCTTCGCTGAGCGCAAAGGCAAATTTGCAAAAGCGACTACCTTCATGGTGCCCATGGCCGCACAAGCCAAGGTGATGACGGCTATGTTGGAAAAGAAAGCCGCGCTCAAAATCGCACAGAGCAGTTCCGCAGGCCCCGCGCACGCCAGCATGCCGGTCAGTTCCAGTGCACCATCAGGCGCTGCTGCGGGAGCGATGGTTGCCATGTCAGCGAACTCGACCCCCTCAACGTATGGGCTCAGCGCCGACATTACGGCGCCGCGCTCCCCGCTGCTTCTCGCCGCGGCCTCTGTTTCTGCGTCCGCCGCCGCGCCACTTTCGGCGGGCCATGAGACGCCTATTAAAAATGTGAGCGTCGATGTTGGACTTGGCGCAAACCCTATTTCTCCTGACTCTACGAATTCAGCCAGGCAATCCGCCGCGAAGTCCAATCCACAGCCCCCAGTAATCGCCGCCTCAAACCCTGCCCGCAGCGCACCGGTGACAGAAAAGAAAGTGGTTAAGCCAAGGTTTTATGTCGTGCGAAGCGGCGACACCTTATATGCCATTGCTGCCAAATTTAATGTGGGCGTCGCCAATTTACTGCTGTGGAATCGACTAAAACCGCGAACCGTTTTAGCAGTGGGAATTCAATTGAAAGTGTCGGCCTAGCCGAGAATCGTCGGCCCGTTGGATGCGCCGACCAGGCTTGATGTAAGTATTTAAGACCCTAATAAGCACGGGCATTTCAAGCAATAAATGCCCGAAGGCCCGCCCTTTTGCTGGGGATGTCTAAAATGGTGAGCGCCTAGGCAGCCGCACCCTGCCAGCCTTTCGGAATCGAACCCAGCAATTTCTTCGTATATTCCTGCTGGGGATGCAGATATATATCGTCCGAATTTGCGACCTCAATCACCGCGCCTTCCGACATCACCATCACCTGATCAGAAATATATTTCACCACCGCCAGATCATGCGAAATGAAGATGTAACTCATCTGGTATTCGTCTTGCAAATCTTGCAACAGGTTGAGCACCTGGGCCTGCACTGAGACGTCCAGCGCGGACACGGACTCATCACAAATCAACACATCCGGTTTCATCGTCAGGCAACGCGCAATCGCGATACGTTGGCGCTGACCACCCGAAAACTCATGCGGATATTTGTAGAAAGAAACATCGGGCATACCGACACGCTTGAGCAGCGCCATCGACATATCGACGCGTTCCTGACTGTTGCGTCCGATGTTATGAATCTCCATCGGCTCCATCAAAATCTGACCGACCGTGAAACGCGGATTCAAGGATGCATACGGATTCTGAAAAATAATCTGGATGCGGCGTTTGTATTTGGTGAACTCATCTTCAGACAGTTTGAGCAAATCAACGCCATCAAATAGTACTTCGCCACTGGTCGCATCATGCAAACGCATCAAGGTCAGGCCCACCGTTGTTTTGCCCGAGCCCGATTCCCCGACCAGACCCAAGGTTTTTCCGCGCGCCAGCTTGAAACTGGCCCCCTTCACAGCGGGCACATCACGTTTTTTGAAAAACCCCTCTTTCATCGAAAAATGCTTGGAGAGGTTTTTGACTTCCAGCACAATTTTGTCGTCTGGCATGTAGCCACGTTTACGTTCAACCAGGTTCGCCTGATTGACGCCCTCGGGACGCAAGAAATCATCAATCACCGGCAGGCGGCGCGGACGCTTTTCAACACTCGGCCGGCAAGATAAAAGTGCTTTGGTGTAAGGATGCTGCGGTGTTTCAAAAATCGCTTTTGCGGTGGCTTTTTCCTTGATCTCGCCCGACTGCATGACCACCACATGATCGGCAATTTCGCCGACAACCGCGAGATCATGGGTGATAAACAAAACCGACATATGGTGTTTTGCCTGAAGTTTCGCAATCAAGTCGAGAATTTGCTTTTGGATCGTGACGTCCAGCGCGGTAGTCGGCTCATCGGCAATCAATAATTTCGGCTCGCAGGCAATTGCTTGCGCAATCATCACGCGCTGCTGCTGGCCGCCCGATAACTCATGCGGAAACGAGTTCATTCGTGATTTCGGATTGGGGATGCCGACCTCGGCCATCAATTCTTCCGCACGCGCCCACGCTTGCGCCCGCGTCATTTTTGTATGCAGGCGCAGCACTTCAGCGATCTGATCACCGACCGTAAAAACGGGATTGAGCGAGGACATCGGATCCTGAAAAATGACCGAAATTTCTTTGCCGCGAATATCGCGCATTTTTTGTTCTGGCGCCGCCAACAGATTCAGCCCGCCGAAATTGACTTCACTTTCAGGCGAGACAATCGCGGTCTCGCGCGGCAGCAGCCGCACAATCGACATCGCCGACACCGACTTGCCGCTACCGGATTCGCCCACCAGCGCAACAGTGGAATTGGTCGGCACATCAAACGACACACCTTTCACCGCTTCAAAAATTTTGCCGCCATCGATGCGAAATTTGACGTTGAGGTTTTTGACTTCGAGGAGATTGCTCATTGCACGCTTTCAGTAGTCTGCAAAATAAAATGGCGACAGTTTTATTTAATCTTCGGATCCAGCGCATCGCGCAGCGAATCAGTCAGCATCGAAAATGCCGTGACCAAAATCGCCATCGAGATGCCCGCTGCCGCCAGCTGCCACCATTTACCGATCACCAGCTCCGACTGCGCTTCAGCCAGCATCGTGCCCCATGAAACCGAATCGACCGGTACGCCCAAGCCCAAGAACGACAAAATGACTTCGGCCTTAATAAATTGCACCACATGCTGTGACAGCTGCACCAAACACACGTGGCTGACGTTGGGCAGGATGTGGACAAACATGCGGCGCGAATGAGTGGCGCCGATCGCCTGCGCGGCCTTCACGTATTCGCGAGAGGCATGTTTGATGTACTCCGAACGGATCAGGCGATAGATGCCGGTCCAGCCGGTAAACGCGAGAATTGCCACCACCATCGGCACGCCGCGATAGTCCGCCAGACTGGGCGAGCTTGAAAACACGGCTGCGAAAGCAAGGATCAACAGGATGTAGGGAATGGACGTAAAGATGTTGTAAAACCATTCCAGAAAATCACCGATTTTGCCGCCCATATAACCCGAAATCGCGCCCAAGGCGGTGCCAATGACAGTTGCAAACAGCGCTGCCACTAACCCAACCAGAATCGACGTTTGCGCGCCCTTGATCGCTTTTTGCAATACGTCGCGGCCCCATTTGTCGCCACCAAATATCAGTGTGTCCGAACGCGGCGTCTCGGTGATTTTTATTTTTGCGGTGCGCTCTTCCCACTCTTTGTAACGCGGCGCAAGCGGGTCGATGTCCGACAAATCAACATAAGGGATTTTGTCCGCATTGGTATCCACTTTTGCTTTCACCGCATCGAGATTTTCGGCCCCCGCCATGAATGAAGGATTGGCATAAGACACGCCCACTTCTTTTGACCAATTACCGGCCACAATTCCGGCGTATGAGCCGAGCATCAGCAGCAGAAAAAATATCACCACGACCAGCGACACCATGCCGATCTTGTCGCGCTTCAAGCGCCGCCATGCGAGCGTCCAGAGACCCGGAGAGGCTTGGTGTAAAGGTGCAACGACAGCGGTATTAGGTAGGACTGCGCTCATGGATTCACTCCTGGTTTCATTTCAACATCTTCCCCCACCATGTCCTCTCCGTTGGGAGAGGGTTCTAAAAGTCCATTCTCCGGCAGGAGAAGGGTTAGGGTGAGGGTCAGCTTTTGACGTTAATTGTTACTTAAACTTTTTTACTTAAACGATACTCGCGGGTCGACTGCTTTATAAAGCACATCTACCGCCAAATTAATCAGCATGGTAATCATCGCGAGATAGACCGTGGCCGCTTTGATCACGGGAAAGTCTGACCGATTGACCGCGACTAAAATCTCGCGACCCAGCCCCGGAATCGAGAAGAAAGATTCCAGCAGAAATGAGCCCACAAAGATGCCGGGAAGCGCGATGCCGATATTGGTCAGGATGGGAATCATCGCGTTGCGCAACACGTGTTTCAGCATCACGGTTTTTTCAGCAAGGCCTTTGGCACGCGCGGTGCGGACATAGTCGTTGTTGATTTCATCCAGGAAGAAGCTGCGATATAAACGCAGCGCCGGAGCGAGGCCCACAAACACCGCCAGCATGATGGGCAGCGGTGCATAGGTGGTCAAATTTTTCCAGAATGAATCGCTCCAGCCTTGCACCGGAAACATGCCCCATTTGAAGCCGAAATAATATTGGGCAACGATGATGTAAACCAAAAACGAAATTGACATCGCCACCGTGCAGACCATCATGATCATACGGTCGGTGAGCGAGCCGCGCACATAGGCCACACCAATCGCCAGAATGACGCCCAACACGGTTTCCAGAATCAGTACCGGAATCATAATCGTCAGCGTGGGGCCGATGCGCGAAGTAAGAATTTTCGGGACCTCTTCATTAGTGGCCCATGAGCGCACGGCTTGGCAGCCACTTGCAGGGGTCGCCTTGGCGGCATCTTTGCCGTCGGTTTTGGCCTCTGCTTTTGGATCCAGTGTGGGCGCGGTGGGCTTTTCGGTATAGCTGCGCCAAGTGCAGGTGAACCCGGTCGCGACTTCAAAACCAAAATAGGCGAGCTGCACATAAGAGGGTTGATCGACGCCTAGCTGTTTGCGGATATTTTCAATCTGCTCTTTGTTGGTGATCTTACCCGCCAGTACAAGCGCGGGGTCTCCACCCACCCAATTGAACAGTACAAATATCAGCAGCATGACGCCGGCCAAGGTCGGAATCATTTGCCATAGTCGCCTCAATACATATGCACCCATCAAACCCCCTTAAATCAATTCATGGTTGTTGCTGTTACTTTTTCTGTTTCAACACTGCTATTGCATATTCGCTTTTTGCATATCCACATCGACATCCAAAAATTTGAAGCTGGTAAACAATATAGGATGCTTTTTGTAGCCAAGCACCCATGGATTGAGAAAGTGGCTAAACAGTCGCTGCACGCCATATGCCCACGGCGCATAGACTGTGAGCACGCGGCTCATTTCACGGTAGAGTTGATTGCGCTCCGGCCCGTCGGGTAGTTTTAAGGCGGCAGAATAAAGCTTGTTGTATTCGGGAAGATTAAACCGCGCGTCGTTCGAAATATTTATATTAGGGCCGTACAAAAGCTGCAAGAAATTTTGCGCATCGGGATAGTCAGCAATCCACGCGACGTTTGATATTTGATACTTGCCCACCTTTCGATCTTTGAGCAAATCCACAAATTGTTGCGACACTGAGGTCATGCGAATACCGATGGCGTTCAGGTTTTTGGTCCATAACTCCGCCTGCTGTCGGGATGCTTCTTCGCTGGACCGGTATTTAAATTCCAGACTGATCGGCCGACCATCCGGCATGTCGCGCCAGCCATCACCATCCTTGTCAACATAGCCATATAAATCAAGCAGTGCGCGCGCTTTTTCCGGGTTGTATTCTTGTTCGATGGTGCGAAATGTCGGATCAAACCCGACCACGCCGTCAGGAATCGGGCTCGTCACCGGCACCGCGTTACCACGGCGAATAATTGAGATTTCCGAAGGGCGATCATGGGCCAGCACCAATGCGCGGCGAAACGCAATATTCTCGGGTTTGTAGCCCCCGACGAATTTGTCGTCCATGTTGAACGTATCGAAGGTCGTCTCGGGCGGCATCTCCGGGAAGCGCTGCACGTGTCGTTTTTGCATCGCGGAAGACAGTTGCCCATTAGCGTACAGCTCCTGCACAAACTGGAGCGGGGTTTCCTCGATGTAGTCGTGCTGCAAATTCATAAATGCGAGGAATCTAGGTTGCTCCTCTTCGATCGGGTAAACCTCAATCCGGTCAATCAATGGGAGGGTTTTACCAGCCAGCGCTTTAATCGCCGCTTGATCCCAAGGATCATTTGGATTCGCAAATTCCGCTGAAAGCATGTGCCCACGATAGTTGGGATTGCGCTCTAAGACGATCTTTGAGCGACGCACCCATTCTTTAAGCACATAGGGCCCGGTGCCCACCGGATGCCCGCGCGTATCGGTTGGATAGCCCTCGATAACTTCACGCGCGACAGGAGCGACAAGCGGTATCGCAAAAAAATATAGAAAGTTGTAATCGGGATCGCGTAGCTTGAATGAAATCGTATATTTATCGAGAACTTTTATGCCCTCGATCGGTGTGTCGTAATCGTATTTATTGGCCTTTTTCATTTTGTCGACAAACGCATCGAAGCCGACGATCTTGTCTTCAAACAACCACGAGTAGGGGCTACGATTGGCCGGGTCGCGGAAACGCTTTACGGCGTATTCCATATCTTTGGCGACCAATTCGCGTTTTTTGCCTTTAAAAACTGGGTCATCCGCAAACAAAATACCCGGCTTGATGCGGAAGGTATAAAGCGTGCCGCCCTCCTCGCCTTCAGGCACTTTCTCTACCGTTTGTGGAACCAGCCTGACCGGACGCGCGAGCCAGTCATAGGTCAAAAATGATTCAAAAATATTCTCGCAAATACCGGTCGAGTACCGATCCTCAATCTGCTGCGGATCGAAGCCGTTCTCGGCCGCCCGAAAGGCGATTTTGACCACCTTCTTTTCAGCGGCAAATACGTTCGACGCGAAAACAAACATTAATGCAAATAGGGCCAGTGCGATTGCACCCATGCGCGGGCTTTTCAAATTCATGTCGATCATTTTCTGCATAGGATTTTCGTTAATTCAAGGTCTTAAATCAGTCACAAAAGTATACCTTGCAAGCATTTGCCGATTCCGCAATCTGCACATCAAATACTCAACGAAGACTCTTAAACTCTAATACTGACGTGCTGTTTCAACCAGAAATGCTCTGCAACGCCCGCCCATGCTAGTGTCTTCGTCCCAAAATCTACTTCCGCTTCGACTCATCAATATCTAGATACATCCACGCTTGGGTAAGGATAGGATGCTTTCTGTAGCCGATCAGCCACGGCTGCCAGACTTCATTGCGCAGCCGGTGCGTTTGCGGAAACCACGGCACATAAACAGCGATGATGCGTTTCATTTCGCCATAGAGTTTGTTGCGTTCCGGGCTGGGTGGCAGCTTGCGCGCTTGCTCGTAGAGCGCATCAAATTTCGCATTCTTAAAATGGGCGTAATTCAGCTCTTCGTTTTTCCCGTAAAGATTTTGCAGAAAATTTTCTGCATCAGGGTAGTCAGCACTCCAGGCGAGTTGCCACATGGCCAGCTTGCCTGCTTTCGCGGCCTTATTAAGATCGGGCCACTTGGCGATTCGGAAAGTAAGTTTGACGCCGATGGCGTCCATATTCTTTTTCCACAGCTCGCCGAATTGAGAAGAGAGCTGGTCTGGCTGATTCGCAATCTCTACCACTAGCGGCTTGCCGTCTGGCATTTCTCGATAGCCATCACCATCCCGGTCAACATAGCCAAATGTATCCAGTAGCGCTTTGGCGCGGCCGGGGTTATAGCCGTCGGCTAATTTAAAATCCGCTTCGTAGCCTGCCACCCCAGGCGGCACCGGCGACTGTGCTCGGATCGCGCCGCCGGTGCGAATGACATTAATGTCTTCATTCACGTTGTAGCCCATCGCCATTGCGCGGCGAAGCGCAATTTTCTCGGGCGTGTAGCCGCCCACAGTCGGGTCATCCAGATTGAAATAGTTGTACACCAGATCAGTCTCCACGAACTGCTCACCCGCGATGCCCTGCTTGGCTAAAAACGGGGCCAGCTTGCCGCCCGGGAATGAAAAGCCCACAAAATCACTGGGCACGTTTGCATAATCGGTTTCACCACCCAAAAAAGCCAGCCAGCGCGGTTGTGATTCTTCAATAATCGTGACTTCCACGCGCTGCACTTGCGGTAATTTGCGGCCCTTCATCAGCTTCAAAATCTCCTGGCCGCGCGCATCATCCGGGGCAGGCTCGGCATCAAAATACAGCTCGCGAAAATTGGGATTCGCCGCCAGCACGATCTTGTGTGATCGCTTCCATTCGGCCAGTTTAAAGGGACCGGTACCGACGGGATGCGCGCCGATATCAGCGCCGTATTTCTCAACAACTTCACGCGCGATGGCACCTGTTTGACAGGTCGCAAAAATATATAAAAAATTGTAATCGGTCTCTTTGACACGAATGCGCAGCGTGTATTTATCCGGTGTTTCTAAGCCCGCGATCGCGGCATCGTAATCAAATTTGCCGGTCTTTTTTGCGCGCGCCATGGCTTCATCGCCACCGACAATTTTGCCTTCAACATACCAAAGCCACGGCGAGCGGATAGCAGGATCGAACAATCTTTTTAGCGTGTACGCAAAATCGGCGGAGGTGACCTCGCGCTTTTTGCCACCGAAGGCCGCATCGTCAGCGAAAAAAACGCCCGGACGAATTTTGAAGGTATACAGCTTACCGTCTTCGGTAATTTCGGGCATCCCGGCCGCGATGCCCGGTTTGAGCTTGACTGGACGGGCCAGATAATCGTAGGTTAACAGCGGTTCGAAAATGGCGTCGTTGATCGTGTTGGAATAAAGGTCCGAAGCACGCGCCGGATCGAATTCAGTTTCTGCAATCAAAAACGAAAAACGGATCGGTTTTACGGGCGCGGCATTCGCCTGCACCGGGACGCAAAGGCCGGGGAGGAGGGCCATAAAAGCCGCAAACGCGGCAAAGTGGAACAACCTGCGAAGGCGCGGCAAAGCCATTACTTGGCAGCCTCAAATTCTCTTTGTTTCGCGAGGTCAATATCGACGTATTTCCACCAAGTGCTCGACGAAATCGGCGGGCGCACGAAGCCGATCAGGTACGGGTACCACATGTCGGTAATCACTCTATGGGTGTTCAATTTCGCAGGCGCATAGGCAACCACAATCCGCGCCATTTCTTGGTAGAGCTTGGTTCGCTCCGGGCCGTCCGGCAAGGTTTCGGCTTTTTCGTAAATATCGTCAAAAGCTTTCAACTTAAATCGTGAACGATTGCCCTTAAAGCCTGCATTCGGCCCGTAATACGTCTGCAGCCACGTGTCGGCGTCAGGAATACTGGCACTGCCGCCAAGAAACCAGCTCATCAGTTTGCCGGCGTTGGATTCCTTCAGCAGATCAGGCCAATTCGCTTTACGAATATCGACCTTGATGCCAATTGCATCCATGCTGCGCGTCCATAGTTCATCAAATAACTGATCGCGTGTGGTGGGTGTGGAATTCAAACGCAGCACCAGCGGCTTACCGTCCGGCGTTTCGCGATAGCCGTCGCCGTCGATGTCCTTATAGCCATATAAATCGAGTAGGGCTTTCGCTTTGGCCGGATTGTGTTCGTTGGCGCTGGTACGAAAATTGGGATCGTAGCCCGCCACCCCGGGACTGTAGGGTGCGTTTGCCAGTATTGCCTGACCTTTCCAGATAATCGCAATTTCATCCGGCGTCATATAGGCGAGGGAGATGGCCCGACGCAGCGCAATCTTGTCAGGCGTATAGCCGCCGACGATCGGATCTTCCATATTGAAATAGCTGAACGTCACCTCCATGCCGGGGATTTGCGCCATCTCAATGCCCTCCTTTTTAAGGTTTGGCGCGAGCACATTATTCGGCACGGCGACATTGGCGAATTCCGGGCCCATGCGCCAGAGCAGATCATGTTCACGGTTCAAAAACGCCAGCCAGCGTGGCTGTTGTTGTTCGATGATGGATATTTCAATTCGCCCTACCATCGGCAAGCGCCGACCCTTAAGCGCGGCCAGAATCGCTTGGCCCGGCTTGTCATCCGCATTTGGTTCAGCGTCGAAATATTCTTCGCGATAGTTGGGATTCGCCACCAACGTGATTTTGGCGGAGCGCTTCCACGTGTCGAGCTTGAATGCCCCGGTGCCCACCGGATGCGCACCGACATCGCCCTTGTACTTCTCAACTACTTCTCGCGCGACCGCGCAAGAAATCCGGCAATCGGTGAGCAGAAAAATAAAAATGTACTTTGATTTTGTAAGTTTGATCTGCCACGTATAGCGATCGAGCGTTTTCAAGCCTTCAAGCGGTGCATCGTAGTCGAGCCGCCCGGTTTTACGCGCTTTGGCGATGTATGCATCCGCGCCCAAGATTGTGTCCTCAACCTCGCCCAACTGGGTCGCGGTCAGCGCGGGGTCCATCAGCCGCTTCATGCTGTAGACATAATCTTCGGCGACCAACTCGCGTTTCTTACCACCAAACGCAGGATCATCTGCGAAGTAAATACCGGGCTTGACGCGCAGCGTGATGGTTTTTTGATCCGCCGAAACCTCTGGCATCGCGACCAACGTGTTCGGCTTTAATTTAACCGGACGCGCCAAATAGTCATAAGTCAGCGGCGCATCAAACATGGCTGTATTGACGATATTGGAATACAAGTCACTGATGCGAGGCGGGTCAAAGCTGGTCTCGGCCACCTCAAACGCGTAGCGCACGACTTTGTTTGGATCGGGCTTGTAGGGTGCTGCCGACACCATCGCGGGAGTGGAAGCAGAAACGGAAGCTGCCGCAACGGCGGGCTTTGCATCCTGACCAGCAGTCGATTGCGCAATCGCCATTATTGAAAATAACGCGACCGGCAATGACACGAGTAACCGGGCAAACGCGGCCGACGGTTTTAATGCGACAAATCTATACGCGCGATGCATTGCTGAATCCTCAAAAAAGTTTACGTTTTGCGCGGCTCAAAAATGGTGCGGCGCAACGTAAATTCTTGTTTTTGACAATCATTCCCCCCGAAAGCGCGCTAACTATACCGCATGTATTCTGCATATGACGTATCTGTCATTTCCGAGTTTACTTCGGTTTCGTGGCGGTGGATGTGACATACACATGGCGATGTTTGGTCGCTGCAGTTTCCAGACCAGCCATTTTGTTTGACGCGCAAAATAGAGGCCTTTGATGAATCGGCTAAACTTCAAGTTGACTATAAAAAAGGAATAACCACTGTGGGATTTTTAAGCGGAAAAAAAATACTGTTAACTGGCATGATTTCGCATCGATCCATTGCTTACGGCATTGCCACCGCAATGAAACGCGAAGGTGCTGAACTCGCGTTTGCTTATGCAGGCGAGTCCGTGCGCGAGCGCACTGAAAAATATGCGCCCGAATTTGGCAGCGACATTATCATTCCGTGTGATGTCAGCAAAGACGAGGACATCGCCAATCTATTTGTGGAGCTGGCCAAGCGCTGGGATCATCTCGATGGGTTCGTCCACGCAATTGCATTCGCGCCGCGCGAGGCTATTACCGGCGATTTTTTAGACGGCATGACACGCGAAAATTTTCGCATTGCCCATGATATTTCCAGCTACAGCTTCGCCGCGATGGCCAAGGCCGCGTTGCCGATGATGACCGGTCGAAAAGCGGCGATTCTGACGCTATCGTATCTGGGCGCGGAACGGGTGGTGCCCAACTACAACACGATGGGTGCGGCCAAGGCCAGCCTTGAAGCCGTCACACGCTATCTTGCCGCCAGCCTCGGACCCAAAGGCATTCGCGCCAACGCCATTTCTGCGGGCCCGATTAAGACGCTGGCTGCGGCGGGTATTGGCGGATTTGGGAAAATGCTGTCATTTTTTGAAGAACAAGCACCGCTGCGCCGCAACGTGACGCAAGAAGAAGTCGGCAATGTCGCGGCATTTATGATGAGCGATTTGGCCAGCGCCGTCACGGGCGAGATTACATACGTGGATTGTGGGTTTAATGTTATTGCTTCAGGAATGCCACAATAAAACCCCAGTATTGGCGGGGTTTTTGAAGCATTTTGTCCGCTGGCCCGCTTGGTTATTAGTGTTCAAATTTTTATGATGGGTGAATGCGGTGAAAAACTTCAAGAATAAAGTCGCGGTCATTACCGGTGCCGCCAGTGGGTTCGGGCGTGAATTTGCCAACACCGGTGCCAGGCTGGGGTTGAAACTGGTGTTGGCGGATGTGTTTCAAAAAGGCCTTGACCAGACCGTTACCGAATTAAAAGCCGCGGGCGCAGAAGTCGTGGCGATGCGCTGCGACGTCAGCAAAGCGGAAGATGTGGAGGCGCTGGCCGCGCTGGCGATCGCCTCATTTGGTGGGGTGAATCTGGTGTTCAACAACGCGGGCGTTGGCTCGGGCGGCTTGGTCTGGGAGAACACCGTCAAAGACTGGGAATGGGTGCTGGGCGTGAACGTATGGGGCGTAATTCACGGCGTGCGGGTTTTTACGCCGTTGATGCTGGCGCAATCACAGCGCGAGCCCGATTACGAAGGCTATATCGTCAACACCGCGTCCATGGCCGGGCTACTGTCGCCGCAATTAATGGGCGCCTACAATGTTTCCAAACACGCCGTGGTCGCGCTATCGGAAACGTTGTTTCATGACCTGAATGCCGTCCACGCCAAGATTGGCTGCTCGGTGCTGTGCCCGGCGTTTGTTCCTACCGGCATCAGTCAGTCTCATCGCTCGCGGCCGGAAGATTTGCGGAATACGGACGAGCCGACGGAGTCGATGAAGGTCGCGCAGACCATGACCCACAAGGCGGTCAGCTCTGGAAAGATGACAGCGGCTGATATTGCTGAAGCGACCTTCAACGCGATCCGCGAAAACCGTTTTTATATCATTACCCACGCCAAGATTATGGCGACCGTCAAAATGCGGCTGGAGGATCTGGAACACATGACGAATCCGCGCGATCCGTTTGCGATGAAAGAAGACGCGCGACCGAAGTTGGCAAGCTAATCCCATGACAATGAATGATCCAACAGAATCACCGCTGATTGTTGAGCGCACAGACGGTGTTGCGCGCCTCACGCTGAATCGGCCCAAACAATACAACGCCTTGTCCTCCGCGCTGCTGGGTGCATTGCACACAGCATTTGATGAGATGGGTCAGGATTCCACGGTGCGGGTGGTGGTCATTGCGGCAAATGGCCCGGCGTTTTGTGCAGGACATGATTTAAAAGAAATGCAAAACGCGGTTGAATCCAATTTCGCCGCAGATCTGTTCCAACGCTGCTCGGCGATGATGTTAAAAATTGCCAAATTGCCGGTGCCGGTGATTGCAGAAATACAAGGCATGGCCACGGCGGCAGGTTGCCAGCTGGTCGCGCAGTGCGATCTCGCGGTGGCTGCAGACACCAGCACATTCGCGGTGTCCGGAGTCAACTTGGGCCTGTTTTGTTCGACGCCTGCGGTGGCACTATCGCGGACAATTTCACGCAAACGCGCGGCCGAAATGCTGATGTTAGGCGAATTTATCAGTGCCGCCACCGCGCTCGATTGGGGTTTGATCAATCGGGTCGTGAGCGCTGAATCGCTTCACGCCGAGACGTTGACATTGTGCGAAACGCTCAAAGCGAAACCACGCGACGCGCTCGCCATGGGCAAGGCACTTTTCTACCGCCAACTTGAGACCGGCATTGAGGCCGCCTATCAGGACGCCACCTCGACGATAAGCTGTAATTTTGCGCAGGCAGAGGCTCAAGAAGGCATTAACGCTTTTCTGCAAAAGCGCAAACCCACCTGGATCTAAAAAACCTTAACCCAACAAAAAAGCCACCGATATCGGTGGCTTTTTTGTTTTAACTGGAGGCGCGAGCCGGAGTCGAACCGACCTACACGGATTTGCAATCCGGTGCATAACCGCTTTGCTATCGCGCCGATGAAACTTAATA
>JBBRZG010000103.1:0-14004 GCA_038236905.1 Burkholderiales bacterium
CGTTGGCTGGTCGCCTTCTCATTTGGACTGATTCACGGCTTCGGCTTTGCCAGTGTGCTCACGGAATTAGGCCTGCCCAAAGACGCACTGGTGCTTTCGCTGCTGGGCTTCAATGTCGGCGTTGAAACTGGCCAACTGGCTATCGTCGCGGTGTTTTTGCCGTTTGCGTATTCGCTCCGAAACACCGCGTTTTACCGCAAAGGTATATTTGTCGGCGGATCCATTCTGACGCTGCTGGTAGCACTGATATGGCTCGTGGAAAGGGCGTTTAATTTGAAGTTGATTAGCGCGTGATGCTCTGACGCACTATTTTTTCAAGTAAGTCACTGACTGGTCTTCGATCAACCGGGCAAGACTAGTTCAACGCTGCCCAGCACAGGATCATAGCGTGTAGCCTCGTCGTCAAGAGCCTGCTACAGCAGATGCTTGCAGGTGTTTTTCAAGGAAAATTTTCCAAGATGATATGCTTGTTTATGTAAATCGTTACGCGGAGATTTCATCATGCAAGTTTCGAAATGGGGTAACAGTCTCGCGATTCGCTTGCCCGCCACGGTAGTGGAAGCGCTAGAGTTGCGCGATGGCGACAATATAGAAATTCATATCGCCGACTCGCGCGTTTTTGAGGTCACAAAAAAACCTGGCAACCGCGAGTTGCTTGAACGTCTACGAAAATTCCGCGGCAAATTACCGGCTGATTTTCGCTTTGATCGCGAAAATGCCAATGAGCGATCATAAGATTTTTGTGGATAGCAATGTAGCGTTGTATTTGTTATACGCAAACGAAAAGAAAGCTAATCGCGCGGAGACGGTAATTGGCAACGGCGTCACAATCAGCGTCCAAGTACTGAATGAAGTCGCAAACGTGTCGCGTCGCAAATTGAAAATGTCATGGTCAGAAACCAACGAGCTGCTGAATGGATTGCGAGCAGTTTGCAAGATAGAACCGCTAACCATCGAAACCCATACGCGGGGACTCGCGGTGGCCGAGCGCTATGGCCTGTCGCTATACGATGCGATGATTGTGGCAGCGGCGCTGTTGGCGGGCTGCAATACGTTATTTTCAGAGGACAGGCAGGACGGCCTGAAGATTAATCGCCGGCCTCAGATTCGGAATCCATTTGAGTCTCTTGACGGTTTCGTTTGAGGAACGTGATGGTTGAATATTTACCGGTCTGAATCGAGCAAGTATAGGTGCCGCGATGTGCCCGGTTATCAATGGTTATCGTTAGCGCGGACTAGGACTAGAGATATTTCGATATCGCGCAATCGCAAAAAAAATTACAGATTGATCAATAGAGTCCACCTCTGGATTACCGTTTGAAGCAGAAATACTCGAAGAAGCTTGCTGGTGTTATGGTCAGACATCTAATCCGGCGGCTCGTCAAAAGCCGGGAATAGGCGGGCCCGGGTCGGCTAGGTGGTGACGAATGTTGTCGAAGTCTCGGGCTTTGGTGGCAGCACTCTGAATGTCACGCTATTTTTTGAGACCCTAATCAAGCCACACAAATGACGCCTGAAATCTCAATGTACGAATCCGCCATGGGCGAGTGCTTCATGCGCTTGGCTGCACCAGTGCAACAGTTTCATCGGCTCCATGGCCACCATGTTTTGCGCGGCGAAGTTGAGGTGCATGCGCCGAGATCGATATTGGCGCGGCTGCTGGCGCGCCTTCTCGGCACGCCACTTAGAGCCGGCGAAGGGCCGATTAAATTCGAGCTCGACGCAGATCCTCTGGTCGAAACATGGACGCGATACTTTCCATCGAACGTGCTGACGTCAACGTTACAATTGGACGGCAATTATTTGGTTGAAAAGGTAGGCGCTGCTCGACTGACATTTGAACTCTCGGCAAGCGAGGGGCGGCTGCATATGTATCTTCGTCGGCTGCAATTTTTTGGCATTGCTTGTCCGAAGTGGCTGATGCCGATCATCGTGGCGGAAGAATCGGGAATTGATCATCGCCTGTATTTTCATATCAGCGTACAGGTGCGCCATATCGGTGTGATCGCGCGATATCATGGCTACTTGGTACTTCCTGAACCACTCTTTGGCGAAGGTGCCGCATGATCGTCGTGTTCGATGCAAAGTGTTTGTTGTGCAGCAGTTCTGTCCATTTTCTGTTGCGCCACGATCAGCAAGGCGTTTTTCAATTCGCCTCGATGCAAGGCGCAACCGGAAGCGCGTTGCTGGCGAAAGCGGGGCTGCCTGTTGATGACCTGCAGACCCTATTGCTGGTTGACGGCGAGCGCGCTTGGCGATACACCGCCGCGACATTGCGCATCGCGCACGGCTTGGGCTGGCCATGGCGGTGCGCATGGATATTGTGGTTAGTGCCCGCGCCGTTGCGAGACGCGCTGTATCGCATGATCGCGCGAAATCGCTATCGCCTATTTGGGACCAGCGATACGTGCCTGATCCCGCCAAGGGGGCAAGCGGCGCGCTTTCTTGATTGATTTCGCAATCCGCGCACGCATTTTTACTTAGCGGGAATCAACATGCGAAGATCGGCAATACCATTACTTTCTGCGACGCTCGCGCTAGCCGCAGTGGGCTGCGTGCCATTCCTCACGTTCACCGATTTCACACCACAGAGGGCAGGCGGTGAGATTCGCACGGGCAACTGCTTGGGCAAGAAGAGCGTGAATATAAAGTAAATGGCATTCAACTCTTCAGCAGCTTATCCATCCAGACGATTTCAGGAAGAACAGCGCCCTTGCACGTGTTCTTTAGCATTCCAGCGGGCACAACAATTGAATTATTGTCGCGCGAAATTTCGGTCATGTCGCTCCGCACAACGGCATTTAAGCAAGTGGATATCTCCGAATTCAGAATCGCGAAGGTGATTTGGCGCGTTCCTAGTTGAGGTTGCCTAACGTGCATGGCAAACCAAATAATGATGTCCTGAAGCCGAGCTTAAATGGCTTTGATCTGATGCGCCGTCCGCGTGGTGTGTGGATGATCGATTTTGGCACGATGATGGACGTTGAAGAATCCGCGCTATATGAAATTCTATTCCAGCACGTTGTTCAAAATGTAAAGCCTGAGCGCGATACAAACAATCGAGATCAGTATCGAAAATTTTAGTGGCGGCATGGGGAGCCGCGCCTTGCGCTTCGTGCGGCGATCAAACCGCTTTCAAAATTTATCGCTACTCCAGAAGTTGCAAAGCACCGAGTATTTGTTTGGCTCGAAAAAATCACGTTGCCTGACAACACGCTTATCGTCATTGCACGCGACGATGACACCACATTCGGCATCCTCTCCTCGCGCTTGCACGTCGCTTGGGCGCTTGCGGTTGGCGGAACATTGGAAGATCGGCCGCGATACAACCCAACCCAATGTTTCCACACTTTGCCCTTCCCCGAAGGCCTCACGCCGAATCTCAAACCCGCCGATTACACCAACCCACACGCCGAAAAAATCGCGGCTGCCGCGAAGCGATTGAACGATTTGCGCACAAACTGGCTAAACCCGCCCGAATGGGTGGATGTGGTGCCGGAAGTGGTGGCGGGCTATCCTGATCGCGTCATTCCCAAACCCGAATTCGAAAAAGCCATCAAGCTACGCACCCTCACGAATCTCTACAACGCACGCGCCAAAGGCGAGGCGCAATGGCTTGCGGACGCACACGGCACGCTCGATGCAGCGGTTGCTGCGGCCTACGGTTGGACGGACTACTCGCCGGCGATGGCGGATGAAGAAATCTTGCGGCGATTGTTGGCGCTAAATCTGGCGCGGGCAGCTTAGAAAATACGCAACGCGCGCAACGAAGGAACGCATTCGCTCAATCCGCAATGATTTTACAAACCCCGCTCTGTGAGCGCGTTTACAGCCACAAATGACCTGCGATGTCCGCCTATCCTAGGGTTTCAATTTGCGTTCATCAATCATCAAGCGCACCAATCAACGAGTGCACCTATCAACCCCTCACTGCGTCCGCGTCACTTTCGCCAAATGTCGGGGCCGATCAGGGTCGAAGCCGCGCGCGCGGGACAGCGCCTCGACCATCGGGTAAAAACTCTGGATCATGCAGATGGGATCGAGGTCTATTGACGCGGTTTCGACAATGCCTAAATTGCATCCCGGCGTGCCGATGGGGGCGGCCAACAACACCGTAGCGCCGCGGCCACGCATCTCGTCGGCGAGCGCGAGCAGGCCTGCCTGGGCGGGGCCGCGAGGGGCCATGATGAGGAGTGGGTAGCCGTCGCTAATCAGCGCCATCGGCCCGTGTTTAACTTCAGCACCTGAAAACGCTTCGGCTTGGATGGCGCAAGTTTCTTTAAATTTCAGCGCGGCTTCCATCGCAATCGGTAAGCCGATGCCGCGCCCGATCACGAATAACCGGTCGCTGTTTCTTAAAATTTCCACGCCCGCCGACCAATCCGCGGCCACCGCGCGCTCCAGCGATTCGGGCAATGACGCAATTGCATTTTGCAAACCTGCATCGTCCTGCCACCGAGCCACCACGCGTGCGCCAGCGACGCATTGCGCAATAAAACTTTTGGTCGCGGCGACACTTTTTTCTTCGCCCGCGTGCAGCGGGAATACCCAGTTTGCCGCGCGCGCTAACGGTGAATCGGGTTGGTTAACGAACGCCGCCGTGCAAGCGCCGCCTTCCGTAAAAAATTTCATCGGCGCGACCAGATCGGGGCTTTGGCCTGATTGCGAAAACGCCATCGACACCAGCCCCGCGCACTGAATTTTTGATTGATACAGCGTGATCAGCGACATCGGCAGCGAGGTGACAAGCCGCCCGAGGCGCGCCATAATCAGATAGGCCATGAAGTGTGCGGCGTGGTCCGAGCTGCCGCGCGCCACCGTCAACACGGAGCTCGGCGAATGCCCCCGTAGCCACACGCCAAAATCACGATAGGCATCAACTTCCTGCGCCAGCTGTTGGGCGATGGCCGCGGGTGCTTCACGCGCCTCGATCAACATTTGGCTCAGCATTTGGCTATCAGGCAATTTTCACACCCTCGGCGAACACGGCTTGCACGATCAAATCACGATCCATCACCACCACATCCGCCCATGCGCCCGCCTCCAGTCGACCGCGGTCGGTGATGCCGAGGAATTCGCAGGCGTGGGTCGAGACGCGACGAGAGGCGTCCGCGATGTCGAGCTTGAGTTCGTAAACCAGATTGCGGATTGCCTGATCAAGCGACAGCGTTGAGCCCGCGAGTGTGCCATCGGCCAGCCGCACGCCACCGAGACATTTGGTGACGGTGTGGCGGCCCAGCCGATATTCACCATCGGGCATACCGGTCGCGGCGGTGGAATCGGTCACGCAAAATAATTTCGGAATCGCGCGCAGCGCGACGCGAATCGCGCCCGGATGCACATGCAGCAAATCAGGAATGATTTCGGCAAATTCAGCATGCGCCAACGCGGCACCCACCATGCCCGGTTTGCGATGATGCAGTCCAGTCATGGCGTTAAACAAATGCGTAAACCCGGTTGCGCCACGCGTTAATGCCGCTACGCCTTCTTCATAGGTTCCGAGGCTATGCCCGATTTGTACTTTGTATCCGGCTTCGCACAGTGCTTCGATGACGGCCATATTGCCCGGCACCTCGGGAGCCAAAGTAATCAGCCTGATCGGCGCTAATGCGTTCAAGCGCTTCAGCTCATTGGCCTGTATCGGACGGGTGAAATCGGGCTGCGCGCCGAGCTTGCCGGGATTGATGTACGGCCCTTCCAAATGCACCCCGAGCAGTTTTGCGCCGCGCGGATGCGTACTTGCGGATTGGAAAAATGTCGACAAGCCCGCAAACGCGTTTTCGAGGTCTACCGGCGGCGCAGTCATGGTGGTCGCCAATAGCGCGGTGGTGCCGTGTTCGCCATGCAATGCAGCCACACTCGCGGCAGCGTCGCCGCCTTCCATGATGTCGCGCCCGCCTCCGCCGTGCACATGCAAATCGACAAAGCCAGGCAAGATGATGGGCTGGTTGGAATCACGGACGATATTTTCAGCAACCGATTCGCCGTGAATTTTTTCAATCTTTCCGCTGTCAGAAAAGATGATTTCGCCGCGCACAAATCCATGCGGGGTCAGAATGAGACCAGCCAGTTGCGTCATAGCTTGATTGCTCCGCTGCGCCCAAACCCAAAAGTACCCAAAATTTCCTCCAAATTCCTAGCTGCTAATAACGGATGACAAAGGCGAGCCTCACATCAATATCGAGCCTATGCCAAGAGCGTTTTACGCCGTCGCCCTTTTTAAATCAACAGCGGGACCGGGCGATAATGCCAGCCACCGTCCCCAATACGTCACAGCGCCGTTCATGATCAACGGCTCCAAACCAATTTGATATTGCCAGAATAGCGCGTCCTGATAGGTGTCGATGAGATAGCAAATAATGGGTGCGGTAGGGTCAACAAAGTTAGGATGGAAAAGAGATTTTGCCCATTGCAACCGAGGGAATGCCCTTGCGCGTGCCAAAGTCTGGATCGCCGCCAGACACGGTTTCATTGGCCAAAATCGCAAACAATACTGCTTCTTTGGCATCACCGGAAATACCCAAATCGTCAGTTCTTGAAAACGTGCACGGCAACAGTTCACGCAACCAGCCGATCAGCAAAGGGTTGTGCATGCCGCCACCAGACATGTAAATATTGAAATCGGTAATGGTGTTGCTAGAGGCCGATAGGCAGTGAAGAATCGCTTCGGCAATAGTCTCGGCGCTGAATCGCGTCAGTGTCGCCAACAAATCGTTTACCGATATATTTTCGGTTTGGCTTGCCTGCTGGGCGCGGCGGACATATTCAATGCTGAATAATTCCGGCCCGGTTGTTTTGGGGAAAGGTTGAACAAAGAATTTATCCGACTTCAGCGCGGCTAGCAGCTTTTGATTGGGCTTGCCTTGTCGCGAGATCTCCGCATTTTTGTCGTAAGCGAGTTCAGGGAAATTTAACCGTGTAATCGCGTCGATCAGGGTGTTACCCGGGCCCGTGTCGGTGACAAAAACTTCTTTCGGGTTCATGCTGGCAGGCAGATAAGTAAAGTTCGCAATGCCGCCCATATTCAGCATGATGCGATTTTCGCCGCGCTTGCCGAAAATAAAATAGTCACCATAAACCGCGAGCGGTGCGCCTTCTCCACCGGCAGCAAGATGCTTTTGGCGGAAATCGGACACCGTTATGATGCCGGTCTTGACGGCAATGTGGTCGCCGTCACCAATTTGGAGTGTGGCATTGGGGAATTTTTTATGGCCATGCAAACTCTTTGGCGCATGCATCACCGTCTGACCATGTGAGGCAATTAAATCGACGCTGCTTTTGTCGATTCCCCACCGAATAAGGCAATCCAACACCATTTTGGCATGGAGGACGCCGAGCCATTCATTCAACATTGCCAGATGTTGAAAATCGATTATTTGTTTCGCGAAGACCTGTCGAATCTCGGCTTTCACCTCGTCGGTGTAAGCTACAGTGTCGAACTTAAGCAAGCTGACTTTGGTGGTCTCGCCCGCGCCTGATAGCGCACACAGCGCTACGTCCAAGCCATCAAGAGAGGTGCCGGACATCAGCCCAATAATTCGCCGCGACGGCTTTTGAGCGATGTCATAGAGCTGTTGAATATTAGTGTTCAAACTTCTTTGCGCATTTCAGCGACGAAGTCATAGTAATCACTGCGGCAATACGAGTGCGTCAGCTCGACCGCCTGACCCGATTCGAGATAGCCGATACGAGTAATGAAAAGAACCGCATGACCCACCGCCACGCCCAGCTGCTCCGCCAGACGCGGCTCGGCGTTGAGCGCGCGGATATGCTGCAGCGCCCGGACTGGAGCTTGACCAATTTTATTCAGGTATTCGTAGAGCGAAGCCTTGACGGCGTTGGGTTCGGGCAACACGCTTTGCGGCAGTATGCTCAGCTCATATGCCATCACCACCTCGTCAGCTAATCGCAGGCGCTCAAGGCGGGCCACTTTCGCATTCGACGAAAGCCCCAAGCTAAGTTGCTCATCGGGTGCCGCCGGGGCAATGCAGCGATCCAGCCACCGTGAGCTCGGCGCATAGCCGCGCCGCAGCAATTCTTCAGAAAAACTGCTGAGTCGTGACAGCGGCTGCTCGAGTCGTGGCGCGATGTAATTGCCGGAACCGCGTTTGCGCAAGATGAGCCCCTGTTCGACGAGCTGGTCAATCGCCTTGCGTGCGGTGACCCGCGATACGCCCAGTGATTCTGATAGCAGCCTCTCTGATGGCAAGGCTTCATGCACCTTGTAGCGGCCCTGCCGTACCGCTTCCCCCAGCTTTCGTGCGAGCTGGAGGTATAACGGCGAATTGTCGCGTGGATCAGGCTTAAATTCGGCGACCAAACTTTTTTTCACGGCGCTCTTTCAGGACGGTATTTCATTAAGCTCTTTCATTAAGCTCTTTCATTAAGCTCTTTCATTAAGCTCTTTCATTACGCCTTTTCATTGCGCTGGGAGCGAGACCGCGCTGTTGCCTGCGATGCAAATTTAGGTTGCGCATTGCGGCCACTTGATGAGGGGTTGATTGACGGAGGCTTCGACGCAGAGGCGGTCTTTTGCTTTAGTTTCTCGCGCAGGCCACGATTTAACTTGGCAAAAAACTAAAACCATTTACAATAAAACCAATGTAATACCAAATATATCATGGGTCACAACTTTCCGGACGAGCGGCGTACGATTCACGATTTGCATTTCTGATGCAAAAAACCAGCAAGGGAGACTGTTATGGATGTTCGAGTGCGTGCGGGTTTCGGTGTTTCTGCCGGTTGGTTTCTATTTATGGCAATTGCCTTTTGCTGCGTGCCACGGTTAGCTGCCGCCGAGGGCAAAAATTTCCGCTGGTCGACGAACGGTGATGTCACCACCCAAGACCCTCACGGACAGGATGAAGGGTTTACGAAGTCCATCAATGCGCTGGTCTATGAACGTTTGATCCAGCCGGGCAAAGACATGTCGCCGACGCCGTGGCTGGCAACGTCGTGGAAAGTATTGAGCCCGACCAAGCGGGTCGTCTATTTGCGGAAAGACGTGAAGTTTCAGGATGGCTCGCCATTTACGGCCGATGATGTGGTTTTCTCATTCGAGCGTGCGGCAAAATCGAATCAGTTCAAAACCTATGCGATTCCCGCTGGTGTCGTGAAAAAGGTGGATGACCATACCGTTGAATTCACCACGGCAAAGCCAAATCCGGTGGCGCTGAATTCGATCGGTGAAGTGCCGATCATGAGTAAAAAATGGGCTGAAAAAAATAACGCGACACAGCCGCAGGATTTCACCACCAAAGAAGTCACCTACGCCTCACGCAATGCGATGGGCACCGGGCCATTCCGCTTGGTCTCGTACGAGCCCGGAATTAAAACCACGCATATCAAAAACGCGGATTGGTGGGGCATTAAAGAGGGCCGCTTTGAAAGCAATATCGATAGTATTGAATACCGTCCCATCGCCAGCGCGGTCACGAGAATGTCGGCATTGAAATCAGGCGAAGTAGATTTTGTGTTGGATCCGCCCGTACAAGACGTGTCGAAACTCAAGGAAGATAAAACGCTCAAGGTTTGGGAAGGAGACGAAATGCGGATCATCTCGATCGCGATGGATCAGGCGCGCGATGAGCTGCTTTTTTCTGACGTGAAGGGCAAAAATCCGCTCAAGGATGTTCGCGTTCGCGTTGCCCTTTATAGCGCGATTGACGTCAATGCGATAAAGACACAGATCATGCGCGGATTGTCGACGCCGACCGCTATTGCCCTGCCCAATCCGAAGGGCGAGGGGATTCCGGCCGCGCTTGAAAAACGCCCGCCCTACGATCCTGAAGCCGGCAAAAAACTGCTGGCCGAAGCGGGTTACCCGAATGGATTCGGCTTTACGCTGCATTGCCCGAACGACCGTTATGTCAACGACGAAAAAATTTGTGTGGCGCTGGCGGGGATGTGGGCGCGGATCGGGCTGAAGGTCAAGGTGGAGGCGATGCCGAAAGCGCAATATTTTCAGCGCACGCCCAAAAAAGAATTCAGCGTCATGATGCAAGGCTGGGGGGACACTAATCGCGACGCCATGTTTACGCTGAAGCCGGTGCTGCATAGCTTTAATAGCACAGGCTATGGCGACAGCAACTACGGCAATTTTAAAAATGCCGAACTGGATGCGCTTATTGAAAAAGCGGAAAGTGAAATGGATGCGCCGACCCGTCAGGGACTGATTAATAATGCGGTTGAGTTGATTCAGCGCGAGGTTTTGGTGATTCCGCTTCATCGGCAAGTGGTGCCGTGGGCATCACGCGCCAATATCAGTTTGGTGCATCGGCCGGACAATAAATTTGCGCCTCTGTGGATCAAGATGCAATAACGCGGTTGCAATAATTCGGTGGGAAGGATGGCGTGCGGGAAAGAAAAGTACTCACGATATTCAGCCGTCAATAGCCTTGATCAGGCTTTCGGCGTAATAGCACCGCAATAAAAATGGGTCATCAATGGCACTCACGTATATCTGGGCATCGTTTTTTATTATTGGGTTTATCGCCGCACTAGCCCAATGGCTATTTCTGGGTGATACCGAAATATTCAAAAAAATAGTTGATGGCACCTTTGAATCTGCGAAGGTGGGCGTGATGGATATCGCGCTGCCGCTCGCGGGCATCATGACGCTGTGGTTGGGTATTTTGAATATCGGTGAAAAAGCAGGCGCAATCAACTTGCTGGCGAAAATTATTGGGCCATTTTTCTCGCGCATTTTTCCCGAAGTACCGAAAAATCATCCCGCCACCGGGCACATGGTGATGAATTTTTCCGCCAATTTGCTGGGCTTGGACAATGCGGCCACGCCCTTCGGCTTGAAAGCGATGGAGAGCCTGCACACGTTAAATCCGAATAAAGACGAAGCCAGTAATGCGCAGATTATGTTTCTGGTGTTGCATGCATCCGGACTGACGTTAATCCCGCTGTCAATCATGGCGCAACGCGCAGTGCTCGGCGCACAAGATCCTTCTGATATTTTTATTCCGTGCCTGATTGCAACCTATGTCGCGACAGTGGTCGGCATGGTGGCGGTGGCGATCAAGCAACGAATTAATTTATTTAATTCGGTAGTGATGAGTTGGCTGGTCGGCATCAGCGCCGCAATCTTCGGCATGGTCTGGTATTTCACAAATTTTTTGACCAAAACAGAAATCGAAATCGTTTCTAAAGTCGCCAGCAACCTGATTTTATTTTCCATCATTGTCGGCTTCATCGTTGGCGCGCTACGAAAAAAAGTCGATGTCTACAGCGCGTTTATCGATGGCGCGAAAGGCGGCATTCAAACGTCATTAACCATCATTCCCTATCTGGTCGGCATGCTGGTCGCGATCAGTGTGTTGCGCAATTCAGGCGTACTCGGCTTTATCGTCTCCGGCTTTACCTGGACATTCACGCAGCTCGGATTCAATACCGATTTCACGCCGGCATTGCCAACGGCGCTGATGAAGCCGATCAGCGGCAGCGGCGCCAGAGCGATGATGATCGACGCGATGAAAACCTATGGCGTCGATTCGTTTGTGGGCCGATTGGCCTGTATTTTTCAAGGCTCGGCGGACACCACGTTCTATATTGTTGCGTTGTATTTTGGCTCGGTCGGCATCAAGAAAATTCGCTATGCGATCACATACGGCTTGATCGCCGAATTTGCAGGCGTGGTCGCCGCGGTGTGGGTGGCCTATTTATTTTTTCATTGATTTCGTCTGACATACCATGTCGATTTTTAATATTTTAAAATGAAACACCAGCATAGACGCGCCGTTTCAGCCAAAATACCCTGAAACGGCGCTCTGCTGCTAGTGATTAATTTTTAACTATTCTCCAACGAGGTTCAAGTGTCCCGGATCGTCACCGTCGCTGCCACCCAAATGTCCTGCTCGTGGGATCGCGCGGCGAATATTGCGAAAGCGGAAAAACTCGTCCGTCAGGCGGCGGCAGAGGGCGCGCAAATTATCTTGATTCAGGAATTATTTGAAACGCCCTATTTTTGCCAAAAGCCCAACGCTGATTTTTTGCAGCTTGCGACCACGGTTGAAAATAATCCAGCGATCGCTCATTTTCAAAAAATTGCAAAAGAATTATCCGTCGTTTTACCGATCAGTTTTTTTGAGTTGGCAGGCCAGGCGCGATTCAACAGCGTGGCGATTATTGATGCGGATGGCACCAACCTCGGCACCTATCGCAAGAGCCATATTCCCGACGGCCCCGGCTATCATGAGAAATATTTTTTCAACCCGGGCGACACCGGCTTCAAAGTCTGGAACACGCGCTACGCCAACATCGGCGTGGGCATTTGCTGGGACCAGTGGTTCCCTGAGTGCGCACGGGTGATGGCCTTGCAGGGCGCGGAACTGTTGTTCTACCCGACCGCGATCGGTACCGAGCCGCACGACCCGACCATCAGTTCGCGCGATCACTGGCAGCGCGTGCAACAGGGTCATGCGGGCGCGAATGTGATGCCGCTGATTGCTAGCAATCGGATCGGACGCGAGGACCAACAAGATTCCCATATCAATTTTTATGGCTCTTCTTTTATCGCCGATCAGTTTGGAAAAAAAGTAGCTGAGCTCAACGAAACGGAATCCGGCGTTGTCATCCACGCATTCGATCTAGACGAGCTCGAAAACATCCGTAGCGCGTGGGGCATCTTTCGCGACCGTCGCCCGAATCTTTATGGCGCGATAAAAACACTTGATGGCAAGCTGGAATCTTGACAACAACATCGCTAAAAACCACCCCACGGGCAGATGGCTTTAGGATGCCTGCTGAATGGGAACTGCATACGCGGACCTGGATGGTGTGGCCCGAGCGGGCTGACAACTGGCGGCTGAACGCAGCGCCCGCGCAGGCGGCGTTTGCGGCGGTCGCGCGGGCAATTTCGCGATTCGAAGCCGTGACCGTTTGTGTGTCAGCCGCGCAATATTCACAGGCGCGCGCCATGCTGCAGGACACCCGAATTCGCGTGGTGGAGATGGCCACAGACGACGCATGGGCGCGTGATACCGGTCCGACTTTTGTCGTGAACCACCAAGGTGAAGTGCGCGGCATTGATTGGGAATTCAACGCGTGGGGTGGGCTGAATGGCGGCTTGTATTCGCCGTGGGCAAACGATGACCGGGTTGCGGCGCAGATTTTAGATATTGAACGCTTGCCACGTTATCGCGCGGATGGGTTTGTACTCGAGGGCGGCTCGATTCATGTGGATGGCGAAGGCACGGTCATCACCACCGAAGAATGTTTGCTGAATAAAAATCGCAATCCGAATATGACACGTGCCGCGATTGAAGAAACGCTCAGCCAGTATTTGAATATCGAGAAAGTTATCTGGTTGCCGCAGGGATTATTCAACGATGAGACCGATGGCCATGTCGATAATTTTTGTTGCTTCGTGCGGCCCGGCGAAGTGTTGCTCGCGTGGACAGACGATGCGGGAGATCCAAATTATCCTCGCTGCCAATCGGCAATGCGCGTGCTCGCGAATGCGACCGATGCGAAGGGCCGCACACTCATCATCCACAAAATGCCGATTCCCGGCCCGCTGCACGCGACCGCGATCGAATGCGCAGGTGTTGTAGCAGTCGCCGGTACGCAGCCACGCGATCCATCAATGCGGCTGGCGGGCTCGTATGTGAATTTTCTGATCGTCAATGGCGGCATTATCGCGCCAGCATTTGGCGAGCCCAACGACGCGGCAGCAGAAGCCATTCTTAAGCGATGTTTCCCCGGGCGTGAAGTGGTGATGGTGCTGGGTCGCGAGATTTTATTGGGTGGCGGGAATATTCACTGCATCACACAGCAGCAACCCGCCGCAACAACTACCGACAACAATTCTCGACAGTGAAGAGGCTGCTCCGGTAGTTAAATCTCTGCCACCGTTTTTGCCAAATAAAACCATTCATTACCGGGCTTGGCACCTGCGTCCGGAAACAAAATAAACCCATCGTGTGGCGCTGTCAGCACGCTGCCATCATGGCGCGTGCCGATCACATCGCCGTGCTTCAAAGGATTGAAACTCGC
>JBBRZG010000104.1:0-13345 GCA_038236905.1 Burkholderiales bacterium
TACGGCCATTTCAAGGCGCTTGATCATATGGCGTTTGATGGTTTGGAAAATGCTTATGACGGCAAATCGATGGGCATTTTTGCCGACGCGACCGCCGCGAAATATGGCTTCACCCGCGAGATGCAGGACGCATTCGCGACCGAAAGCGTGAAGCGTGCGCAGGCTGCCGTGGCCAGCGGCGCATTCAAAGACGAGATCGCGGGTGTGACTGTTTCTGGTAAGGGTGGCGACACTATTCTGGCCACCGATGAGCCGCCCGGCTTGTGCAAGCCTGAAAAAATTGCCGCGTTGCGCCCTGCTTTCAATAAAGACGGCACGGTCACGGCAGCGACCTCATCATCGATTTCTGATGGTGCAGCCATCCTGATTCTGATGAAAGAATCGGACGCAAAAGCCAAAGGCATCACGCCGCTCGCGCGCATCGTCGGCCAAGCCTCGAACGCACACGAGCCGGAGTGGTTCACCACGGCACCGGTCGGTGCGATCGACAAGCTGCATAAAAAACTGGGCTGGGGCCCGGACAATGTTGATCTGTATGAAATCAATGAAGCCTTCGCGGTGGTGACGATGGCGGCGATGAAAGATCTGAATTTGCCGCACGAAAAAGTCAATGTGAACGGCGGCGCATGTGCGCTCGGTCATCCGATTGGCGCCTCCGGCGCGCGGCTGATCGTGACGCTGATCCATGCCTTGAAAGCGCGCGGCGGCAAGCGCGGCATCGCCTCGCTTTGTATTGGCGGCGGTGAGGCAACTGCACTGGCGGTAGAGATTATTTAGGTTTGAAACACTAGCACTGGAGCGGCTTCCCAAGCATTTTTGCTTTAAGGCGCGCTCTAGTGGCGGGGCTTCGCTTTCCGTCGACTTACTAAATAGGAATAACCTTGAAAACCATCCTCATCATCGGCGCATCACGCGGCCTCGGGCTGGAATTTGTCCGCCAATATCGTCACGACGGCTGCGAGGTTATCGCGACCCATCGTCGCGCCGTGGACGGCAAGAAACTCGCGGCGCTGGGGGCTGAAGCCATCGTGCTTGATACAACCGACCCAGCTTCAATCGCGGCATTTACTGAATCGCTGGGGAAACGCTCACTCGACGTGGCGATCTATAACGCAGGCGTTTATGGCCCGCGTGAAGCTTCAGTAACCGCTCCCGCATCATTGAAAGATTTTGATAGTGTCATGCATGCCAATGTATTCGGTGCCATGCAAATGATTCCAATCGTTGCGCCGCGATTGATTAAAAGCAAAGGCACGTTTGCATTCGTCTCCAGCATGATGGGTTCAATTGGTGCCATGAGCGGCCCGTTTGGCGTCACCTATCGTGCGAGCAAAGCCGCGCTTAATGCCACAGTCAAAGCGGCCTCGCTCGAATATGCGTCAAAGGACATAACCGCGTTTGTGATGCATCCTGGCTGGGTGCAGACGGACATGGGCGGCGAAGGTGCGGATATCACACCGGAAGTGAGCATCACCGGTATGCGTAAAGTTATCGCAGGTGCGACGAAGAAAAGCAACGGGGGGTTTTTCAACTACACCGGCGAGGAAATTGCGTGGTAGCGATGGGTAAAATATCGCTGCTGATATGCATCGTATTAACGATGGCTGCATGCTCGAAGAAAGTCGAAGACAAACCAAAAACCATCGAACAAACGCAGGCCGAAAAAGCCGCCGCTGAAAAGATGGTCCGCGACAATCCGGTTTATGGCGAGCCGATAAAAGCGCTCGATAAAACCAAAGAAATGCAAAAAACCGTGGACGACCTAGCCGCTGAAAATGCGAAAAAAATCGACGACGCTACAAAATAGCGTCTGACCAATAAATATTCCAAGGAGCACACCATGCTCATGAAAACAGCCACCGATTCCATGTCTCATTTCTACACCGAAGAGCAACGCATGATTCGCGACATGGCACGCGAATTCGCCCAAAACGAATTAGCACCCCATGCGGCGCAATGGGAGCGCGACAAGTGGATTCCTGATGCGACGGTGGCGCAGATGGGTGAGCTCGGACTGCTGGGCATGATGGTGCCGGAAGAATACGGCGGCAGCTATTCTGATTACGTCGCCTATGCGCTGGCCGAAGAAGAAGTCGCCGCCGGGGACGCGTCAACTTCGACGCTGATGAGCGTGCATAACTCTGTCGGTTGCGGGCCGATTCTGGCGTGGGGAACTGAAGCGCAAAAGCGCGCGTATTTGCCGGATTTAGCTGCGGGAAAAAAAATTGGCTGCTTTTGTTTAACCGAGCCGCAAGCAGGCTCTGAAGCCAATAATTTAAAGACCACCGCCAAACTCGTGAACGGGCAGTGGGTGCTGAACGGCAACAAACAGTTCGTCACCAACGGCAAGCGCGCCAAACTCGCGATGGTGTTCGCGGTGACCGATCCTGAGCTCGGTAAAAAAGGACTTTCCTGCTTCATCGTGCCGACCGACACGCCGGGCTTCAACGTCCAGCGTCCAGAACACAAACTCGGCATCCGCGCTTCCGACACCTGCGCCATTATTTTGGACAACTGCAAAATCGACGAGGCCCAGTTACTCGGCCCGCGTGGCAAAGGGCTGGCGATCGCGTTATCAAACCTCGAGGGCGGCCGCATCGGCATCGCCGCGCAAGCACTCGGCATCGCGCGTGCCGCACTTGATGCAGCCGTCACCTATTCAAAAGACCGCATCCAATTTGGCAAGAAAATTAGCGAGCACCAGTCGATCGCCAATATGCTCGCCGACATGCACACCCGCATCAATGCCGCGCGCATGCTCATCCTCCACGCGGCCCGCATGCGCACCGAGGGCATGCCGTGTTTGAGCGAAGCGTCGCAAGCGAAGTTATATGCGTCGGAGCTCGCTGAATGGGTTTGCTCAAAAGCAATTCAGATTCATGGTGGTTATGGTTACTTGGAAGATTATCCGGTCGAGCGTTACTACCGCGACGCGCGGATTACCCAGATTTATGAAGGCACGAGTGAAGTCCAGCGGATGGTGATTGCGCGCAGCCTCACTGAATAATTAATTCACCGTGCCTGCGACCAACACGATGGATGCTGAAGCGCTTGGTGCGATTGACAAGAAAAACTTGCCCGCTTCCTCGTCCGTAACACGTTGCTCATCGAAAGGCGCACTCGAACAGCACTCGCGCTGGCGGCAAGATCATACCAACCTTGGCGTGATCTATGCGCGTAGCGGGCACCAATGCAGCTTATGGTCCAAAGCGAGGATTGGCCTGCTGATGGAGATTCGCCTTATGCTGCGCAGCGACGACATGACCTTCACAATCGACATAGTCGACGCATCGTACAGCGTTGAGTCGCTGCAATACTGGGAAAACTTTGCTTGGTCGCACGAGCCCGCGAACGTCGAAGGCCTACAAGTTTGGGGCGCGAATGGTGACTGGCTTTTTTTGACTGAGCAGATTGCCAATCTCGTCAGGTACCCTTTGGCAACCTCACCCACCAACCGCCGCGCCCGTAGGTCGGGTTGCCGCAGGCTACCCGACATTTCTGCATGACGAATATTCGCCGCTGTCCGTTAAACGGTTCACCCGTGCTCGTGACGGCAGTTACAATAAATCGTCAACCGCTATTGCGTTCAGTGCAAAACAAACAGCTTTTGCTCGACATCATTCGCACAGTGCAAGAAATCCATGCCTTCAAAATGCTCGGTTACGTATTGATGGACGATCATATTCATTTATTGCTGCGCCCAGATCACGATGAGCTTTCCAAAATCATGCAGTCGATCAAGCTGCGTTTTGCCCGCCAATGTATGTTTCAGCGCGCATGGCAGCCACGTTTTTGGGATCACATTATTCGAAATCAACATGATCTCAATCGACATCTTGATTACATTCATTACAATCCAGTTAAGCATGGCATGGTGAAGGCGCCCAGCCAATATGCATTTTCATCGTTTAATGCTTATGTTGAAAGAAGTGTGTATGAAGAAAATTGGGGCGCTGCCTCGGTCCCCTTGCAAATAGCCGGTATGAATTTTGAGTAACAAATGTCAGGTAGCCTGCGGCAACCTGACCTACCAACCACCGCGCCCGTAGCTCGGGTTGCCGCAGGCTACCCGACAAGCACCTCACCAAATATCAAATAAAATTAAACTCAAATGCCCCAACTTAAATCAAAACTAGACCCACTCTCCCCCGCCTTCACCGCTAACGCGGCGCACATGCTTACTTTGGTGGATGAACTCAACAAGCACACCAGCAAAGTAGCCGAGGGCGGCGGCGCCGATGCAAATGCCAAGCACGTGGCACGTGGCAAATTGCTGCCTCGTGATCGGGTAAAAGCGCTGCTAGACCAAGGCTCACCGTTCCTCGAATTCTCGCCGTTGGCGGCTTGGGGCGTGTATGGCAAAACGGGCCATGACGCACCCGCCGCAGGTGTGATTACCGGCATCGGTCGTGTGTCTGGCCAAGAGGTGGTGATTGTTGCCAATGACGCCACCGTCAAAGGCGGAACCTACTATCCGCTGACGGTAAAAAAGCATTTGCGCGCGCAGGAAGTGGCGATGCAAAACAATTTGCCCTGTGTTTATCTGGTCGATTCCGGTGGTGCATTTTTGCCGTTGCAAGACGAGGTGTTCCCCGACAAAGAACACTTTGGTCGCATTTTTTACAATCAGGCGAATTTGTCCGCCAAAGGTATTCCGCAAATCGCCTGCGTGATGGGTTCGTGCACGGCGGGCGGCGCGTATGTGCCCGCGATGTGCGATGAATCGATCATCGTCAGAAATCAGGGCACGATATTTTTGGGCGGCCCGCCGTTGGTAAAAGCAGCAACCGGCGAAGTGGTCACTGCTGAAGAGCTAGGCGGCGGTGATGTGCACTCACGCACCTCGGGTGTGACTGATCATCTGGCGGAAAATGATAAACACGCGCTTGGTATCGCCCGCGAAATCGTATCGCACCTGAATCGCAAAAAATCGCCCGATGTGGCGATGCAAGATTCGGTTGAACCAAAATACGCGGCCGAAGAACTCTACGGCGTGATTCCTAAAGACACCAAGCAACCGTTCGATATTCGTGAAGTGATCGCGCGCATTGTGGATGGTTCGGACTTTCATGAATTCAAGGCGCTGTATGGCACCACATTGGTGTGCGGCTTCGCGCACATCTGGGGTCATCCGGTGGGCATCATCGCCAACAACGGCATCTTGTTTTCGGAGTCTGCGTTGAAAGGCGCGCATTTTATTGAGCTATGCAACCAGCGCGGCACGCCACTGATATTTTTGCAGAACATCACTGGATTTATGGTCGGAAAAAAATATGAAACCGGCGGCATTGCCAAAGACGGCGCGAAGATGGTCACTGCCGTGTCATGCGCGAAAGTGCCGAAATTCACGGTACTGATCGGTGGCTCATTTGGCGCGGGAAATTACGGGATGTGTGGACGGGCGTTTAACCCGCGCTTTTTATGGACCTGGCCAAATACGCGCATTTCAGTGATGGGCGGGGAACAGGCAGCATCCGTGCTGGCCACCGTAAAACGCGATGGCATCGAAGCCAAAGGCGGTGCTTGGACGGCAGACGAAGAAGAAGCGTTCAAAGCACCGATTCGCCAGCAATATGAAGATCAGGGTAATCCTTATTACGCCACCGCGCGGCTGTGGGATGACGGTGTGATTGACCCGAAAGATACGAGGACGGTATTGGGATTGGGAATATCGGCGGCGATGAATGCGCCGATTGAGAAAACAGAATACGGTGTTTTTAGGATGTAGCTGCGGAATTGGATTTCCGCCAACCGCGCTAGCGCTGAATGCCCGTTTGAGAATATGGCTGCGTAGAGTCTTTTTCAAATTTTAACGAGCATTCACGCGCGTAAAATTTCTGTTCGAAGCACGTTTTCCCCAGCTGACTTTCCCGTATTCCCAACCTTCAATCCAGTTGACAAAGGCGCGTTCGCGCCCCAACGACGCGCAAATAAACGAAGATAAGCGTTCATTGCAAAATGAAATTAACTTTTCAACACACTGAAAAATGAACGAAAAATTTGATGTGATCGTCATCGGTGCGGGAGCGGCGGGCATGATGTGTGCGGCGGTCGCAGGTCAGCGCGGACGCAAGGTTTTGTTGATCGATCACTATCACAAGCTGGGCGAAAAAATACGCATCTCGGGCGGCGGGCGCTGTAATTTCACCAACATGCACACCCAGCCGGAAAACTTTTTATCGCAAAACCCGCATTTCTGCCGGTCCGCCCTCGCCCGCTACACCCCACGCGATTTCGTCAAAATGGTCGGATCGCATCGCATCAAATATCACGAGAAAATGCTGGGCCAGCTATTTTGCGACGAGAGCGCGACCGATATTATTCAGATGCTAAAAATCGAATGTGATCGTGGCCACGTGCATTGGAAAATGCCGTGCGGTGTAGATGCGGTATTGCGCGAAAACGGCGCGTTCTCAATTCAAACGAGCCAAGGCAATTTCTCCGCTGCTTCGCTTGTCGTTGCCACCGGCGGCCTCGCCGTACCGAAAATTGGCGCCACGCCTTTTGGCTACAAGATTGCCGAACAATTTGGTTTGAACGTCATCACCCCGCGCCCAGCGCTGGTGCCGCTCAGCTTTGATCCACAAACGCTGGAGCGTTTTGGTGACCTTTCAGGCTTGTCGCTGGATGCCGAAGTCAGCTGTAACGGCGGGCGATTTCGTGAAGCTGTGTTGCTCACGCATCGCGGTATCTCTGGCCCGGCGATTTTGCAAATATCGTCATACTGGCAGGATGGCGACCCGAAAGATCCAATTCATATCAACCTGATTCCGGCATCAAGCCAGGCCACGTGGCTGAGCGAGTCACGCGCCAGCAAAGCGCAGTTTAATAATGTCTTGAGCGAAATACTGCCGAAGCGTTTTGCGCAACAATGGAGCGAGGCGCATGCACTGTTAAAGCCGAATAATCAGTTTTCCGATCGAGCTTACGCAGACTCGATTGCGGCCCTTGAATCATGGGCCGTCAGGCCCTCGGGAACGCTCGGTTACAACAAAGCAGAAGTTACCCTGGGCGGTGTGGATACCCGTCAACTTTCTTCTAAAACAATGGAAGTAACGTCAGTAAAAGGCCTGTACTTTATCGGCGAAGTCGTGGACGTGACAGGGCATTTAGGGGGGTTCAATTTCCAGTGGGCATGGTCGTCTGCTGTTGCTGCGGGCGAAGTTGCGTGACAGGTTGCGCCAGCAAGCCGATCGTCGTGCTCGATACCAACATCGTGCTCGATTGGCTGGTATTTGAGGATGGCGGCATGCCGGAATTGATGGCCGCGATAAACGCACGCGAGGTCGTGATCGCCAGTAATCAAGCCTGTATTGACGAGCTGATTCGCGTACTAGCCTACCCCACATTTAAGCTCGACCAAGCAGCACAAACGGCAGCACTCAATCAATACCTGAGCTTTGCGCACATCATAACGGAGCGTGAGTCTATGCTCGGCCAAGTGCCGCGTTGTCGTGATAGCGATGATCAGAAATTTTTAGAACTTGCCGCGCATGCCCGCGCTGCGGCACTCATCAGCAAGGACAACGCTGTTCTGGGCTTGAAGCGCAGCATGAAGGAACGGTTTGACTGCGATGTGTTGGGGGCATCAAAAACTGCAGACTGGGTACTTTCGAAAATCAGTCGGTAACGCGCTAGCTTCGATAGTTTCTTGAAAGCAACGTTGTCAAATTCGTTTGAGAAAAGAAAAACGTCAACGAATTTTTAGTTTCGCTGACGTTTTTAATTAAAACCATTCACTTTGATTACGCCTAATGGCCGAGTCGACAACTCGGCGTGTCAAATTTAATGGAGACATTGGAATCTCACGAATATTATTCCTGATGAGGCAGTTAAACTGGTTCACATCAATTAACATCATGATGATTCTATCATCTTGTCCCGACAACATCCCAGACTCGTTATAAGTTCAAGGCACCACTCGCAAGGTTCCGGGTCCGGTCAGACCAGCACCGCTGCTAAGTGCCGTTCCATTCATAAGCCAGACCGCAATACGACCATCCGTGTTCTGATAGAGGATGTCAGACTTCCCATCGCCGTTAAAGTCGCTAACTTGCGCTACGCTCCAACCAGTTGCTGCTTCGAGTAGACCTGCGCCGCTCACCAGAGTGGTGCCGTTCATCAACCACATTGCAATATGGCCATCCGTTTTTCGATAGAGAATGTCTGACTTGCCATCGCCGTTGAAGTCGCCAACATGGGTAACGCTCCAGCCAGACGCCGCTTCGAGTAAACCTGCACCGCTAACCAAGGTGGTGCCGTCCATCAACCACATGGCGATGCGACCATCCGTATTGCGGTAGAGGATGTCGGCTTTGCCATCACCGCTGAAGTCAGCTACGTGCGTCACGTTCCAGCCGGAATTTGCTTCAAGCAGACCTGCACCGCTTAGCAAGGTAGCACCGTTCATGAGCCACATGGCGATTCTGCCATCAGTGTGGCGGTACAGGATGTCAGCTTTCCCGTCACCGTTGAAGTCACCCGTGTTAGTAACGCTCCAGCCGGAGTTGGCATCAAGCAGGCCTGCACCACTGATAAGGTTGGTGCCGTCCATAAGCCACAGGGCAATCCTACCGTCAGTATGACGGTAGAGGATGTCGGCTTTACCGTCACCATTGAAGTCGGCAACGTGGGTAACACTCCAGCCAGAGTTACCTTCAAGTAAGCCGGCACCGCTGAGGAAGGTCGTGCCGCTCATGAGCCACATGGCAATTCGACCATCCGTGTTGCGCCAGAGAATGTCGACTTTGCCGTCGCCATTGAAATCGGCAGTGTGGGTAACTGCCCAACCAGGCTCGTTTACCAACAGACTACCAGTGGTGCTGATCGAAAGACCGTCCATTAGCCATCCAGCGGTGGTGCCATTATTAGACTGAATAATAATGTCGCCCTTTCCGTCACCGGAAAGGTCGTTATCTTTTGCTATGCGTGCCGTCGCAACCTGCGCATTGATAAAACCATATCCATCCAGCGGCGAGTAGCCCGCGCCCACGTTATTGACAAACACGCCAGAGAAAGTGGTCCCATCTTTCATCGTGCCCGTAACAGTCACGCCACCTGCCGCCAAGTCCCCTGACGGTAGCGATACATTTCTGCCCCACAAATCGGCCGAATTGCCACCCGCAGTCGCGCCAGCCGTCAGGCTTGACGTGGTCTGTTCATCACGGTCAACGTTAAACGTGAAACCGCGCCCACCTGAAAAACTGTCGGGTGTAAACGCCAGCGTCAATACCGAGAACTGACCTGCCACTGACGGAGCTGGTGGTTGAACCGAGAAGGTCGGCGTAATGTCGGTTGACGCAAGGCCGGTAAGCGTGCCGAGTGTGAACGGTAATCCACCTGAAGCCGCAGGACGCGTATCAAACGCGAGGCCCACAATATTGGCATTAACATTGCCGCCCGTGTTGTTGCCCGCCTGTGCATTTATGGTCAACGATGCGATAGAGCCAGTGCCTGAATAGCTGACGTCAATCACCCGCAAATCGAGCGGCCCGCTAGGATAAGCCGCGCTGGTATTGCTGCTATCAGCATTGACATTAATAGTCAGCACACCACCCGTGGTTTGAATCACGGCCTTTGACTGGTACGGATCGAGGTCATGGGGGAACGTGCTCTTTTGCAGCAGCGTCTTCATTTGGGCAACCGTGAGTGAGCCGGGTCCGCCGTATGCCTGTAGCACCAACGCGGCTATCGCAGCCGCGTTGGGTGCGGCGCAACTTGTACCGAAAAAATTCGGGAATGTATCGGCATCGGAGCCGCTATCCCCACCAAAAAAAGTAGTATTGGCTCCATCCATCGCTGCGATATCCGGTTTCTGCCGAACTTCAGGCGCGCTCAGCCGATTACCGCTGGCATCAAATAGAATCGTCGCGGGCCCCGGCGATGAAAAGCTCTCGGGGATATTCGGACGGAACGCGCTATAAGCCGCGACACCGTGGCCATTTTTGGCGGTGTTATGGCCATAAGTAACGGGATATTGATATGACGTATATTCCGCTGGAATCGTAACCTGGCTGCCGTCAAAGAATAAATAGCGCAGGCGGCTGGCAGAAGGGCCGACGGGGGTATTGGCCCTAGTAATTACCATCTGAATCGAACTCGCTCCCGTTGGGTAGGGAATCGTTGAAGTGAACTCGACCGGTTGATTGGTTTGGAAGTTATTCGCAGCAACGGCTGTGAGGTAATTGCCATTCATGTCAAAAAACAAGACATTGAAATCTGTTGTGATTCCAACTTGGCTGTTGGCAAACGCTTGAACACTGAAATTGCCTAATGTGCCGCCAAACGCTCCAACGGTAACTTTATAATTTCCGGAAACGGTGGGTGTGAAGAAAAGCGTCTCGTCCGTGCCCGTATCGTATTGGTTAATTAGCACGACGCCGTTCGGATCGGTAATCGTCACAATGGCATCAAAAGCTGATCCTGCTGCGGCAAAAACATCGATGCGCGTTGGCGTGCCCGCGGCTACATTCACGAAAGCATCAACGGTGGCGGGCGTTCCCGTAAAGTTAAAAGTTTGAAAATAAGTCTGCGTGCCCGGCGTCACCTTATCGAACGGATCGTCCCATTGGAACACTAACCGGCTGTTACCCGGGCCAGTACCAGACGTCCGCGAGATCGTTTGCGCAATATCGCGGGTACCGTCTGAACGAAAATTATGGAAACCACCTGCATAGAGCGCCGCGGGTACATTCGTCAAATTGATGTTGGAGCCGGTGGTCGGCGAATCGGTGGTTGCAATGAACCGAAAATCGGCGGCATAAGCATTGGTGGACGCACGATTACCAGCCGACGAAAAGTAGTGGACACCGGCTGCGGTGACATCATTTACCCCCTGCGCCACGATTCCATCTGAAAACATCGGCTCGGTCAAAAAGATAATGTCATCAACAATTACATCTGCTTTAAAGCCCGGCACGATGCGCGGGGCGCCTGGTAGCGCGGCAAGTGAACGAATATTGTCAGCGAACTGAAGCTGGGTCGAACCTGCGGTTGCAAACCCCAAACGTGCTTTGGGTGCCATGTCATGGATCACCTGCAACATTGCGCGGCCCTCATCGGTGCCCATCGCCAAGTCCTGCAATACGGTCACAGGGGTCGTGTTACCTGCCGGATTGCCAGCGCCGGGTAGATCGCCTGAGGCGATATCGTTAGCTTCTTTAATAGCATTTGACGATACGTTATAGCTATCCGATATCGCTGCAATAGTGATGCCAGCGCCGGTTTGGCTAATTTTATCAACACGATGCTGGACAACGCCCTGCTGAGTGGTTGCGCCTACGTTGGTTTGCGGAATTAATGACAAGATGACGGAGCTGATGCCGCGAAGTCGCGACACAGCATCAGCATCCTTCACATCCAGCCAGCCCTCTACCAAGCCTGCGCGATACGCACTGGAACGACCGGTCACTTGGAACTTACCCGACCGGCCAAGCGCAGCTTCAACATCAGAAACCGAAAGTTGTCCGTTCAAATGCAGCGTTACCATGAACCGACCCGTACTATCCTGCACCGCGTTGGCCTGATAACCGGCCGAAGCCGCCGTTAAAGAATTGCTCACTGTTTCTTGAGGAGTAACTTGCTTGGCAAGATACGCTTCGTAAATTTCACCCAGACCGTTGCCAAGCTTGGCTGAAACAGGCTTTGATTGCACGCCTGTTGAAATGGAAAAAGAGGCAACTGCGATGATCAACGCAGAGGAAATGCGTAAGGCCGGGCGCTGTGTTCTAGACTTCAGGTCACTAAATAAGCCTGAAACAGCACTAAAAATAGGTTCTTTCAAAGCGAATCTCCTTGTTCATCGAGCCTTTTGAGCCGCGATGTCGCTAAGTGAAATAAAACGCAAATCCCCGTTAGGAAAGTTTGCGTTGACGGGTAAACACCAACAGACGATTGTGCAACACATTGTGTAGGAACGGCAAACCAGCATTTGCCGTATTCAACAGAACATTTCTTTCTTTCCAAGCGAACGTTTGATGAATAAGATGGCAAAAACTGGCAGGCAGAATGTACAAACTATTCGGCATACCGAATCGGCTAATGTATATCGAATAGTTTCTATGCGCAAAACTAATCATAAATGACCCGCGCCCTTTTGCAGTCGAGACCTAAACCCCAAACTGCACCGTCCTTCCCGGATCGAACGTCGATACCGGAATGAGCGTGGGCAGAGGGCAAATATCGGCATCAAAGAAAATCTGAATTTCTTCGCGACGCGCCATAAGGTCGTTGTAGCCGACATCGATCAGGGCGCTGCAATAGCGGTAATCGAACAGCATATAGCTGGCAAGCGTCGCACCGCCTTTACGCATAGCACCGATGCTGCGCATCAGGAATCGTATCGTGGCGGGTAGATCGCTGACGTGTTGATGGGCAATTTTTTCTAGCGGTTCATTTGGACATGCAATGCACACGTCTACGTGATGCAGATTGCCCCCAGACGCTTTCAGGCGGTCACGATCCACATATTTCAGCGTGGCGTTCATGCGCTGCAAAAGCTCGACATCCACAGCAAGCGAGTCCAGAAAAATACTCGCCATCGCGTGGCCCGCAATCGCGGCCAGCGATGGATAAACACCGTCTTCTATCCGATCATCAATTTTTTTAGTGAGCTTAGCAGTGCCAATAATGAACACACGTTCTGCACCCAAATGCAGTGCCGGGCTGACCGGTGCCATTTGGCGAATCGAGCCATCACCAAAATATTCGCGATTGATTTTAACCGCCGGAAACGCGAACGGAATCGCGGCGGACGCCATTAAATGGTCAACCCGCAATTGGCTCACGCGAATACCAACGCGCTGGGACCGCCGCCAGCCCTGCACTTCCGGGTGCGCCTGAAAAAATGCGCAGTTTTGCCCCGACGTATACCCAGACGCTGTGACCGAAATCGCACGCAGGACGCCCGATTCGATATGCCCGGCGATGCGCGCCAAATCGACATGACTCACAATCATTTTGGCGAGCGGTGAATTATCAAACAAGGAGATTTTGTTGTTTTCCCGGTCGGTTTTTTTGAATGCCCCGAACAAAAATGCTGTCAGCCATTTGCCGCTGTTGCGCAGCACACCGGGTAGATCGGTGCGGTAAACCTGGTCGGGCGAGAATTTCGTCCACACATCAACCAGCGATGCCACCCCTTCTGCAAAATTATCGGCGTGCGATGCTAATAACCCGGCGTTGATTGCGCCTGCCGATGTGCCGGTAATGATCGGGAACGGGTTTTCTTTGGGATGCCCCAAAATTTCAGATAAAGCTTTGAGTACGCCCACCTGATAGGCCGCGCGTGCGCCACCCCCTTGTAGCACAAGTGCGATACCAGGATGTTGGGCATTGCGAGCAGCTA
>JBBRZG010000105.1:0-13337 GCA_038236905.1 Burkholderiales bacterium
GTCATCGCCATCATCGCCGTTTTTCTGGGCTTGTTTTCGTCGGCAGTTCAACGAATTCGCGGAGCTGTCGCGCGCGTTCGCTGCGCCGACAATAAACACTTCTTTCTTCTCGGCCTTTTCTTCAACGTTTGAGATGAAATATGACAAGCCCACCAGCAGCAGCGGGCCCATCAGCACCGACAACATAAACACCATCAAAACCGTGCGGCGGTCACGCAAATGGTCGATCAGCTCTTTTTTCCAGACCGTCCATACCGCTGAAAAATTCACTGATTTCCCCATCATGCAGCCTCTTTATTGTTGTTCGTTGCGGTGTGTGTTTTTGTATCGGTTGATAAATGATGATTTTCAATTTCAGCCAACGCGACGAAGGCATCTTCCAGGTTCTCTTTTCCGCTCATGGCGAGTAATTCTTCGGTGGTGCCCTGCGCAGTAACACGGCCATGCGAAATGATGATGATTTCGTCACAGAGTGCGGCCACCTCTTGCATGATGTGACTCGAAAACATGACTGTGCAGCCTTCTGCTTTCAGGCGTTTGATGAGTTCACGCAAAGCGCGCGTGGTCATGACATCGAGGCCGTTGGTGGGCTCGTCTAGGATCACATGCGTGGGTTCGTGGACCAACGCGCGGGTGATCGCGACTTTCATGCGTTCGCCTTGTGAAAAACCTTCGGTGCGGCGGTCCAGAATTTCGCCCATGTCGAGCCAATCTGCGAATCGCGCAATCGTGCGATCTGATTTTGCGCGATCAATGCCGCGCATATCGGCGTAGTAGCGAATGTTTTCGCGGGCCGTCATGCGCGTGTACAGGCCACGCGCATCGGTGAGCAATCCCAAGGTTTGGCGTACTATCTCTGGGTCGCGCGCGGCGTCAAAACCGTTCACCGAAACGCTGCCGCCATCAATCGACACCAGAGTGCCGATCATCCGAATGGTGGTGGTTTTGCCGGCACCATTCGGCCCCAGCAGGCCCGTAATCGCGCCACTTTTCGCGGTAAAACTCACCCCATTGACGGCATGAACATCGCCGAATGTTTTTTTCAAATCTCGTACCTCAATCATTTCTTTTCCTCGATTTTTTCTGCTTTCGTTTTTTCCCGCAGCGGCTCATAAAACATGGGGCGCGGTGGTTTTTTGAGACACTCGCCATCAATACCAGCCACACTTGCGGTTTCATAAAATTTCTTGATTAGCTTCGGCGCACAGCCACGTGACGCAACCCCATGCCCACCGTTTGGGGCGATCAAATGCAGCGCGTTCGATAAACCTTGCTTGACGATCTCGGCGTGGGCAGGCGGGGTGACGGGGTCAAGGGCTCCGCTTAAAATCAACACGGGTGCGGCTGATTTCACCGGATCCGTAAAATCTGGTGGCATTGTTCCTTTGGGCCAGACCGCGCACGACAGCGCCATCTGGTCGACGAACAAACGCCCGAACGGCACGCGTGCGGATTGGCTGGCGATGTCGGCCGGCGTGTAGCGGGGAATGTCCTCTGCGCACATCACTGACAGCCGCATGCCGTAGGAAATACTGTCTTCCATACTTTCACCGAACAATGCGTTCTGGCCAAACAACGGTGTGTAATCGCCCTGCTTTGCTTTTGCCAGCGACTGCGGCAATACCGCCGCAAGCTCGGGAACATAGAGTGACGAGAAAATCGCCCCCAGCACCGAGTCGCGACCAATCTCGATTTCTTTGCTCAAGCCCGTTACGCCATCCGTCACGTTCGCTTTGACCGGTGCTGCGGCCAGTTTTTTTAGCAGCGCATCGACATCTGCCCGCAAATTCGGGAACGATTTTTTACACGCGAAATCGGCATCGCAATCAACAAGCATTTTTTCATAAGCTGCTCCGGCATCACCGGCAAAATCCATCGCCAGCGCCATTGAAGGTGACGCCACCGCATCAATCACCACACTGCGCACGTGCTGAGGATAACGACGCAAATATTCCATCGAAGAACGGCTGCCGTAAGAGACGCCGAACATATTTATTTTGTCTATACCCAACGCGGCGCGCACATCGTCGTAATCAGCCATGGCGATGGTGGTGGTGTATTGGGTGAGATCGGCTCTTTTCGCCAATTCATCGCGGCATTCAGTGGTGAATTTCGTAATGAGCGCGTCGCGCTTCACCGGATCCGACATGCCGGGCGCATCGTCATCGGGCAATTTGCAATTCAGTAAATTTGATTTGCCGGTGCCGCGCTGATCAATCAAAACGATATCGCGCTTGTCATTCAAGCCGCCCAGCAGTTGCTGCGCTTGCTGCGCCAGTTCGGTCGCAGCCTGGCCCGGCCCGCCCGCGAATAAAAAAATCGGATCATTTTCCTTGACCCTAGCCGAGGCCGGCAGCACCACAATATTGAGGGCAATTTTGCGGCCTTGCTTGGTTTCACGATTTTCAAAAACATCCAGCTTGGCGCATTTAGCCTCGCTGTCGATACCTTTGACACGACATGCCTTGAGATCCAGCGTGGCTTTCGACGTACTGGCGGTGTTGGGGCCGCCGTCGCCAGCGCCACAGCCGAATAGCATTGAAGCTACCAAAAGTGAGGCGAAAATGGAGGTGAATCGGGATGCAAAAATGGGTGGTCTTTTCATTTTTTCGTTTTTGGGTTTGTTTAAAGTTAGGGCTAGGGGTGGACGTTAATAGAACCGACGCCAAGTGTCAAAAACACTGTGACAAACTAAGCCTAATATTTGATAAACCCCCGATTTTGCATGATGAGTGGAATGAAAGTATTTAGCCGCACTTATAATTGAATATGACCACGCCTCCTGAATTCGCGAAACTCGATCCGGCCACGCCGGAATTTTGGAACGTACGTTTTGATGCGAATTTCACGCCTTGGGATCAGCGCAGTGTGCCGCAATGTTTGCGCGATTATCTGGCCGCGCAGCCGGTTTTATACGCGCCAACTGCGCCGCCCAAGGTGCTGATTCCGGGCTGTGGTGCGGCAAACGAAGTAAAGCATTTTATCGACTGCGGTTGGGCGCCTACCGCGATTGATTTTTCGCCCGCAGCGGTCGCGCTGGCACGCGCGCAGTTGGGTCCCCTCGCATCGCATGTGCGTCATGCGGATTTTTTTGGTGACACTATCGTGCCCGGGGATTTTGAGGTGATTTACGAGCGCGCTTTTTTGTGCGCGCTACCGAGAACCATGTGGGCCGACTGGGCGAGGCGGGTGACGGAACTGTTGCCGCTGCTAAATGCGCGCGGCGAAGCGGGCCGACTTATCGGGTTTTTTGTTGAGGACGATAGCCCGAGAGGCCCGCCGTTTGGGTTGAAATCGGGTGAGCTCGATGAGCTGCTATCGCCTGCCTTCACTCGTGTTCAGATTATAAAGCCAGCCGATTCGATCCCGGTATTTGCCGGCAAGGAATCATGGCAAGTTTGGGCCCGGCGCTAAACCTGGCGGCGAGAACGATGGCCTTGAGAGTTTGCTAAAGGCGGGTGGCGGGGCTGGCGGCAGGGCTGCCGGTGATTGGATCGGTCGTTTGCGGGCCACCCGGCGAAAGCCCGGCGCTGGCGGCAGCCACCCGGCGACGCCGCACGCCTAGTTCGGCATAAGATTCAATAATGATCACCGAAATGCGCAGGGCCATGCCATCCTCATCAAATATGGGCGTGACGTAATAACGTACCGGAATTTGCTGACCATCGCGCGCGACGGCCGGAAACTCAATCATCGTCGGTTGTTTATCACGAAACAGTTTTTGCAAATAGTGACCCACATTGCTATGCCGTTCAGGCGGGAATAACAGCTCCGGCATACTGTTGCCGACCACTTCTGCGCCTCGATAGCCGAGCAGCGCTTCGGCCGCGTCGTTCCATTCGACGATGTGAAATTCAGGCGTGCAAGCGATGACGGGCAGTAGAGTTTGTTGGACGTGGCTGGCCAATACGTCGGCCTGACGCCGCGCTTCCACTTCAGAACGAACGACTGCGTCAGAACGGGTCTTGAGTTCGTTATTTTGAGTGCCCAGCTCGTTGTTATAGGCGCTCAAACGTTCTAGCAGTGCCTGATTTTCCAGCTCGTAGCGCAATCGTTCGACCACCCGTTTGTGCATGGGATAGCCCATATAGAGCATGCAGCCGATAAAAAATAATGCCATGGTGCCAGACAGCCACGCGGCACCACCGAGCATAAAAAAGATATAGATCGTGGGCGGCACTGCAGCCGGGATCGCCAACGCGGGATGCGCCCATTTGAGGGACGTAAACGGCACAATGGCACTGCCGACGTAGCTCACAATCACCAGCACGATGAACAGCTGCCGGTGCATATCGACCGCGCTGAATAAAAATGTTCCCAGCACGCCCCACTGCAGACCAACCAGAACATTGCCAACAATTAACAGTTGCTCCCAAGCCTTGGAACGGGGAACGTTTTTGTCCCCCTGGAGCAGACGTTGAAACCGGTTCGCGATGCTGAACCGGAAAGCAAAAATAGCGATCGCACACGCGAACCAATACAGACCCGATTTGAGATCGCCGGTATTGCTCAGCACGAGTAGGGTCAGCGCCGCCGCGAACAGCGAGATGGAAGCAGACAGCTGCAACGAGCTGTAGGCCTCCTGCACTTGACGACGATACAGCAGCGCCGGATCAATGTTGACCGGAGTTGTGTGAGGTGAACTATTGATGACCTGCGAGGCAGGAGCGGTGGAATGCATGGGCTTTCCCTGCAGCTAACATCGGTACGAAAAACGCTTTGTTCGGTAGTTTTGGACGACTACACGTGCTGGCGTTGCTACTTGCACTGGTGTTAGCGACGGGCGATTTTTTTAAATGAGTGAGCCTAGGTTATCGCAGAAAAAGCGCGGCTCATGTGAAGTCCGAAACAAGTTTTCACAAACTCACGTAATCCAATGTAATCCGTCGCAACACACGTTGCCCAACCTAAATACCAGCGCTGGCGGACCTCGCGAATAGTTTTAACGCGGTGAAGGTCGTCAAGCCTAGGCCTTGTGTAAATTGCTATGTAGCGTGGTCATAAAAACGTGATTGCAACAAAATGCCTCGGATTACGTTACCATTTGGCCATGAAATTTTTTGTCTACAGCATCTCGTCGCTTTTTGTGACGCTGGGCTTCAGTTTGGCGCTGGGTTTTACGTCGCAAGTTGCGTACGCCGACGAGACTTCCCTCGGTAAAATGAAGAGCGCTGCTGCGGACGTAATCTCGACGTTGCAACCAGACTTGAGTCTGACGTCGGCCAAGCTGAAGTCGACCGGGGATAAGGCTTCAGAAGTCCTTAGCTACGCGTTATCGATGGTCGGCGTGAAGTACAAATACGGCGGAAGCAGTGCCGCGACTGGATTTGACTGTTCAGGCTTTGTGAGCCATGTATTCTCAGAAATAGCCGATTACACCCTACCCCGTAATTCCGAGGCGATTGCGACCCAAGGTGTAAAAGTAGTAGCGATAAGCCAATTGGTCGCCGGCGATTTGGTATTTTTCAATACACGTTCGCGCAAAAACTCCCATGTGGGAATTTATTTGGGAAACAACAGTTTTGTTCACGCGCCCTCGCGCGGTAAAAAAGTCGAGATCGTTGATATGAAGATTCCCTATTGGGAAAAGCATTTCAACGGGGCACGCAGGCTGCTAGCGGATGCTGGCGAGGCAATGGTCGGCGCGGCAGGCACACCGAACACAGAAACCGAGCGCTCAGTGCCCGTGCCGACGCGAGATTCGCAGTCCGATATTTCCACCAACGGCAGCCAGTAACACCACCATACCGGGCCGAACAAGATTCCCAGTAAAAAAACCGTAGCGGCTGCGTCAGAAACGACGCCAGCGACTACGGTTTTTTAATGACGAAATGAAACTCTAGCAAATACGGGCTCAACAGGCTCTTTTAGTGTCAAACGCCGCGCCTGTACTAGGCTTTCAATTTACTCGCCGTACATCTTTTGTTTCAATTCACGACGTTCTTGCGCTTCGATGGTCAGTGTGGCGGTGGGACGCGCCATCAAACGCTGGATGCCAATCGGCTCACCGGTTTCTTCGCAATAACCGTAATCGCCGCTATCGATACGAACAATCGCAGATTCTACTTTCTTAAGCAGTTTGCGTTCGCGATCGCGGGCGCGCAACTCAAGTGCGTGTTCTTCCTCAAGCGTCGCGCGGTCTGCCGGATCAGGGGCAACGGCGAGCTCACGCAAATGTTCAGTCGTGGCACCGGCGTTTTCACGCAGTTGTGCGGCCAGCATCTGCAATTGATGTTTGAAATATTTAAGCTGATCTTTCGACATGTAGTCGGTTTTGGCCTGCTTGATCAAATCGGCTTCTGACATCAAGGCACCGCTTTTTACGCTATCGGTGGAACGATCCTTTGACGAGGATTTTGAAGCTGCCTTGGAAACAGTTTCGGCGGGGGCGCTTTTTTCAGCGGATGCAGCACTGGATTTGGCGCCAGTTTTAGCCAAGGGCTTGGCTTTATTTGCAGTGGCCAACGTGATTTCTCCTGAAACGAACATCTGAAAACTACATGCTGGAGGGCTAAAACCATGCTCCCCAAAGTTGAAAACGGGTTAGTGTACTGAAAGAAAATTTCAAATACAACGCAATTATTTTTTTAGGCGCATCAACTCTCTGCGGGCGGGCAGGCTGTCATTGGTTAATTTGTCGTAAGTTTGGGTACAAAACTGATTTTAAGCTTGGCTGAGGCGGACTTATTTACTTTTGTTTGTGCATTTTTTGCTATTCAGTATTTTCGATGACCGACGCATCGTTGCCGCCTGCGAGCGCAGGTTTGCCTTTATCATATCGCCTGCATTCGCCAGCCACTGCCTATTTCCCACCGCCCATTGCCATGCGCTTGAAACTCACTGCTGCCCTGACCCCACGGTCATTGGGTCCTTTGTTGTTAGCCCTACTGCTGGCCTTACCGGTAGCGGGGGTGTTGGCGAGCCTGTTTGCGAAAAATTCGGCTGCCTGGACACACATAACTTCAACGATCTTGCCCGATCTGGTCTTTTCCAGCTTGGTATTGGCGGTCTTGGTCGCTTTTGGCGTGATGCTGATCGGCACGCTCACCGCCTGGCTGACGGCCCACTTTGAATTTCGGGGCCGTGCGGCGCTTGAATGGGCATTAATTTTGCCACTTGCGATGCCCGCGTACGTTATGGCCTATGCCTACACCGATGCGCTGCAATATTCGGGGCCTCTACAGGCGTGGCTTCGCGAGGCATTTCATTGGCAAAGCCCGGCCGACTATTGGTTTCCAGATGTTCGTACCTTGCCCGGCTGCGCGGTGATGATGATGTTCGTTTTATATCCGTACGTGTACCTGCTGGCGCGGGTGGCTTTTTTGGAACAGTCCCGCAGTTTGTCCGAGGCGGGCAGCTCGTTCGGTTATTCACGTGTGCAGCTGTTTCTAAAAGTATCGTTGCCATTAGCGCGCCCGGCGATTGCGGCGGGGTCGGCATTGGCGGTGATGGAGACGCTGGCAGACTATGGCACCGTATCGTATTTTGGGATTCAGACCTTCACCACTGGTATCTTTAACGCATGGTTTTCTCTCGGTGATCGCGGCGCAGCGGCTAAACTTTCCGCCATTTTGCTTAGCTTTGTGGCGGTGGTGATGTTGCTGGAATCCATTAGCCGCCGCCAGTCTCGCTACTTTCAAAGCACCGGTACTGCGCGAGTGCGCGCGCCACTGCGGGGCTTAACCGGGTTGGGTGCCGGTCTGGCATGCGCCCTGCCGTTGGTGCTTGGCTTCGTTGTCCCGATCCTGCTTTTGCTCAGATTAGCGCTTCAAGAAGATAATTTGACCGGGTTATTTTCCGCCCGATTTGCCCAGTTGGTGTCCAACAGCGCGGGTTTGGCCGCCATTACTGCGGGATGCGGTGTGGCGATCGCAATATGGTTAGCGTATGTCGCACGGGCCAACCGCAGCGGCAGCGGGGCTGGTGGCAACGGCGGCCGCACTACATTCAACAGCGCGATAAACCGCGTCATCGGCATGGGCTATGCGGTGCCCGGCACCATCATCGCCGTCGGCGTGATGATCCCTGTGGTCGCGCTCGATCATTTGTTGGTAGATGCGCTCAACGCGTGGTTGGGGGACTGGCTGAACATTAAATTAGGGCTGATTTTGACCGGCAGTATGGCCATTCTCGTCTATGCCTACCTGATTCGCTTTTTAGCTGTTGGCCTGCATGGCGTGGAAGCGGGCCTAACTAAAATTACCCCCGCGATGGACGATGCCGCCCGCTCGCTCGGTGCCACGCGCACCGCCGTTTTGACTCAAATCCATGTGCCGTTGCTGCGTAGAAGCCTGCTGACGGCGGCATTGCTGGTGTTTGTTGACGTGATGAAGGAACTTCCGGCCACGCTAGTATTGCGCCCGTTTAATTTCGACACTCTAGCGGTACAAGTCTATGTGCTGGCCAAGGATGAACGCCTCGCCGAGGCTGCATGGCCCGCCATCGCGATGGTGCTGGTAGGATTAATTCCCGTCTTGCTGGTATCACACCAAATGGTGAAGCCGCGCCGGTAAGCAGCTTAGTCTTAGCCGGGTGACGCCGCTACCGTGCCGATAAAAATTTTCCCTTAGAGCCTCCTCCTAGGTCGGTAACCCTTTCATATTTCCATTTGCAGCGACATCTAACTTCAGCGACGACGTCTGTTGTGCTAGATTCAAGTATTCCGATAAGTTTGTCGTTAAATCGTTTTTTACTCGAGCAGTCGCCCAGATGTCCGCAGCCGCAATTCCTCCTGATGAAACAGCGCGCCTCGCGGCCCTTAGTCAATTAGACATTATCTCCGGCCCGATTGATGCGGTCTTTGAATCCATCGTCAATGCCGTAGCGAACAAACTTGACGTGCCCATGTCGTCATTATCGTTGGTTGATTCAGACCGGCAATGGTTGAGGCCCTCGGTTGGTTTGGGCACTTTCGTGTCGTCAGCCCGCGAAGACGCCTTTTGCGCGCACGCCATCCTCAACCCGTCGATATTCGAAGTCCAAGACACACTTTTGGATGCGCGTTTTCGCAAAAATCCGCTCGTAACGGGTGAGCCTCATCTACGCTGGTACGCCGGCGTCCCGTTGTCGGTGAGCGGCCATCGTATCGGTACGTTATGTGCAATGGATACAATGGCAAGGCAATTGACGCCATCCGAACAAGCGTTTCTCACCGCAATGGCCGACATTGCGAGCCGTTTGCTTGAACAGCGACTGATCGAAGCCGAGCGTGATCGCGCCTTGAAACTCGCCGCCGAGAGCGAGGAACGGTTGCGATTCGCGCTGGATGCGGCTGCTATCGGCGATTGGGATATGGATTTGCGGACCAACGTCGCGCGCCGTTCGTTGATGCACGACCGCTGTTTTGGCTACGATAGCGCGGTCGCTGAGTGGGGCTACGATACTTTCTTGCGTCACGTCCATCCCGACGACCGTGCTCGCGTCGACCAGCATTATCAGACCGCGATGGCGACCCTTGGCGAATATGACGTCGAGTTCAGATCTATGTGGCCGGACGGCTCGACCCATTGGCTCTGGTCAAAAGGTCGGTTCTACGCCGATATCGAAGGCAAACCCTACCGGGTTGCCGGTATTCAGGTCGATGTCACCCCGCGGGTCGTGGCCGACGCGCAGCGCGCGTCGCTCGAATCGCAAGTACGCGAAGCGCAAAAGAATGAAGCGATCGGCACACTGGCCGGCGGCATTGCACACGATTTCAATAACATACTGGGCGTCATTCTTGGCAACACGCGGCTTGCCGCAGGCGACGCTGGATTGAATTCGTCAGTCCAGGTGTCGCTCGACGAAATCGAGAAAGCAGGCTTGCGCGGGCGCGATCTGGTCCAGCAAATTCTGGCCTTCAGCCGCAAACAACCCACTAACCGGCAAGCGCTACGCCCCCAGCAGTTGCTGGCGGACATGTCGCGCTTGCTGCGACCCCCATTTGGCGCAAGTCTCGCTTGTCCTCGACCTCGAAGATGACACGCCATTGATTGACGCTGACCGCGTGCAAATCGATCAAGTACTGATGAACCTGGTCACCAATGCTGCGTACGCGATGGGCGGGAAAGCGGGTGAGATTCGCATCGCAGCACGCGGCTGTTCAGCACCGGGCGGCGATACCGCCCACCCGGTGGACGGCGCAGAACAGAGCGTCTTGATCTCGGTGATCGACAACGGCGCGGGCATGAATATTGAAACGCTGCAGCATCTGTTTGAACCGTTCTTCACCACCAAGCCGGTCGGTGAGGGAACCGGGCTCGGCTTGGCCGTGGTGCAGGGCATTATCACGCGGCACGGGGGCAAGATCGTGGTCGACAGCACGCCAGGTATTGGTTCGCGTTTTGACTTGTTCTTTCCGGTCGCGCGAGCGGGGCTTCGCACGGTATCTGAAATCGCGACACCACCAACAGGAAGCGCACCAGCGCTCGAACCCAAATGCCGTGTGCTCTACATTGATGACGACGAGGCACTTGTTTTCTTGGTCACCCGCTTGCTTGAGCGACGCGGGCATGCGGTCACGGCGTTTGTCTCCGCTGACAAGGCGCTGGCGTTACTGAGGGCCACAGATCAGGACTTCGATGTTGTCATCTCTGACTACAATATGCCGGGGGTGAACGGTATTGATGTGCTAAGAGAAGCGCTGTCGCTCAGGCCCGCTGTGCCGGTGGCGCTCATCTCCGGATACATCACAGATGCGATGCGCGTCGAGGCCGCGGCGTCCGGAATAACCGAGATTATTTTCAAACCCAACTCTGCCGAAGAATTGGTCGCGGCCATGCAGCGGTTGTTGATAACTGCCTGAGCCGGTTACGCCAATGTGAATACCTAGCTAATCGGCAATATGGAATCGGCTCAGGTCTGGCAACAGGCAACGTAATTTTTTAGGTTTTTTTAACACGCATAAATCCTAATCGTTAGGCCGATTACATCTTTGCTCGTAAACGCGCATCACGCGTTGGTGGTCAACGTAGCAGGAATATCCCGGCAGCGATCGCGACCAGCACCAGTGCAGCGGCAATCGGCCAGCGGGCGCCTGACGCTTTTTCGTCCGCTGGTGATGAAGTTGATTGCCGGAGCAAGGTTTCAAGCTCGGCGGCCGTGGTCGGGTCGTTGGATTTGCGCAGTAAATTCATCACCTTCTGCACCATCGCTTTGTCGAAGCGGTAAGGATCAAAGCTATTGAAGCCCCCTTCCCTCAGCAGCTGCGTCATCTCCTTTTCCAGCGGAACAAACTTCATCGCCCAGTCCGAATAACTAAGCGCACTGACCGCCTCGCGCGACAGCAGCTTGATGTCTTTATGACGGTCATCTGACTGCAGGCGTGCATACAATGCATCAACAGCCGAATGCTCGCCCTCAAGGCACTGAAAAAAACAGCCGTCCCCAAAATAGAGCACGCCGACCAGACCGTTACGCCGGTTATTAATTCTTGATTTTGCCAATATGCGCGCGACATTCGGTTCGATGGTGTTATACGACCTTGTCGGCATGAAGGTTGAACGGCTAATGTAGATGATGCGGATTAGTTCAGACATTGATTCATTCTCGCTTTGGGTTTTGCTACGGTAGCTGCAGTATTACCGCTAACTAGACTGCGTCGCGACGCAAAATGTACAGCCATTTATAAATATTTTTCAAGTAACGATAGGAGGATGGTTCGGCACCGGCAAAACTATTGCAGTGATTTGGCGGCAGCCCCAAAGAAATCGATGTCAGCTATGACCCGTGCACCCGTTGGCTTTGGACTCGCGCTCAACACGACAATCACCAGCTGCTCGCGTGGATTGATATAAATGTACTGCCCAAAAATTCCCAGCCCCTAGTATGCACCATTGTGAATAGGATCCCCCTTAGGGATGGGCCACCAAAAATAGCCGTAGTCCACCGCCTTGCCGCCGATTATTTTGGGCCCTGTTGCTTCAGCGAACCATCCTTCGGGAACGACGCGCTTGCCATTTATTACGCCGTCGTTGAGAACGAATAAACCGAAGCGTCCAAAATCGCGCATGGTCGCCAACAGGCCACTGCCAGCAACACCTAGCCCGTTCGGCGATTCCAGCCACCAATTCGCGTCGCTCTCCATCCCCCAAGGTGCCCATATTTTTTCGGACAGATAGTCCGCAAGGGGCTTCTTGGTTGCCGCTTCGAGAAGCGCACCGACTAAAATCGTTTCGCCGGTGTTGTAGTTCCAAATAGTTCCAGGTGAACCCGCCTTGGTCAGTGTGCGCATATACCGAAGTGCGTTGCCGGGCGTGTTGGTCAACTGCCGATCAAGCAATTTGCGGCGGTCTGATTTGGGATCGGTGTAAGTTTCGTCCCAGCGCACAGCTGACGCCATCTGCAACAAATTTCGAACGGTCACGCCGGCATACGCGCTGTCACTCAACTCCGGAAGATACTGGGCTGCCGTGTCGTCCAAGCCTTTTATAAACCCATCCTGGATCGCGGCGCCAATCAATGTCGATGCGAAAGATTTGGCAATGGAAAAGCTTACCCAATGCGTCGAGCTATCAATGCCGAGTGCGTAATCTTCTGCAACGATCTCACCGTTCTTTATCACCAACAATCCCGCCACCCTGTTCAACGCCAGGTAATCAAAGACGTCATATGTCTTGTTGCCAGAATTGAATTTGAAGGCGGGCAGCGGCTTGGCACTCGTCGGCAAAGGCCGCACCACGGGGCCACGGCGCACCACGCGAACCGGGAAAAGCTTCTCGGTATGGGCAAACGTATTGACCGCAACGTCCGGCAGCATAACGCCGTCGTACATTTGGCGCGCATCAGCAATCTTAGCCGCGTTTAGCGCATCAGCTTGAGACTCGGTAACGAAAATTGTGAAGCTCGCGATGCCCAGAACAAGCGTGCGGATAATGTTCATATTTATAGCCCCTTAAAGTAGCCCACTAAACTTAGCTAAATTGATCATTTACAAAACAACACAAGTCGCGAGCCAGCGACAACTGCATTCCCCGAAACACACACCTCCCGCGAAACAAACTTTTTAGTTGAAAGTATTTAACAACATATCGCGAGCTTTGTGCCGATGGTGGATGAGAAGGGATGAAGCAATTCAGCGATTCTAAGTTTAACCAAGGCCTCATCAAACTGCTTTGTTGTAGCCAGAAAGCCAGCTCCATGCCAATGGTGTGAATTGGCCTAGTTCGGATTGGGCTTTATGGCGTGGCTATAACGCTTGACCGATATTATGCTCAGCGATGTTGAGCACTGACGCACTACGTATCAGGCAAGGCGGCTGACGTTGCCGGGCTGCTAAGGTGATTCGCCACTGGATTTACGCCATGGCCCCTAACAAATTTTCAGCCTCAAACCCTAGCATCGGCGGCTATTCGCGACCA
>JBBRZG010000106.1:0-13288 GCA_038236905.1 Burkholderiales bacterium
GCCGCTGCTTCATCCTGATTCGGATGGTCTGTTTCGTTTAAGTTTGTGTGTTCATTCGACATCTTGTTTATCACTTCTAAAACGATGGTGCGGCTGTTTGAATACCGCACGGACAAAAGGATGAAAGGGGATAAAAGGATTGGGCATAAAAAACTAAAATTGTTATTTGCCTGCGCCCGCTGCAATTTGAATTTGTGGTCTGCGGTGAGCTTATAGCTTTGGCTGTTTTTGCGGCTATGCGAGGCGTGGGCTTCTGCGATCACGTCTATTGAGCAACGCTGATCCATCTGCAATCACGTCTCGGGCCTATTGAGTGTGCTAAGCGTATTCAGTGTTCGTTATGCAATGGTCGGTTCAAGGTGGAGTGCCCCATTTTCATCGCCGTCTTCATTGCTGAGCCGAAGCCTCACGTAGATCGGCTCGAATGGCGACGACTGCGTAATGTCGAGAAGCGATTCGCGAGCCATTTCCAGCACTGCGAGGAACGTTACAACCACGACGGCAACGCCTTCTTCCGGGGTGAATAGTTCGTCAAATTTCAGAAAGCCTTTACCTCTTAGCACCCTCAGAATACGGCTCATGTGCGCACGCACCGAAAGTTCCTCGCGGCCAACGCGGTGCTTTTGGGTGGCTTTTGCGCGATTCAGGATGACCCTCCAGGCCTCTGTCAAATCAGCAACCAACACGGTCGGCACGCGCTTTACCAAGCTCTGCTCGACTAATACATCAACGATGGAAAAGTCACGGTTTTTACGTGGCATCGCGTCAATGGCGAGCGCTGCTGCTTTCATTTGTTCATATTCAAGCAAACGCCGCACCAATTCTGCACGTGGGTCCAAAACCTCAGCTTCATTTTCTTTCGGTGGACGCGGCAACAACATGCGCGTTTTGATTTCAATCAACATCGCCGCCATCAATAAATATTCGCCCGCTAATTCGAGCTGGGTATCTTTCATGGCTTCAATGTATTTCATGTACTGGCGGGTTAATTCTGCCATCGGGATATCGAGAATATCAACCGAGTGTTTGCGAATTAAATACAGCAATAAATCCAGCGGACCTTCAAATTGCTCCAGGATGACTGATAACGCATCCGGCGGAATAAACAAATCCGTTGGCATTTCGGTCATCACCTCGCCGCGAATACGCGCGATCGGCATCTGCATATCCAGCGATGGCTGCGACTGGATTTCTGCGATGCGCTCAGCAGTTAACTCAATGCTCATTCCTCGGTGCTCATTTTTGATCAGGGTACATAAATTTGACGGCCGCCGCTGCCATGGCAGATTGATTATGGGCAACGCCGCGCACGATCTGTAGCTGCCACGCAAATCTTACGTCCAGTCGCTGCGAAGCGCGCTGCGCGTTTTCGTAAAAGTGGCGACCACGCGTAAAGCGGTTCAAGCCAGTCAGATTGGCGGCTGCGCTTTTATTGAGCGCCGGGTCGTTCTCGTCGGTATCTTCATCGCCCAGCATTAATATGAAGGGACGATGTAAAACCACTTTGGTGCGCGCCTCATCAATTCGCGAGCCGATCGTGGTGTAAGGGTAGGGGAACTTAGATGCAAATAATAGGCCCCATTCAGACTCGGTATACCAACCCGCGTTTGCCGCGATAATCGGGCTTGCGCGGTGCTGTGGAATAAATAGATGCATGCGGTGTACAAACTGGCCGCCTGCAGAATGGCCAAACAAGCGGTAAGTGTCAGAAGCGAAGCCGTAACGTGATTTTAATTCGTCAAACAGGTGCTCAGGAACGGCAAAAGTCCATTTCGCCGGGTTTGCCTCGGTGGTGGATCGGCCCAAGATGTACTCATCGTCGTTTGGAAAGTATTGACGGCTAAACTCGGGTGCGACGACCACAAATTTATGCTCGTTCGCAAACGCTACCCAAGCATCCAAATATTGTTCGGCGTCTCTTTTTACGCCGTGCATCACCACCTGCAGCGGGCATTTTGTGTTGCAGGATTCGGGCACAAACATCCAAACCTTGATCGGGCGGGTGGGGTCGCCCTTGAGGTCGACGAATTCAAATTGTGACTTACCCACCGGTAATTTGGTCGGTGCGATCGCGGGTGCAATAGTTGCCGCCGGAGTGGAGGCGGGTGATAGCGCCGGGGCAGTAGATTGCGCTGTTGGAGGTGCGACGGTAGTGGCACAGGCGGACAACACAATAGCCGCTGATGCTGTTAAAGCTAAACAAACTAATTTCATCGGTAATTCAATCCCATGGCATCGCGCACGTCGCGCATCGTTTCTTCCGCTGTATCGCGTGCTTTTTCGCAGCCGTCAGCAATAATATTTTTAACTAATGTGGGGTCTTCTTCAAACGGCGCGGCTCGCTCACGCATCGGTTTTAATTCTTCAATAATGGCGTCGATCACCGGCTGCTTGCATTCGAGGCAACCGATGCCCGCGCTCTTGCACCCTGCGACCACCCAATCGCGAACCGTTTGATCTGAGTACACCTTATGCAGAGTCCATACCGGACATTTTTCCGGGTCGCCCGGATCGGTACGACGTACGCGGGCAGGATCGGTCGGCATCCGGCGAACCTTGGTTGTGATCGCATCAGGCGTGTCGCGCATATCGATGGTGTTGCCGTAACTTTTGGACATTTTTTGTCCGTCCAAGCCGACCAGTTTTGAGGTCGGTGTCAGCGATGCCTGTGGTTCCGGCAGGATTACTTTGCCGCCACCTTCTAGGAAACCAAATAATCGCTCGCGGTCGCCCATCGAAAGATTTTGCACATCGCCCAACAAATCACGCGCGGCTTCAAGCGCGCCATCATCACCATCCTGTTGATATTTGGTGCGCAATTCATTATAAAGCTTGGCTTTTTTGGAGCCCAATTTTTTGATGGCCGCTTCGGCTTTTTCTTCAAAGCCTTTTTCGCGACCAAACAAATGATTAAAGCGGCGCGCAATCTCGCGGGTAAGTTCGATATGCGAGACTTGGTCTTCACCGACGGGCACGCTATTCGCACGATAAATCAAAATGTCGGCCGCCTGCATCAGCGGATAGCCGAGGAATCCGTAGGTGGTTAAATCGCGCCCATACTGCGCTTGTTTTTCCACCTGATCTTTGTAGGTAGGCACGCGCTCCAGCCAAGAAATTGGCGTAAAAAATGACAGCAGCAGGGTCAGTTCAGCATGCTGCGGCACTTTGGATTGCACGAACAACGTGGCTTGGGAAGGATCGATTCCGGCCGCAATCCAGTCGGTCACGGTATCGTAGGTGTATTGCTCAATCACCTCAGGCGTTTCGTAGTGAGTGGTCAGCGCATGCCAGTCTGCAACAAAGAAGAAGCACGGGTGCTCGTGCTGCAACTTAGCCCAATTTTTTAATGCGCCGTGATAATGGCCAAGATGCAGACGCCCGGTAGGGCGCATGCCAGATAAAACGCGGTCAGGAAACATACGGAGGGATCAAGCCCATTTAGTCACATACACAGGCAAATTTTTGCGTGGTGCGTGGAGTGCCAATAATTGATTAAATAAACTAAGTGGACGTTTAGTCGAAGGTGCCAAGTGTTGTTGAGATGGAAATAAAGATATCCATGTCGCGTGCAACGGATCTTCTCATTGCAGAACTCTTGCGAACTTTGTGTTCAAGCGTCGTTCAGTCATCGCCGGGAGGCGGATTACAACGCTGTTTTTATACTATTCCGAACAAAGAGTATACGGTTTTCATGCTGATGTCTACCAGCGGCCCTAAGAATTTGCCAAACACCCCGGTTAGGAGTAAGCCGATCAGTATGAACATGCCATACGGCTCAATCTTCGAATATTGATAGGCCAAATTATTAGGCAACAGCCCGGCTATGATTCGTCCACCATCCAGCGGCAGTAAAGGAAACAAGTTAAAAATCATCAGGAGCGCGTTGACCAAAATGCCCGCTTGGCCGACATAAGACAAAAACAGCATCGGAACTGAATCGGGCATGCTCTGCGCGATGGTAGCGACCAAAGCCCACATTAGCATCATGGCTAAATTTGCCAACGGGCCCGCAGCGGCAACCCAGATCGAATCTCGTTTTGGGTTACGCAGCGCGCCAAAATTAACCGGTACCGGTTTGGCCGCCCCGAAGATAAACCCACCCAAGAAAAGCGTGAGCAAGGGCACTGCAATGGTCCAGATTGGGTCGATATGTTTGATTGGGTTCAGAGTCATACGGCCCATCAAATACGCCGTGTTGTCGCCGAAATAGCGCGCGGCGTAGGCGTGAGCGGCTTCGTGCAACGTAATCGCGAAGATGAGCGGGATGGCGTATACGGCAATTTTTTGAATGATATTTGGGTCCATGTTTTCGGCGTAATTTTTGAAAATAAGTTTGGCGGATACGATTGAATAAATCAGGCGGACTGACGCTTAAAGCAGCAAGATCAACCAGAATGATCGCGCAGGAAATGCCTTAAAATCCAAACACGGTTGAGTCGCCCTTGCCTTGCCTGACCAACATGGGTTCATCGCCGGACAAATCAATTATCGTGGTGGGTACCACCCCGCACGCGCCGCCGTCCAGAATCAGATCAACCTGATGATTTAGTTTGCGGCGAATTTCATCGGCGTCATTCAGCGGTTCGATGTCGTTTGGCAGCATCAGCGTTGAGGATAGCAGGGGTTCATCGAGTTCCGCCAACAGTGCCTGCGCAGCAACGTGCTCGGGCACCCGTACCCCGATGGTGGCGCGTTTCGGATGTGCTATGCGGCGCGGGAGTTCGCGCGTGGCTTGCAAAATAAACGTGTAGCTGCCGGGAGTGTGCGCCTTGAGCAATCGATATTGCGCGTTGTTCACTTTCGCAAACGTGCCGATCTCGGAAAGGTCACGACATACCAGCGTAAAGTGATGGCGCTCGTCCACATCACGAATTTTTCGGATGCGTTCCATCGCGTTTTTATCACCGATGTGGCAGCCGAGTGCATAGCAAGAATCGGTGGGATAGGCGATTACGCCGCCACTTCGCACTATTTCGGCTGCACGCTTGATCAGGCGAGCTTCGGGGTGCGTCGGATGCAGAGTAAAAAATTGACTCATTACATATTACTCACTACAGCTGAGACCAGACGGGCACCAAATCGTTCGGCAACAAAGGTAATTTGCCGGGCTCGGCATGGCTTTCACCCGGGCCGTGATAGTCCGCGCCGCGTGAAGCCATAAAGCCGAATTCTCGTGCGCGCGTCGCATACTCGCGATACTGCTGCGGGGTATGGCTGCCGGTTATCACTTCAATCGCAGCACCGCCCAGTTCCTTGAATTCAACCATCAGCGCGGTCATATCCGGTTGGCTGACGTTGTAGCGCCCTGGATGGGCAATCACCGCGATGCCGCCTGCGCTACGAATCCAGTTTATCGATTCACTCAAACTTGTCCATTTGTGCGGGACGAATCCGGGCCGCCCATATGTAAGGTAGCGCTCAAAAGCCTTGCCTACGCTGGTGACGTGTTTAGCGTTGACGAGCGCGCGGGCGAAGTGTGTACGGCCCAACATGGTTTTATTATCAGCGAGAGCGTAGGCGGCATCAAACATACCGGTAATGCCGACCCGCGCCAAGTCATCACTCATGAGTTTCGCGCGATCAAATCTGCCCTGGCGAATACTATCCAATCCACTGACGAGCGCGCTATTTTCTATATCCACGCCCAACCCGACAATGTGCAACGTAGTAGACTTCGCGTCGACATTGGGTGACCATGAAACAGAAATTTCAACCCCGGCAATAAACTTAATCCCTAACTCGAGTGCGGCGGCGCGTCCCGATGCTATACCGTCAGTGGTGTCATGGTCGGTGAGTGCCACAGCATCGCAGCCGTTGCGCGCAGCCAATGTCACCAAGTCTGTGGCGGGCAGTAATCCATCAGACGCTGTAGAGTGGTTATGTAAGTCAAAATTATTCAAAATTCGTACAACTTGTTATTCAATCCTCCATCATAACAAAGTCGTTCAACGCAGAATCTGCAACTGTGTTTGTGAATTATTCGTAAATGTGAAGATTGCACGCAATCAAATCACGCGCGCCCCTTCTTACCATCAATTTTCCCGATAGCGACATCAACTTATGGCTGAAATAAAACCCATTCGTCTGGCTTTGAAAGACGCCAGCGTGCTTAACCCGCCGGACGAAACACCGCTGTCGACGCGGTTCTCCAACGTCGCTGCCGCTATCAACGACGCATATCGTGAACGGTTCGATGTGGCAAGTTCGAATAGCGGTAAGCTTGGCACCCACGATGCTATTGCGTTAGTTGCCGCGATTAGCGAATTTATTGACGTAAGCGAACGACTTGATTTCGAATACGGTGCGGACGGTGCGCTGCCGCTTGAAGACGCGGGTGAAGCCGCAGATGAAGGGTTGCGGGCCGCGACCGAACTCGATAGCTGGCTGGACCGTTTTGACCTTGGCAATTTCCGCGCCGAGTTGCATGCTGTCATTTTGGGAATTGGATTATGGGCGATGCGTCATGATTTGCCCCTCCAGACGACAGAAGCCGTAGTCAATGCTTTGGCATTGCGTTCCAACGAGGCGCAATCAAAGCAGGAAACTGCGGCGGCGTTTGCACTCATGCAAGGTTTTATTGTGCATTTGGCGCCCCAGCTTAAGGCTGATTTAGAGCGTTCAAATCCTGAACGACCCTGGCGCATGTTGAACCTAAATTTTGCGATTACCGCCATCCGCTCAGGCGATGCCGCATTGATGCGCTATGCGTTTGATACGCTGAATATGCATTTGCCCGATGAGTGCGCAGGGTTTTATGAAGAGGCTTACACCGTCGCATCACAGCCCGGCTTTCCGCTCGACACACGTGCCTTGATCGAAGCCGAACATGCGAAATGGACGCGGCTCCACTGAGTTGGCTCGGGATCTATAGCGGTCTTGACGGTGGGCTCAAAGCGGCGGAATGAAGGCCATTCCAAGGTCAAGCGAAAAATGCGATAATTCCAAGTTACTGATTTTCCACGCACTCTTTCTTGCAGCTTTTTCCTTAGCCCGACTTTTGATTTAATCCGATGAAGCTGTTGTTCGACTTTTTCCCGCTGATTTTGATGTTTGCCACATTCAAGATGTATGACATCTATGTGGCCACGGCTGTTGCGATTGTCGCCACGATTGCGCAGGTGATTTATTTGAAAGCGCGCGGCAAAAAAGTCGAGCCGATGATGTGGATTGGTTTGGGCATTATCGTCGTGGCCGGTGGTGCAACAATCATTTTCAAAAACGAAATGTTCATCAAAGTAAAACCAACTGTGCTGTTCCTGGTGATGGCCGCAGCTATCGCGGTGGCGCAATTTGGTTTTGGCAAAAATCCGATTTCCGTTATGTTTAATCATCAAATCCAGGCCCCGCCACCCGTATGGAAAAAGTTGGCGCTGGCATGGATTGTTTTCCTCATTTTTGTGGCGGTATTGAACCTTTATTTTGCATATTACCAGTCCACCGATACTTGGTTTTTGTTCAAAACTTTTGGTGATATGGGGCTGTTTTTAGTTTTCATCATCGCGCAAATTATTTGGCTATATCCATATATGCCCCAGGAAGAACCTCAGGCCGACGTCGCGCCGGTTGCAGCTGTTATTGAACACAAAAGCGAGAAAAGTTAATGCAGGCGTTTAATAAAAGCGTTCGGCCATGCTGTACGCAATAATTTGTGAAGAATTGCCCGGTGCGCTTGAACGCCGCCTTGCCAGCCGCCCGCCACACGTGGAGCGTCTGAAAGCCTTGCAGGCACAGGGCCGGTTGGTTCTGGCAGGTCCGCATCCCCTAATTGACGCCGATGATCCGGGACCGGCGGGTTTTTCGGGTTCGTTAATTGTTGCTGAATTTGCGTCTCGCGAAGCAGCCATTGCATGGGCAGCGGAAGATCCTTATTGCGCTGCCGGCGTGTTCTCAAAAGTTACGGTTAAACCGTTCAAGAAAACATTTCCAAACTAACAGCGATGAACTAATGCCTACTGTTCGCGATCAAATCGAAGTACGTCTTCAAGCGCTCAAGCCCGAATTGCTTGAGATCGTGGATGATTCGGCCTCTCACGCAGGCCACGCCGGGGCTCATGCCCACGCTGTGCGCACGGGCAGTATGGCGGTAGAGGATGTGGGAACTCATTTCGAAATCACGGTGGTGTCGGCGGCCTTTGCGGGTAAACCGTTAATTGCGCGTCACCGCATGATTTATGAATTGCTGGATGATCTGATGAAGACTCGTATTCACGCGCTGAAGATTGATGCGCAAGTTTCGCCCTGATTTAAAAAAGCTATTGCTTAGAACGTCATCTCTATGTGCTGAATCGTCGAGTTGATATGCAGGTGGCGCGCGATGCAGGTGGCGAGCAAAAAGGTATGCAAGCAATGCAGTTGGTAAAAGAAGCCATTAGTAAGCACGGTTGCTTGATTCGTGCAGCGATGTGTTGATTGTTTGTGGCGTCGGTCAAAGTTTTAGGTTTAGGTTTTTCAGCTGTGATTTTTGTAATTGTTATTTTTTGTTCTACTCTCGTTAAGGAAGAATTATGCAATCTAAATTGAAATATGTTGTGTTCGCTCTCACTGCCGCGTTGATCGCAGGTAGCCCAGTTGCGTTTGCCCAGACCAAGGCCGAAAAAGCCGCCGCCAAAGCTGGCACCAAGGCCGAAGCCGGACGTGTAAAGGTAAACGGCGTGGCTATTCCCGCCGCTTATTTTGACGCCATGAACCGAGAGCGTGAATTGTCCGGCCAGCCGTCTACACCGGACGTTGGCAATGCCATTAAAGACGAGCTCGTCAACCGTGAAATTCTGTCGCAAGCCGCGCGCAAAAAAGGTTTGGACCGCGATGTATTGGTATCGGCGCAAATGGACATGGCCCGCCAAGCTGTGTTGATCCGTGCTTTCTTTGATGACTATGTCAAAGCGAACCCCATCACCGACGAAAAGCTGAAAAGTGACTACGAAAAATTTGTCGCTCAAATGGGTGATAAAGAATACAAAGCCCGTCATATTCTTGTAGAAACAGAAGACGAAGCCAAAGCTGTCATCGTCAGCCTCGGCAAAGGCGAGAGCTTTGAAAAATTGGCCAAAGACAAATCGAAAGATACTGGCTCGAAAGACAACGGCGGCGATCTCGATTGGGGTCCTGCAGGCCGCTACGTGCCTGAGTTTGGTAACGCAATGAAAGCCCTCAAGAAAGGTGAAACCACCAAAATTGCCGTCAAGTCACCTTTCGGTTTTCATGTGATTCGTCTGGATGATGTGCGCGACATGAAAGTCCCTGTATTCGCGGAAGTCAAAGATAATTTCAAGCAACGTGCACAGCAAGATCAAGTGACCAAGCTGGTGCAAGAATTGCGCGCAAAAGCGACAGTTGAATAAATTAACACCGGGCATCTGAAAGTGGCATGATTTGCTGCGAGAAATTTTTCGTTGATTGAGTTATTGCTAATTTTCTATCAACGCGTTTCTGTCTTGTTGCAAATTCATCGTTAACTTCTTATCCACAAAAAAGCGGCTCCGGCCGCTTTTTTGTGGGTGGTCGTTTGCCGAAGTGGATGCACAAACGCGGCAATATGAAACAAACGTAATTGTTAAATTTATTATTTTTGCTAAACCAGCATTGCGCATCAATCCAGATTCGATTAACGTAGCAGCGTGAGTAATCAAATCCAAGTGCAGTTCGCCAAGGCAGGCAACCCGTATCGACTTGAAGTGTCGGTATCGCCGTTGTTGCCTCGCGAGATACCGCAAGTGGTGGAGGAATTCACTGCACATTGGACCAAGCCCGAAGAAGTGGATCGCGCTCGCGTTAACGACGCCACTGCGCTCATTCTTATTGCCGACCACGAAATCCGCGCCGGCGAACGGCCCGGAGACATCGCCCGCGCGCTGACTTACTCGATTTGGCGGAAGCTCGATCGCTATGTGAAGGTTACCGTCGAATCAACCTACCTCGGCGAAAGCCCCGACGCGCATTTCGAATTTGGCGAAACGCAATACAGCGAAGCCTTCGGCGCGCGGTTTGAGAATTAAAGCTGCTGAAGAGTTATGACAGCAGGATTTTCGTACGGCGGGACTCAATAAAAATAGGCCAGCATTTGCTGGCTTAATTTATTCTATCCTCGAACGCGATATTAGAGCGTCATGGATTTGTCCACGTCTAGAAATTTTTAACGGGACATCGTTAGGTCCGCGGTTGCCTTCTCCGACGCCTGGAATCTGTTTATGCCTCGAAGGGCGCGCCCACCCTAGTGTTTGCCTTTAACCTCAGCACATTATTTCGCCTGCACCACAGACATCTTGCGCCCAATCGCCACCACTACAAACACTAAAACGGCAAAGCCGATCGTCATCGCGTCAATCGTTTCGCCCAGCAATAGTGCGGCGGCAAATAACGTAAAAAATGGCTGCAACAATTGCGTTTGCCCCACGCGGGCGACGCCGCCTAGTGCCAATCCTTGGTACCACGGTAAAAATCCTAAATATTGGCTCACCACGCTGGCGTAAGCGAAGCCTAACCAAACTGAAACAGGCAGATCAAGGCTTGATGGCACGGTCAGGACGGCAGGGATTAAGGTGGCGGGTAGCGCGATCACCAGCGCCCAAGAGATTACCTGTAGACCACCGAGAGTTTTGGCGAGGCGTGCGCCGACCGCGTAACCCATCGCCGCAAACAGTACGGCGGCGACTAGCGCTAAATCCGCTAGATCAAAACCCGGGCTCCCGGCATTGCCATAACTACGCAGGAGCGAGAAAGCAATCACCAGCGTACTTCCGGCTGCCGCTGACAGCCAAAAGCCCTTCGAGGGTCGCTCATGCCAGAACACCGCTCCTGCGGCGGCTGTCGCCAATGGCAAAATGCCCAGCACCACGCCGCCGTGGGATGCACTAGTGTGTTTTATGGCCCATGCGGTAAAAAACGGGAAGCCAAATACAACGCCTAAGCCCACCACCAACAACCATTTGAATTCATTGTTCGTCGGGCGGCGATGGTTACCCCACCACAAATAGATGAGCGACAACATGGCCGCGACTACAGCGCGGCCTGAACTAACGAAAAGAGGATCCAGCACCACCACAGCGGCGCGCGTGGCAGGCAGAGTAAGGCTGAACGCCAACACACCAAGGAAGCCGAGTGCCATGCCGCGATGCTGGTCCGCTTTTACAGATCCCATACTCAAAAGCTTGGACCACGCTCGCTGCTCTCGTTGGGCTTAGGCAACGTAATCAGCCCACCCAAACCCGTGCATTCCGGAACATCCTTAGCCAAGGGCTTTCGCGCGATGTTGTTGCCCACGCCTTGGGGTGCCATGACAAATTTATATTGAGCGCGACGCGCTCGGGGTGCGGCATCATAATCGAGAATCTGCCGTCAGGCGTCGTGAATGCGGTCATACCGAGTGGCGATCCATTGGGATTCATCGGAAATTTTTCAGTGACGGCGCCGTGCCCATCAACGAAATGAGCGGCGCTGAGCCAGCGCACCGCATCGAGGTGGGCTTGATCGCGAAACGTGGCGCGACCCTCGCCATGTGCAGTGGCAACCGGCAATCGTGAGCCCGTCATGCCCGCAAAAAATAGCGAGGGAGAGTCGCGAATCTCAAGCATCACGGTGCGCGCTTCGTATTGCTCGCTTTTATTGCGTTCAAAGTGTGGCCAGTTTTCAGCGCCTGGAATGATCGTGTGGAGGTTTGACATCATCTGGCAGCCGTTGCAGACGCCGAGCGCGAACGAATCATTGCGCTGAAAAAAAGTCTCAAATTCATCGCGGGCACGGGCATTGAACAGCACCGATTTTGCCCAGCCTTCACCTGCGCCGAGCACATCGCCATACGAGAAACCGCCGCAGGCGGCGAAGCCTTTGAAGTCTTTCAACGACACGCGGCCCGCGATAATGTCGCTCATGTGAACGTCGTAAGCATCGAATCCGGCTTTGGTAAATACATGCGCCATTTCAAGCTGACCGTTCACGCCTTGCTCACGCAAGATCGCAATTTTTGGTTTGGCGCCGGTGCTGATTGAAGCCGCGACAAAAGGGGCTGCCACATCGTCGAGAGCGTCGAAGGTGAGCTTGGCGGTGAGACCGGGATCTTTCGCATCCAGAATGCGCTCGTATTCCTGCTTCGCAGTGGCTGGGTTATCACGTCGCGATTGAATCAGGTGGCTGGTCTCAGACCAAGCGCGCTGCAATTCAATTCGCGATTCTGCAAAGATCGGTTTCGAGCCGCGAATCATGCGCAGATCATCCGTGGCATTTGGGTGGCCGATGATATGGCTTGCGGTACTCAACCCCGCATCCCGCAGCACCTGCATGACGCGCGTGCGTTCGGCTTTGTGAATCTGGATAACCGCGCCTAACTCTTCATTAAAAAGCGCGGCCAATACCGCATCATCGTCGCCGAGCTTTTTATGAATCGCGGTGACGTCATAATCATCGACGTCGGTTTCTCGTGCGTTGAATACCAACGTATCCAAGTAAATTGAAATACCGACATGTGACGCGAATGACATTTCCGCCAGCGTGACGAATAAGCCGCCATCCGACCGGTCGTGATAGCTCAGGATTTTTTTGTCCCGCGCGAGTTGGCGTATCGCGTTGAAAAATGCCTTCAACGATTCTGCGTCGTCAACATCCGGCCCGATGTCGCCAACCTGCGCGTATACCTGCGCTAGCGCAGATGCGCCCATTCGATTTTTACCCCGGCCCAAATCGATCAATACCAGCTCGGTATCGGCCTCACGCGAGAGCTCAGGTGTGAGCGTGGCACTGGCGTCTTGCGCGAGCGCGAAAGCGGAAATAATGAGCGACACCGGCGCGACCACTTCTTTTTTCTGCTGATTTTCCGTCCATGATGTTTTCATCGATAACGAGTCTTTGCCGACCGGAATTGAAATTCCCAGCGCCGGGCAAAGCTCCATGCCGACCGCCTTGACGGTGGCGAATAATTTCGCATCTTCGCCCGCCACCCCCGCCGCCGCCATCCAGTTTGCAGAAAGCTTTATGTCTGACAACCCGGCAACGTCGGCTGCGACAATGTTGGTAATCGCCTCGCCCACCGCCATACGCCCCGATGCAGGTGAGTTGATGAGCGCCAGCGGAGTACGCTCGCCCATTGCCATTGCTTCGCCCTCAGTCGTGTTGTAGCCCATCAATGTGACAGCGCAATCGGCCACGGGCACCTGCCACGGACCGACGAACTGATCGCGCGCGGTGAGGCCGCCCACCGAGCGGTCGCCGATGGTAATCAGAAACGATTTATCTGCAACAGCCGGTAATCGGAGCACGCGATAGGCGGCTTCTTGCAAATTTACCGTGCTGGTATCCA
>JBBRZG010000107.1:0-13227 GCA_038236905.1 Burkholderiales bacterium
ACATAACCATACCCCACGCAAATGCCTTGGCTTCCTTACCCCGTACGAGGTAGCATTCAACTGCCCTCCGCTTCTCGCCTTTCGAACTTGAATCTAGGGTTTTACCTCGAAAAGCCCGTCCCTGCTTGGGTCTTTCTTTGTAGTTATATTGGCTACGTCGCGCTGGGATGGAACAGCGATGCATGTGGGCTATAAACTTCGACAGCTTCGGCCTTTGTTTAAAGGCGTCGTAAAGCGGGCTGGTGATTAGCGTGGCAAAATCCTCCCCAACGAAATTGTTAGGTTCCGACATAAATATCTCCTGGTTGCTTCAGAAAGAGAAAAACCGAGGTCTAGAAAAGTGACATCAAATTTGAAGGTACGCACCATGTCAAAAACAATTCTCGCTGCCATTTTTGTGATTTCGGCTGGCGCGTCCACGATCGCGGCGGGGCAGCAAGTTACGAAATATTTCAATCACACCGCAAAGCCGGGCGATACGTTGATCGGTCTGGCGGATCGATACTTGATTGAAAAACAGAACTGGCAGTCGATTCAAAATGAAAATAAGATCCCCAATCCGCGTCGCATCAAGCCCGGCACCGAGATCCAAATTCCGTTTGCGTTGATGCGCAGCGAGGCTTCTCCCGTCAAGGTTATTTCACTGCAGGGCCCGGTTGAGGCGACTTCCGGCAAGCTCGAAAAGGGTGCGCTGGTAAACGAAGGTACGGGCATTAAAACGGGTGAGAACGGTTTTGTGACGCTGGAACTGGCGGACGGCTCGACCATTGTCGTGCAATCAAAATCGCAAGTGAAGCTGGAAACCTCCCGTGTGCTGGCCAACACGGGAGGTGTGCCGTCTACCACCATCGGTCTATCTGCGGGCCGCGTTGAATCTTCCGTTGCCAAGCGGAAAGGGCAGGGCGCACGATTTGAGATTTCGACGCAGACCTCGAACATGGGCGTGCGCGGCACCCAGTTTCGCGTCAGCACCGATGAATCCAGCCGCAGCGCGCGCGGTGAAGTTATCGAGGGCGTGGTGGCGGTTGCTTCCACCACCACACGCCAAAGGCCGCTCGATTTGAACGCAGGTTTTGGCATCGTGGTTGAAGAAGGCAAAGCCGCCACATTGCCCGTTGCCCTGCTGGCTGCGCCCGATTTAAGTGCGGCTTCAGCGCTGCAAGAGCGAATCGTCTTGCGCTTTAAATTTGCTGATGTGGCGGGTGCCACCAGCTATCGCGGGCAGGTCGCCACCGATCGTGCGTTTACAAATTTACTGGCCGACGACGTGTTCAAAGCGGCAGAGGCCAAGTTTGGCAATTTGGCGGATGGACAGTATTTTTTTCGGGCGCGTGCGATTGATAAAGCTGCGCTCGAAGGCAGCGATGCAGTTCATGCGTTTAAATTAAAAGCGCGGCCCGAGCCACCGTTTACTTCGCTGCCCAAAGACAAAAATAAATTTGCCACAACGGCGGTGGAATTCAAGTGGGCAGATGCCTCTGAGGCGGGTTCATATCGATTCCAGCTCGCCCGCCGCGCTGATTTTTCACAGCCACTTGTGGATGAGGTCGCCTTGCCAAAATCCGCATTCTCGCCTGCTGTGCAGCTGATGCCAGGCGATTATTTCTGGCGGGTTTCGAGTGTGCGACCGGATGGCGACATCGGGCCGTTTGGCGATGCGCAATCGTTCACGTTGAAAGCCATGCCGCCCGCGCCGAATCCTCCCAAGGAGGACGGCAATCGGGTTGGTTTTTCATGGGGTGCCGAGCCGCAGCAGACGTTCGATTTTCAGCTCGCGAGCGATGCTGAATTCAAAACGCTGGTGCAGGAGCTGAAGCTGACGCAACCCGAGGTCGTCATCGACAAGCCGTCCCAATCCGGCGTTTACTACATGCGTTTCCGGGCGATTGACGCGGATGGTTTTGTCGGTCCATATAGCAGCGCACAGACCATTGAAGTCAAACCCAGCCGCTGGTGGTTGCTGTTATTGCTGGTGCCGTTTTTGTTGTGATGTGGTTTGGCCAAACGAAAATATAAAATGATGGGTTTCCCATCATTTTCTGTAGAGCCAATCTCAGCGAGGCGTTCGGGAGATAAATCGCCTGAACGCTCCGCCTAGCAAGGGCTTTGTGTTTCACGTAATTGAAAAATAGAAGTTCATTAAGCACGCTTTTCAGAGTTCGTCGTCTGATGCTGACGGCTACGGCGGCCTGAAATAATATGTGCGATTAATAGCGGCAATGCGGCGATACCGATCAGCCAGTGCGTCGCGCTGATGAGGGACCGCGATTCTTCGCCGCCGAAGTAGCAGAGCGCGTAGCCGGTGAGCGCTAGCGATGTTGCCAATGCCACCATGGTGCCGCCCGAAAGACGATTCTGATACTGCTGCCACGCTTTCCGAACATGTCCGGGCAGTAAAGAACCGACGATAACGAGTGTTGCCATCGCCGCCAAACCATGCAGCTTGAGCCACCATTGCTGGAGCGGATGCGGGCCCTCGCCGAAATCGGTTTTCACGAGGACAAAATAGTGAAAGCCGAGCCACAGCAAGCCGGACATAAACAAGATCGCAAAACATATCGCCAGCCACCGGCGGTGCCGGTGGCCGAGGCGATTATCGACGGTGCGTTTTTTGTGCATCAATGTTTTGGCAAAGTTTTCAATGAATGTTGCTGGAAATTTACAGCCGTTTAATATTTCCCGCGCCGTCCAGCAGCGCAGCATATGCGTGGAAATGATCCAGCGTTGCGCGACAAGCCGCGCTGTCAGGATCTTGTAACCATACAATTTTGGTTAACGCGTCTGCGACCGCACAGGACGGTGCGATTACACTGATGGATTGATATTTCTGCGTTGGCTGGTGGGGTCTGTCTGGATGCGGTTCGACAATAGTTTCTTTGGTGGCGTAATACATCGCGGTGGTCGCGCAACTCAGATTCTCGATGATGACAATCGGCAAAACCTGGCTGGGCTGCGATGGTGCACGCACTGCGATGGTGTGCTGAAGATCGCCAAAAACACGCAAGTCTCCACCCGCATTGACCATCCCGGCCTGAATACCATGCGCTTGCAGCGTGATAACCGCTTCATCGACGGCGTAGCCTTTGGCAATGCCGCCTAAATCGATCCAGACGCGTTTAAGAATGCGAATACGGTTATCGGCATCGAGCGAAATACTTTCGGCAAGGCTTGCTTGAACCGCGGGAGGTTTGCGAGCGTCGAGAGCATGGCCAGCAGCAGGTTGCGGCAGCACGCCACGTTGCACCAGCGTGGGCGCGACGGTGGGATTAAACAGGCCATGAGACCAACTTTCCATTTCAATCGCCAGCGATAATGTTTTCCACGTGTCGCGAAAAATTTGCAGGCTGGCTCCCGCCTTGGCATTCGCGATCGCCGCCAGGTCGCTGCTGCTTTCGTGAAAGCTCATCGCGCGGTGAATGTCAGCCATGCGCGCAAATGCTGCATCGGTTGTATGCACAAACGCGGCATCATCGTCGGCATCGACAGCAATCTCTACCACCGTGCCCAGCCACGGCTGGGCGCGCTTGCGTAGCCGACCAGACGACGCCAGCTTGGTTGGTGCTATATCCGCGTTATTCATGCTTTGGTTGCGCTAAGGCGTTTTATTAACGCGGCAATCAAAGCTTGCCCGCAGCTTTCATTTGCGCAACCACCGCCACGATTCTGCGCACCCCATCGGTGATGTGTGTGGCGCTCATGGTCGCGCCGCTGATGGATGCGATGTCTTCGCTTACGCGCAGCTTGTCTGATTTATCTTTGCCCACAAACTGCTTGCGCCACGCGGGCAGGCGGACTTCATAGCCGTGGCTCTCGCGATAGGCGAGAATCTCCACGTTGCGAATTTTGCCATCCGCGCCGATACCCACCGCGTAGTCGATAAGCTCGAATTTACCGATTACGCCATCGACAACCAAGATGCCGATTGGATGATCACCGTTCATCGCTGCTAGTGAACGCCACAGAGCGGGTTTGGCAGGCAAACCGGTGCTCGCAGCAACCGCGCTTACCTGCTCGGCGCTAAGCTGGAATACGCTTTCGACAAACGAAGTGGCTTCGGGGAATGCTCGTTTCGCCGCTTCGTCCACGGTCGCGTATTGGCCCGCACAGGCCGGTGCGACCATGACCATGGCGGCGGCGGGTAACCAGGTGAGTGCAGATTTCATTTTGCTCAGTTATCGCGAAGGACTTAAACCAGCCAAGGCACTAAAACGAAAAGCCAAGGCCCAAATTAAGGCGGTCTGCGTCTTTCACAATTTTATATTTTTGATAATCGGCTTTGAGGACCACGGTTGGTGCGATATTAAAGTTAAAGCCGGTGGTCCAAATTGTTTCCGTGCTGTATGAAGTTGCGTTTAAAGACGCATCCACGCCATCAAAATTTTTACCCGTGTTGATCCGCTCGATCCGGGTAAATGGCGACAGCACATAGTCACCACCTAAACGTAGGCGATAAGCACCCTGCGCATAATAGCCGTCGAAAGATTTTGGCACCAAGTACGGCGCGCCTGCGAAGCTGCGGTTTAGATCCCCTGCGCCAGAGATCGTGCCGCGGGCATAAACCGCCGATAGATCCCAAGCGCCGGGCGTCCAGCGCGCGTGGACATCGGCAATCGTGGTGCGTGCATCAGGCGCTAAAAAGTCTGCGGTGCCGTGTCCAGCCTTACCAGTGGTAAAGCCCGCGCCGACGCGCAAACCGGGAATGCCGCGCCAATCGGCGGCAGCAAAAAACGATAAATCCTTCGAGCGCGCGAGCTGGCCTTCTTGATGCAGGGTCCGCAGTGGAGACTCGACCGATTCACCATTAAGCGGATCCCATTTTGTCAAATCAAAACCGGTTGTGATACCGGCGCTCCACGAAATACCATTGTCGTGTTCGCCGAATAACTGAACGCCTGCTTCGCGTAGCGTCGATGGGATAATTGAGGTCTCGACAGTAGGGCGGTTCACGCCGTAGAAGGTAGGCGGCTCATGGTTCTGATTGATCAATCCTAACGGTATCAAAAACAATCCCGCGCGCGCGCCGAAGGTATCGTTAAGTTTGTGCTCTACATAAACCTGCTCAACCGCAACTTCGCCTGAGTCCGTGGCCGAGGTAACGGCATGTTCGACCTCTAATTCAGCGACGACTTTTGTTTTGGTGTCGAAACGATGTTGATAGCCAATCACAAAACGCGCCAAGTCAGTCTGCGTGCCCGACGAATCACGGCGCGGGCGGGTGTAATTGAGTTCTCCATACGAGCTTAGTACGGTATCAGCACCTGCGGCGGGCGAGCTAGAAATCGGGGCTGGAGCAATCGGTGCAGATGCTGCATCCTGCTTGGCTTTCATCAATTTTAATTCTGCTTTAACCTTATCCAATTCATTGGCCAACTGCTCCAATTTATTGAGTAATTGAGTTTCGTTACTTTGCGCGAAGCTCGTAGTGGCGGTCATTCCGAGCGCCAAGCTAACAGCGGTGGCTAGGGCGATATGTTTAATTTGTTTTTGCTTTGAATGCATGTTTAGTCTTTAAAATATTGAAGAAGTAGGTTTTCGGCGAATTGAGTTACTAGTTTTTGTGGCTTGCGGATCTGAGTTCCGCTAGGAAATATTTGCTAGCCAACATAGCGCAGCGAGCCGAATAATCCCGCCGCTTCGCCTTCGGTGCCGGCTGCGAAATACAGGGCGTTGGTGTCGCCTAAGCTCGCGCCGTTACCAAAAATGAGACCCCACGTACCGCCTAAGCCGATTACTTTGCCGCTTGGATCGCGCATAAAATCGATGAAGCGCCCGGTGGTTTGATTAAATGCCGCGATTTTTCCAGCGCCACCGAAGTTACCTACCAGCAGCATGTTCGATAGCAAACCGAAATTTGCGGGCGCTATTGCTACGCCCCAAGGTGCGTTTAAGCGGCCTAGATCCTCGTAAATGCGTACCAGTTCGCCGTTCAAATTGTATTCAACGAGCTTGCCGCGATTCGGGAATCCATCCGCCTTGTCTTCACCCGCGGCGTCAAGCGAATCTTCTTCTGAGGCAAAAAATTGGCCGACATCGACTATGAAGCCCGCGTCGTTGCGCAATATTTGGCTGATGCAATACATCACGAATACGCGGTCATTCACGACCTGAATATTGAACGGCACGGGATCAGTGGGACGGGCTTTGTTGCCGGAGTCGGAATTCGCTTCGTCGCGTAACGCACCGGTCGCAAAGGGATTGACGAAGCCTTGGGTCGGTACTAATGTCCAATCGCTATTGAATTCGCGAATTTGCGGCTCCACGCCAAAATCAGCGACCCACATGACATCCCAAGTGCCCGTTTTAACCGCAACGCCGAAGAACGACATGCCAAGTGCTGCGCCGTCAAAGACCAACTGTGCGGGGCCGTTGACGCGCACGACGCTGCCCGACACGGCGCGTTCTGTCCACGCAGAAATCTTCCCAGAATCGGTAACAAAAATGAATCTTGCTGAACCATCAAAATTTACCTGCACGCCATTCGATGTGGCAGTTTGGGTCGTTACCCGAAATAGGTTTGAATTAATTGGCGCGCCGTTAAATACTGTGCCCGTTACTTTGCCAATGCTGTCTGTGGTGGAAAGTGCGTCGGCACCCGGCAAATAAACTTCGGCCAGACCATCTTGGAATAATTTACGCAAACTGGGCGTGCCGGACGCAGATACGTCACCCACGAATTGATATGAAGTCCCACCTGCGGTGACCCAAAAATGTCCGCCCGCCCCGGCGGGGCGAATTGCAATGCCCCAAGCATCGACCATGCCTGGAAAAGTAAATTCCGCTTTGTACTTGGCGGTACTCGCGGCCAGATTAGTTTGGCGATATGCGTTGCGTTGCGCCAAAACTGGCACGGCGCTGGTGCGTGCGGCATACGCCGTTATAGGCAGGATTGCAGGCAGCAGGACGGCCGCAGCGGTGGCTGACGACACCGTTAGGAAAGTACGGCGATTTGGTAGTTTCGACTTCATCAAATGAGCTTTCGAAGTGGGTCGGGGCGGTATCGCTAATCATTGAATTTGTATTTTTAACGGGGTCTGCTGTGGATGATGTATGTCGCAGAGGCTAAGCCGAGGAAAAGTACAATAACGCAAATACGAATGATTCGCATTATTGTATTGAAGCAGATCTCAATTGTCTACAAGAATTTGAAAGCGCGTGTGAAAGCGTGCATGAGCCGCGCGCATAGGAGCTGGTCTGACAACAATGCTTTAAGGCGGTCTTTTAAAAGACTCCGCAGGCGATGCAGTTAATAGCGTCTCATGGCCCATGCGCTTCTAGTCAATCTCTGCACGTACTCTAGTCACTCAATTCAAGATCTCACCGGCAGTACTTTTTGCCAGCGATCTGGTAATCCATTCATTTAAGCTAATTGATTCAGTCGCCGCGGCGATAGCGGCGGCGGCATGAACTTCAGGAGGGATGCGAATCAGTAGGCGACCAGATGCTTGTCGTTCAGGCTTGACGCCCTCGGCTGCACATGCAGCCAGGTAATGGTCGACGGCAAATTCGAAGTCGGCGCGAAGCTCGTCAACGCTGGCACCGTGAAACCGAAGCTGCTCTTTCATGCCGAAGACCACACCAATCAGAATATTGTCCTTGGCGTCGTAATCGATGCGCGCGGTATAGCCGCGATATTTCATGCTGTTCAATGAATTCCTGCTTTTGGTATTTTTAAAGCGGTTTTTAGGCATAGGGCTAAAACCGAATAAACAAATGATATCAATATTTGATACTACTAAAATAATTATGTAATCGAGAGGACGAAATTGCGCCAGTGTTCGCCGCTGTATTTAAAATTTCATCATTTATTCAGTGATTTAGACTTGGAAATAAATAAAGCGGTCACGATCACTGCCTAAAACATCAGCGATACATTGCTGAAGCGCGCGCGCCTTACAGCTAGTGCAACATTCAAATTTAGGGATTAAAATGCTGCAAAGTGTTGCGGTGCGTCATGATCAAAATTTAGTGGGGCCATATTTTTTTCCACAGACTCCCGATCAGATTAAGTAAGGTAGTGCCATCACAATCATACTTATTTGCACGCACAGCACTTCCAGACGGTGCTTTCAGTAACAAATAGCGCGCAACAAAATATCAGCCCTGCAAGGTCAACCTGAAGGTTTCAAAAATGCCCGCCACACCCAAAGCCCGCCCGAAGTACTACGACCTTAACCTTCTCAATTTGCCCTTGCCCGCGTTGGTGTCGATCTTTCACCGAATAACGGGCGTGGTGATGTTCTTGTTTTTAATTCCGGTGACCTTGTATTTACTGCAAGGCAGTTTGAAATCGGAATCCGGCTTTAATTTCTGGAAAAACGTGTTGACGACGTTCCCGCTCGTGAAGCTCATCATGCTCGGTTTCGTATGGGCGTTCGTGCATCATTTTTATGCGGGGCTGCGTTATTTGCTGCTGGATCTCCATATTGGTATTACTAAAGCAGCGGCACGTACCTCGTCAATCTTAGTGCTGGTTTTGGGCCTAGTGACGACAGCGATTATCGGAGTGCGGCTATGGTAGATCTCAACAAAACTGATATGCAGCCAGTCGGGGCGCATTACGGCTGGAGAGAATGGCTTGCGCAGCGAGTCACGGCAGTCATCATGGCGGTTTTTGCCGTGGTTATTTTTTCTTATTTCATGCTCAAGAGCGACGTGAGTTATAACGACTGGAAAGACCTCTTTGGCTCGCAATTATTCCGCGTTCTGGGGTTGCTGTTCTTAATTTCCGTCTACTACCACGCATGGATCGGCGTTCGCGATGTGCTGATGGATTACATCAAACCCGTATCGATCAGGCTGTCGTTGCAGGTGCTCGTTATTCTGGCGCTGTTCGCATTCACGATTTGGTCGATTGCAATTCTTTGGGGGCAGTAACGTCTATGGTGGTGTTGCTTTTTCCCATTAAATATTGAGGCATTTTCAAATGGCTATTCCAGTACGAAAATACGATGCAGTGGTGGTGGGCGCAGGTGGTTCGGGACTGCGTGCCGCATTGCAACTTTCCACTGCCGGTTTGAAAGTGGCGGTGTTGTCAAAGGTGTTTCCCACGCGCTCGCACACTGTTGCAGCGCAAGGCGGCGTGGGTGCATCGCTGGGCAATATGGGTGAGGATAACTGGCACTGGCATATGTATGACACGATCAAAGGTTCCGACTGGCTGGGTGATCAGGATGCGATTGAATTCATGTGCAAAAAAGCGCCTGAAGCGGTGCGAGAACTTGAGCATTTCGGGATGCCTTTTGATCGGAACGAAAACGGTACGATCTATCAACGTCCGTTTGGCGGCCACTCGCAGAATTTCGGTGAGAAGCCTGTACAGCGATCATGCTGCGCCGCGGACCGGACCGGTCACGCGATGTTGCACACGCTCTATCAACGCAACGTATTTGCAAACACGCAATTTTTTGTAGAGTGGATGGCGCTCGACTTGATCCGCAACGAAGCCGGCGATGTGCTCGGTGTGACCGCCATGGAAATGGAAACAGGCGAGACCATGATTTTCCAAGCCAAGGCAACGGTATTCGCGACCGGCGGGGCAGGACGTATTTACGCGTCATCGACCAATGCATTTATCAATACCGGTGACGGTCTCGGCATGGCCGCACGCGCTGGCATTCCGCTGGAAGACATGGAATTCTGGCAATTCCACCCGACCGGCGTGGCGGGCGCGGGTGTGCTGATTACTGAAGGTGTGCGCGGCGAAGGCGGCATTTTACTGAATGGTAACGGCGAGCGCTTCATGGAGCGATATGCGCCCACGATGAAAGACTTGGCATCACGGGATGTGGTTTCTCGCGCCATGGCGACCGAGATCAAAGAAGGCCGCGGCGCGGGTCCGAACAAAGATTACATATTGCTGAAACTTGATCATCTGGGGCCCGAAGTCATTAATAAGCGCCTGCCAGGTATTCGCGAAATTGCGGTCAAATTCGCGAATGTGGATCCGATCAAAGAGCCAATTCCTGTGGTGCCGACTTGCCATTACCAAATGGGCGGTATTCCCACAAATTATCTGGGTGAAGTGATCGTGCCCAAGGACGGTAATCCCAGTGCCGTGGTGCCCGGTTTTTATGCGGCAGGAGAAGTTGGCTGTGCGTCGATTCATGGTGCGAACCGTCTCGGCACAAATTCCTTGACTGACTTGTTGGTGATGGGCAAATCAGCGGGTGATTCGATGATCGAATTCATCAAACAAAACCCGAATCATAAAGAGCTGCCCGCGAATGCGGGACAAGCTTCACTTGATCGTTTGGCCAAGCTTGAGAATCAAAGCAACGGCGAAAATGTGCATGTGGTGGGGGACGCCATGCGCCAAACCATGCAGGCTCACTGTGGCGTATTCCGTTTCCCTGACATGCTCACCAAGGGCGTCGAGAAAATCAAGGAAGTAGCGCTGCGCGCCGAGCGATTGGAGATCAAAGATAAGAGCAAAGTTTTCAATACCGCGCGGATCGAAGCGTTGGAACTGCAAAATCTGATTGAGGTGGCGGTGGCGACAATGGTGTCTGCCGAAAATCGCAAAGAAACGCGCGGGGCGCATGATCGTGCGGATTTCCACGACCGCCCCGGATTCGTAAATGGTCGCGACGACGCGAATTGGCTCAAGCACTCGCTGTGGTACAAAGGCACCGACAAAATCGAATACAAGCCGGTGAATTTAACCCCGTTGACGGTCGAGTCATTTGCGCCAAAGGCGCGTACCTATTAGCACGCACGTTCTAAAACGCGACCGCAAAAGCAAGCACTGGCCCCATATTAATTTTCGATAACCCAATCGACCAAAAATTAGATAGGCATCACCAAATGAAATTCAAAATTCTTCGCTACGATCCTGATCAAGACCAGAAGCCGTATTTCAAAGAATATGATCTGGCACTCGAACCCTCCGACCGCATGCTGCTGGACGCACTGATTCGGATTAAATCGATTGACGATACGCTCGCGCTGCGTCGCTCCTGCCGTGAAGGCGTGTGTGGTTCGGACGCCATGAATATCAACGGTAAAAACGGTTTGGCCTGCGTCACCAAAATTTCTGATCTGAAGGAGCCAGTCGTATTGAAGCCGTTGCCCGGCCTGCCCATCATTCGCGATTTGATCGTCGATATGACGCAGTTTTTCAAGCAATATCATTCGATCAAGCCGTTCGTTATCAATCACGATACGCCGCCGGAAACCGAGCGCCTGCAAAGCCCGACCGACCGCTTGGAATTGGACGGTTTGTACGAATGTATTTTGTGCGCCTGCTGTTCCACAGCCTGCCCATCGTTCTGGTGGAATCCTGACAAGTTTGTAGGCCCCGCAGGACTATTGGCGGCTTATCGTTTCATTGCCGATACCCGCGATCAGGCGACCAACGAACGTCTCGACAATCTCGAAGATCCTTATCGTTTATTCCGCTGCCATACGATCATGAATTGCGTCGATGTCTGCCCGAAAGGTTTGAATCCATCACTGGCGATCGGCAAGATTAAAGAGATGATGGTAAAACGCGGCGTTTAGGAAATTTTTATGAATACGACCGTAATTGATGATCGCCGCTTGGATCGCCTGCGCTGGAAAGCGCGCAGGGGTTTATTGGAAAACGACTTGTTGTTGACCAAGTTTCTGAATGCGGAATTAACCAACTTGAGTGAGGTCGAATTGAGCGCGCTGGATCAGCTGCTGCAGCTGGGGGACAACGATTTGCTCGACGTATTGATGGGGCGCAAGCCAAGTTCCAACGTGGTAACAGCGGCGTTAGTGGCGCGCATTCAAAGCGCGTAGCAGCATAGATACAATAAATTTTGCAGTTTGGGCGGATGAACTTTTTCGGAGAATAAAAGCATGGACGCAAAAGGCAAAGCAGTTCTGACGTTGGCGGATGGCAGGTCGATTGATCTGCCGGTATACGGCGGCTCTCAGGGCCCCGATGTGCTGGACATTCGCAAGCTTTATGCCCAGACGGGTATGTTCACTTACGATCCTGGCTTCATGTCTACGGCATCGTGCAATTCGAACATCACATTCATTGATGGCGACAAAGGTGAGTTGCTGTATCGCGGCTATCCAATTGAACAGCTGGCAACGCAATGCGATTTCATGCAGGTTTGCCATTTGCTGCTGTATGGTGATTTGCCTAATCCGGCGCAACGTCTCGATTTTGTCAGCCGCGTGACCAATCACACCATGGTTCATGAGCAGATGCAGTTTTTTCTGCGCGGCTTCCGTCGTGATGCGCATCCGATGGCGGTTATGACCGGATTGGTCGGCGGGATGTCCGCGTTTTACCCGGATTCGATGAATCTGCATGACGCGCATCAGCGCGATATTTCAGCAATTCGCTTGATTGCGAAGCTGCCGACTTTGACTGCGATGGCGTACAAGTACACTGTGGGTCAGCCGTTGGTCTACCCGAGCAACAATCTATCGTACACCTCGAATTTCATGCGCATGATGTTCGCGGTGCCCGCCGAAGAATATAAAGTCAATGATGTGCTGACCCGCGCGCTGGATCGCATCTTCATTCTGCATGCAGATCATGAACAAAATGCCTCCACGTCGACCGTACGTTTGTGCGCCTCCAGCGGCACCAACCCATTTGCGGCAATTGCGGCCGGTGTGGCGTGTCTGTGGGGCCCGGCGCATGGCGGCGCAAATGAAGCCGCGTTGAGCATGCTTTACGATATTCAGCGCGACGGCGGCTTGCCAAAAATTGGTGAATTTATTGCCAAGGTTAAAGATAAAGATTCAAACGTTCGCCTGATGGGTTTCGGCCATCGCGTTTATAAAAACTACGATCCGCGCGCCAAGCTGATGCGCGAAACCTGTTACGAAGTATTGAATGAATTGGGGCTGCAGGAAGACCCACTATTCAAACTCGCGATGGCGCTGGAAAAAATTGCGCTTGAAGATGAATATTTTGTGAGCCGCAAGCTATACCCGAACGTAGATTTTTACTCGGGCATTGTGCAGAAAGCGCTCGGCATTCCGGTACCGCTGTTTACCGCTATTTTCGCCTTGGCGCGCACCGTGGGTTGGATTGCGCAGCTAAACGAAATGATTGCCGATCCTGAGCAAAAAATCGGTCGTCCACGCCAGCTTTACGTCGGTGCGCAGCGTCGTGATATTGACAAAAGCAAACTATAAACCCCTGCGCTGGCGCGGGGGTTGAGCGCATTCTGGCTCATAAGCCCCGCCAGTAGATCACCTTTAAAGTTTTAAGATATTTTTAGCGGACGGCTGATTCCT
>JBBRZG010000108.1:0-12658 GCA_038236905.1 Burkholderiales bacterium
TGCACCCGGAATGGAACGCAGCACATCCCTCGATGCAATCTGCGAATTAATACCAGGCTGGCGCGAATAAGTTGTTATGAGTGGTGCGAGGCGTTGATAGAGATCGGGCGTAATGCCCAATACCAGTTTTAACTCTTCGATGGTTTGAAACGGCGCATTAGCAGGCTTGTATTTTCTTCCCGCCGCAACGTATTCGGCCTCTTCCGCGCCGTGCAATCGTTTCAAATTATCTTGATCGCGCCAATCCGCGATTGAATCCACGAGTGCGGCAGCGTCTTCATCTGACAAACCTTGTGCCGCCAGCACGCCGCGCATGAGCTGATCCGAAGCTACATTAATATCAATTTTACCAGACTCATCCACCATCGCCACAGACACACTGGCTTCGCCGTATCGCCAGTCGTGGGGCACCCCATCTGCCAGCCAACGATCCGTTACGGAGGCCGGTTTATACAAGTCAAACAGCGCACGATGAACAGCCGCCTCAGCGGCAGCCTCGGCTTTGGCACGAGACATGCCGTTCGTCACTACTTTGACGTCGGTTCGCATCGCATACAGAAACGAGGTTGCGATTACCGTCAACAGCGTCACAATCCACAACACAATAACTAGAGCGAGTCCTTGCTGACGATCCTGCCCAAGGCCGGGCAAAATGTGCGAATGCGAATGCGGGTCCGCCCCGTCTCGAAGAAGCCTATCAAACACGGCGCGCTCCGCACTGGCGGGCAAAGCCTGTGTCATAGCAACCCGCTTCTTCACCCACGCGTAAGCCAATCACGATCGGCGGAATATCGCGACCGTGATCCAATTTCAAGGTGATTTTCACCAACTGTGGCAGACGCATCGGGTTATTCCATTCATCCGACCATTTAGCGTCGGTCGTGTCATTTTCAGCACCAAAGTACTGAATCTCCAACTGCTTCACATGCTCAACCAAGCGCACCGGCTTGGTCTCGGCCAGATCTGACCATTCCTTCGCGAATTGGTCAAATCGCTCGCGTTGGATAAACAATGAAGTGAAGCGTTCACCATTTTTCTCGTCCGATCCGAGAGAAATATGCCCCCACTGCAATCCGCCATCACCTGCCGCGGCACCAATATTGAGTGCCGTTACAAATTTAATTTCTTGTCGCCCGCCTTCGAATGCAATTTTTGACTCTGGGATGCCGCGCCAACGAACAGGAAACACTTCACCCAGCTCTCGACGCAAAAACGTATCTACCACGCGCAAGTGAGCTGCTTCAGTAATCCGCGCATCGCCGGTATCCCATGAGCGAATCGCAAAAGTCAGTGAAGCCGAAATCATCAACATCATTAATGCAAGCAAAGACAACCCAAGCAATAACTCGATCAACGTAAATCCGCGTGACGTTTTGCCCATAATCACAAATTTTGCCTCGGTCCCAACTGCAACTTTGTAAGGGAAACCACACGCGCGGCGCGATCTGTACGTCGATCATCGGCGGGAAATGAAACGGTCGCGGTTATCTCAAACAGTTTCACAAACAAGATTTGATCCAAGTTGGCACCCGTCGTGTCTGCTGATGGCTCGCTATAAGGCTTTACCTCCACCACCCACGAAAAAAGCGCGTCATAAGTGCCACTATTGGAGCCTTCTTTTAACGCTTCTTCCACGCCTGCAGCAGCCAGTTTTGATTCCGCCAACATCGTCGCTTTTGCATACCGATCCGCCACCGTTGCACCGTTCAGGCTTGACGAAAAAATTTGCATTAACACCGCCATCGCCAACGCTAGAAGCACGAATGCAACCAAGATCTCCAGCAACGAAAAGCCACGCTCACCATTTTGCCCGTGATGGAAACCGCGTTGATTAGGCTTTTTCATCTTTGCTTTCATCGATCGTGACGCGGCCCGTCAGCCAGTCAATATCAATCAAATATTTGCGTGCGCCGGAACCCACTGTGACACGTCCTCCATTAGACGAGCCATCAGCAAAAAACCGAATCGTTCCAACCGTATCAGACACCAAGTCATCCTGCGCTGTGTAGAGCTTTAGCTGCACGTCGGGATGGAGCTTGTGTACCTCGGTTTCACCATCAACCGTGAATTGGCGGTTGCTTAAATCCAGTGATAAAAATGCGGGCTTACGACCATAAATCGCGGCATCGCGCGCCAGTTTCAATCCACCTGCCACCTGGCGCGCATTAGATTTTAATTCAGCGCCCGAAACACCGGAAAAAAACAACTTCGGGAGCAGCGTGTATGACAACGCTATGATCGAAATGACGATCAAAATTTCCAGCAGTGTGAACCCGCGCGCTTTCATAAAGGTAGATGGGATTACTCCCAGGAATGAATGTCTTTATTTGCGCCGTCGCCACCATCTTTCGCGTCAGCGCCCAACGAGATAATTTCATAAGGGCGGTTCTGATCGCCGGGCGAGCGATAGGTCAATTCGTTGTTCCAAGCATCCTTGATGTTGTCTTCGTTTCTTTCATATGGGCCATTCCATTTGCTGGTGCCGCCGGGGGCTTGAACGAGGGCTCTGAGGCCCTCTTGCGTAGTGGGATACTTACCGACATCCAATTTGTACAGATCAAGGGTTCCAGCTAGCCCGGAAATACGCGCCTTGGTCAGGCTTGCTTTCGCCTTGTCGCTGCCACCGAAAATTCTGCTCGCTGCGAATGCCACGATCAAGGCGATGATCGTGGTGACAATCAAAATCTCGATCAAAGTAAAACCCCGAGAAAGCATTCCGTTCGCGCGTATAAATTCATTCTTTCTCATAACAGCTCCATAAAAATCAAATCGGTACATCCATCATGTCGAACATTGCCACCAAAATTGACATGATGATGCCGCCGATCAACATTGCCAGCACCACAATCATGATCGGCTGTATCAACGCCATCGAGCGTTTGATTGCAGAGGCAACTTCGCGGTCATAAACATCCGCGACTTGAAACAACATTTCATCGAGCTTGCCGGTTTCTTCACCGACCGCGATCATTTGCACCGCCATTTTCGGGAATACATTTGCTTCAAGCATCGGCTTCGACATCCCGCGACCTTCTTTCAAATCACGCGATATGATTTCGACCGCGTTACGGAATACCGCGTTCCCCAATGTGTCTTTTAAAATCGCCAACCCCGTCAGTAACGGCACGCCATTCTGCAAAAGCGTGCCAAGCGAGCGTGAAAACCGCGCCATCTCGATCCGTGCAATCAGACCACCCAGCAACGGCCAGCGCAAGAATTTCGCATCCCAGCGCGCTCTTGAAATCGGGTTGGCCAACGAACGCGACAGCAGCCATATTGCAAACAGAATAATGCCCAAAATAATCGGCCAGTTGGCGCGTAAAAATGTACCGCTTGCCAGCACAATCTCGGTGGCTAACGGCAATGCTTTTCCGGATTGTTCGAAAATTTGCTTGAACTGCGGCACCACAAATATAACTAGGATTGCGACAGAGATAAACGACACCACGACTAGAATCGTCGGGTAAATAAGCGCTGACACCACGCTATCTTTGAGTTCCTTTGAACGCTCCATATGATCGGCCAATCGGGTCAGCACATTGCCCAGCGCGCCGCCCACTTCTCCGGCTTTTACCATGTTGATATAAAAACGCGAAAATATATCGCGATGCTTATCCAGCGCTTTCGACAGCGAAGCGCCGCCCCGCACGTCGTTGCGAATCTCAGTCAACAAATCCGCAACGGGCTTTCTTTCGGCGAGATTAATCAATATTTCAAAGCTGCGATCCAGCGGCAGCCCCGCTCTTAGCAATGTCGCCAATTCTCGTGTCAGGTTGCCCAAATCGGGCTGTGAAACTCTGCCACGACTGAATAAAGACGGGGCTTTTGGCGCATTTTGGCCCACTGCTGCACTGGAGTTTTCAGCCAGCTCAGCCGCGCGAATCGGGATCAAATTCATGCCCTGCAAGCGCTCAATTACCGCGCTTTGCGAAGCAGCATCCATCACGCCTTCGTTAACTTCGCCCGCACTGGATACCGCTTTGTATTGGAACAATGGCACTAACGATCCTTAATCTTCACGCGTAACGCGCAAGACTTCTTCGACTGTGGTCAAGCCTGAAACCGCTTTTTTCAAACCGTTTTCATACATCGTTTCCATGCCTGCGGCGATCGCACCTGCGCGCAGCTCGCCCGATGTCGCGTGACGCATCACCAGACTGCGCAAGGCATCGGTCATCGTCAGCACTTCCATAATGCAGGCTCGGCCAAAATAACCGCTGTGGCCGCAGTGCTCGCAGCCCTTCGCGTGATAAAGCATGACACGCTGTTCTTTCGCAAATCGGCGCAAGCCCAATTGCTCAACAACCTCTTCCACCGGGTGGTAGCTTTCCTTGCAATGCACACACAGCACGCGCACCAGCCGCTGCGCCTGAATCCCGATTACCGTAGAGGTAAGCAGATAATCATCCACGCCCATATCCAGCAGCCGGTTAATCGATGCCGCCGCATCGTTGGTGTGCAGCGTGCTCAATACCAAGTGGCCGGTGAGTGCCGATTGCACCGCGATCTGCGCAGTTTCCAGATCACGAATCTCGCCAATCATGATCACGTCGGGATCCTGGCGAACAATCGAACGCAGCGCATTGGCGAACGATAAATTGATTTGCGGCTTGACCTGAATTTGGTTGATGCCCGCCATTTGATACTCGACCGGATCTTCTACCGTCAGTATTTTTACATCGGGCTGGTTGAGCCGGTCCAACGCGGTATAGAGCGTTGTGGTCTTGCCGCTACCCGTTGGGCCGGTTACCAAAATAATGCCGTGTGGCTGGCCGAGAATGTCGGTAAAAACTTTTAAGTTACTGGCGTCAAAACCGAGCTGATGAAAATCGAGCGCAACCCCGCCCTTGTCCAGAATACGCATCACCACCGACTCGCCATGCATGGTTGGCACTGTCGATACGCGGAGGTCGATTTCTTTTCCCTGCACGCGCAATTTGATGCGCCCATCCTGCGGCAAACGGCGCTCGGCAATGTCCAAATTCGCCATGATTTTAATACGTGAAATCACGGCGGCAGACAGGTGACGCGGCGGCGATTCGGTTTCGTGCAAAACTCCGTCAATGCGATAACGGACGATCAGACGATTCTCGAACGGCTCGACATGAATATCCGACGCTCGGCGCTCCAATGCACGATTAATCACCAAATTCACCAGCCGAATCACCGGCGCTTCGGAGGCCAAATCTTTCAGGTGCTCGATATCGCCAAATTCCTGCTCTTCATCGCGCGTGGAGATATCATCCACGATCTGGCCCATCGCCGATTTGCCGCTGCCGTACAGGCGTTCGTAAACCGTTTCAAAATCAGTCGTCGATAACAAACGCGACACCACGCGTTTATGGGTGGCCGCTTGAAATGCCCGCAAAGTAAACAGATCGGCAGGATCGATCATGCCGAGCAAAATCTCGTCTTCATTTTCAGCAATGGGAATAGCGCCGGCCTCGCGCAAAAAACGCGTCGATACCGCTTCTTCCAGGACCGGCATCTCAGGAAATTCATCTGCCTCGACAATCTTCCAGCCGTGCTGTGCTGCCAGCGCCTCAGCCAATACCCGCCCTGAAATCATCCCCAAGCGCAGCAGCACCGAGCCCAATTTTTCCTTCGAGCCAGATTCGGCGCGGGCGGATTCTTGCACCTTTAGCGCACGATCAAGATTGGCTAAATCAAGCTTGCCGCGCGCGATCAGCACCGCACCGATCTTGTCTATGGACAGGATCGGTGGCTCTGGGTGGTCATTGGTAGTTTGGAGCACTGCCGACATTGAATTCACTCATCAATCGTTTTATGTTTGAACGCCCAAACGAACATCAATACTTGGTGGGCGATTATAACAGTCGAGCATTCGCGCTAATGGACTAAACGTAAACCGAGACCAGCCTTCTGTACACTCGCGCCCGGGTGGCTTATGCAGTTGTGCGCCAGACTTGCGAACAGGCGGGTAGCGCAAACCGATGAATTTCGTAAGCTGCAAATTTAGATCGCCACGTATGACTATGTGACTCTCATTAAGTTTCTTCGTGCGATGAGAATTAGAGGAAGGGCTGCCCCAACGGGCAATACAGGCGCGGAGTTTGCGAACTAACCCTTGAAAAAGCGTGTGGATATCGGCTTCTGGAGCAGGGGCTAAAAATGGTCGTCGTTTAAACGCTGGCGCGAGAGATTAAGCGTATTAACGAGCGTTTCAGCTGACTGCCACAAAACCTCAACGGTAAAAAGGTAAAAATTCGTAGCCTGATGCAGCGCTTTTGGGTGGCACTTCTATATTCAGGCTGAGCGCGACTTCCGCGTTCGGCACGATCCCCTTATCTTTCGCTACCGCCGCCGCCAAGTAATCACTGGGTTGCAATATACGGCTCATGACGGTCTGATTGGTGTTGCTGGTAAGCCGCAATTCAATTGACGGGTAATCCTGAGTCACTTTGCCGCGATTAATCAGCGTCGCACTGGCGAGCATGCGGCCGGGCTTGCTGGGTAGTTCAATCAACTCGGAGCCTTTCACCTCGATCGCCGCCGCATCGCGCGCCCACGAAAGGCCGCATCCAACGAGCTGACACGCACGGGCGAGTGTCGGTCGCAACTGCGGATAGGTTTCAGCGATGGCACTTCGAAAGTAATAAATCGATTGAATACCCAGCATTAAAAACATCACCACGCAAAGAGCAAGCCAGCGTCCGGGATGTTCGCTCTGATGATCTTTGCGATAGCCGAGCGCGCCGAAGTCGCTGGGTGGATCGGTCGACATCAGCGGCGGCTCCGTGATCGGGTCTGCGATGAATTCTAGCGGCGCTTCCAAGGGCGATGCTACCAGCGCGGCAGCGGAAAACTCGCGAAGATCAGGTGCGGATAGGGCCGCCTCGCGAAGCCCGGCCTGTTTCGGCAGATTGAATTCTGGTAGCAGGGCGTCGCGGTTGGCAGCTTCGTCGGTCAACGCAAATACGTCTTCAACATGAGGAGCAGAGGAGACTGAACCCAGTTCAAGCGATGGCAACGCGGATTCAGGTTCGATAAATTTGAATTGATTGCGTGTGGTTTCAACCGGCGTTTCTGTATCGATAAAAACTTCAAGCGATCGGCTACGGTCAGCTTCGCGTTCACTGTCCGTTTCAGCGCCGGTCACCCTCGGACTGGTGGTAAGTTCCCGCGGCACTGCGCTATCAGGGATGCCCGTTCCCGGCGTTTGGAAATCGCTGCTCGGCACGGTGTACGAAGGTGCTGTGGTGACGGGCGGCATCGGCTGAGCGTAGGCCGAGATACCCGGCAGCGATGTGGTGACTGAGCCGCCCGCAAAGAACGACGGGACCACGGGATGTTCATCTTCGACGCGCTTCAAGGTTTCGAATGCGTTAAACACAGTGCGGCATCGTCCACACATAACCCGACCCTGACGCACGTTGAGGTGCTCAGGTAAAACTTTAAATTGCGCGGCGCAGGTGGTGCAGGTGGTTAATAACATTTGACGAGTTTAGCGAATTTAGCGCGAGCTTAACCAGCGTTGGCAGCGAGGCAGTCGGCTGGGAAGGGAATCAAGTTATCGACTCGGTGACAGACCGCTCATAAGCGGAAGCCAGCGATGCACGACCAGCCGTCCGCACTGCGCCAGACTTTGAGATCAAACCATGGCTGATATATCGCAATAATGTCTTCGGCTTGATGGTCCAGAATACCCGCCAACGCAAGCCGGCCGCCCTGATGGGTGTGGCTTGCCAGCAGCGGCGCTAAAACTTTCAAAGGATTGGCGAGAATATTGGCCACGGTAATGTCAGCGACAAAATCGAGCGTGACATCGGTGGTCGAGAACGCAATGTCCACCTGGTTTTGCGCGGCGTTGTAACGTGCCGCTTCGATTGCCTGACCATCAATATCAACACCCACAGTGGTTGAAGTGCCAAACTTTTTCGCGGCAATCGCGAGGATACCGGAGCCGCAGCCATAATCGAGCATCGTCGAGTTGTTTGTCGCGGACACATTCGCCTCCAACCACTGCAAACACAGGCGCGTGGTGGGATGGCTGCCAGTACCAAATGCAGCGCCGGGATCGAGCGCAATATTGATCGCATCTTTACAAGGTGCGGTATGCCAGGTCGGCACAATCCAGACGCGATGCGAAATCTGTATCGGCTGAAATTGGTCCCGAGTTTGTTGCACCCAGTCAATATCTTCAACCGTCTCAACGGCAAAAGTAAGCCCCGCAAGACCTTGAATGCCCTGAAGCGCCAGCATTGATCCGGCTTCCCGGCCGATTTCTAGGGCATCGACGCCGCTGTGAAAAAGTGCGGTCAGCCTAGATTTAGACCACATTCCGGTCGATGCACCAGGCTCGCCGAAGATCGGCCTTTCGTTTACGGTGCCCTCTTCCGCATCCTCGACATTGACCGAAATTGCGCCCAACTCCATCAGCTGATCGCTGAACGCGTCCGTCTGGTTTTCGTCGAGAATGAGGCTGAGTGAAATGAAGGGCATGAGCGTGACAGCGCGATTTATAGTTTTAGTTTTTCTTCAAACCAACTCACATTGGTTTCCATTATTTTCAATAACGCTTTGGGTTCCGTCGGGCCGTGAGCTTGGCGGGGAATAACCAGCATGCGTGCTTCGATGCCGCGTTGTTTCAATGCGTTAAAAAGCTCATACCCTTGTGAGATCGGAACCCGAATATCGCCTTCGTTGTGCTGAATCAACGACGGTGTTTTTGCTTTACCAATTTGCGTCATCGCGCCAAATTTCGCGTAAGTTTCGGGGATCTCCCAGCTCTGCCCGCCAAAATAATCCGGGATGAAAGCGGGAATATCGGCGGTGCCGTTAAAGCTCGTTAGATTAACCACCGGCGCACCAATGCTCGCCGCTTTAAACCGGTCGGTCTGGGTAATGATCCATGCGCTCATGAAGCCGCCGTAGCTCCAACCCATCACCCCCATCCGCTGCGGGTCGGCGACGCCCATGGCGATCACTTTATCGACACCAAGCATTAAGTCCAGATAATCCGCCCCGCCCCAATCCTTTTCATTCGCGCGTCGAAACGCGACGCCGTAACCAGTCGAGCCTCGAGGATTCGGCCGCAGTATTGCGAATCCTTTGCTGGCAAAAACGGCTTGCGGATAGAGTCCCGGCGCGCCCGAAAAATTTTGCGAAAACACTCCCGCCGGGCCACCGTGGACATTCAACAGAAACGGGACTTTGCTGCCGGTTTTGTAGCCGACGGGATAGGTCAGAATTCCCTCAATATCACGTCCATCCGCGGCTTTCCATTTCACGATTTCAACCTTCGGTAACGGATAAGAAGGTAGGTTGGCATTGATACCGCTGACGCGTTTTGGCGCGAAACTGTTCGACAGTGGACTCATTGGAGTGGAAAGCGTAGCAACGTAGCCTTCCGCCGCGTGATCACTGGATTCCATCGAAAAACCGATTTGCGTTGCGCCGGCATTGAGCGAAAAATTACTTGCGATAGCATTGCCAACTCCGTTACTCGAGCCGTTAGACAACGGCAACAAAGTTGCAGGCCCGCCGACGATTTTTTGCGCGTACAAGCCCGTGAGTGAGCCACGCGACTCGCTATAAATAAGTTGGCTGCCATCTGCGGACCATCCAATCAAATTCGGGCTGCCATCGAATGATTCAGGCAGCAATTTCGGTGTGCCACCGCTGGCGGGAATGAGCGCCAAGCGGTTGCTCTGCGCCCAGCGGGGCGGGGTGTCACTGATCAGGCAGGCTATGGTTTTGCCGTCAGGCGAAAAAAATGGGCTCGACTCTGCTGCTGCCGTATTGGCGAGTGGTCGAATTAATCCTGTACTGACATCTACCACGCTTAAATCGGCTGTCGGCCAGTGATCAACTTTTGGGCTTTTCACGTGCGAAAAAACGATGCTGCGGCCATCTGGCGAAAAATCAAAACTTTGTACGGTACGGGCTTCGGTGGTTAATTTCTTCGCGTCGCGTTTGCCGCTTTTATCTTTTTCGACGGGCACAATATAAAGGCGGACATGCAGGATCTGTTCTTCAAAAAAACGTGAATCATCTTTGCCCTTGGCTTTTTTTTCATCCTCTTCAGACTTTGCATCAGGCATCAAAAACGCAATCGACTTCCCGTCAGGTGCCCACGCGAACAAGGCAATGTCTGCTTTCTGGTCGGTAATAGGCTCGCCTTCACCGCCATCAAGACTCATCACGTAAATTTGATTTTTGCCGCTGCGGGATGACAAAAATGCAAGACGCTGGCCGTCGTTTGACCAAACGGGCTGATTGGCGGATTTATCGCCAAACGTGATCTGCCGCGTGCCGGGCTGATTAACGGCGTTGATGGTGTTGACCGCGTTAATAGTCGCCAAGTGAATATGGCTTAAATATTCGCTCTTCTCAGGAGTCATCACCGCTTCGGTCACCACCAGCGCAACGCGTTTGCCGTCTGGAGAAGGCCTGACCGCGGCAATGCGCTGAACCTTCATGGCTTGCTGGGGCGTCCAGAATTTGGGCGCTTCACTGCCCGGCGCTGGAGCGGCGGTCGCGGTCTTCGTAGCGTTCGGGTTAGATGAGCTGGCAGGCACGGGTTCAACAGGTTGTTGAGCAAAAATACTCACACTTGAACCAAGCAAGGCCAGCAATAATAATCTCGTGCGGTGTGAAATCATTCTATTCATCCCCTTGCTCATGCCTTTGTGCCCCCCGAAGTTTGCGATGCCTCGATTTTTTAACGCCCTGAATTTTTTACTAAACACAAGCAATAGCAGTGCGTTTGAAGCTATTCTGCCTGCTAAAACACAGCCAGCCTAGCCTCTCAATTTAACTTTTAACTTCACGGTTCAACGTGATTTTTCGCCCAGCGCGGGACGGTCAGGCGTTGGACGGGTTTTCTAATGCCGAGGCGGCCGCACCAGGCAACTCACCGCGGCTTGTTATGCACTTTCGCCGCCTGCGATCTTCTTAAGTTTTGCCATGCGTTCTTCAAGAAAGTGAATTGACGTTGCGCCGGTAATGAAAGCGGCGTCATTCAATAACTCCTGATGCAGCGACAGATTGGTGTGGATGCCTTCAACCACCATCTCCGAAAGCGCTGTCCGCATGCGCGCAAAGGCCTGTTCGCGCGTGTCGCCATGCGCGATCACTTTGGCGATCAGTGAATCGTAATAGGGCGGCACGACGTAGTCCGCGTAAACATGCGAATCGACCCGGATACCCGGCCCGCCGGGGACGTGAAAACGCGTAATACGGCCGGGCGATGGGACGAACGTGGTCGGATGTTCTGCGTTAATCCGACATTCAACCGCATGGCCGCGCAGTTGGATATCTTTTTGTCGGTAGCGCAACCGATAGCCAGCCGCGACACGGATTTGTTCCTGCACAATATCGACGCCGGTAATCATCTCGGAAACCGGATGCTCGACCTGCACGCGGGTATTCATCTCGATAAAATAGAACTCGTCTTTTTCGTAGAGAAACTCGAACGTACCCGCGCCGCGATATCCCAATTTCACGCACGCTTCTGCACAACGCTCGCCAATGCGATCTCTTTGCCTTGGCTTTAGTTCGGGGGCAGGCGCTTCTTCAATAATTTTTTGGTGTCGACGCTGCATTGAGCAATCGCGTTCCCATAAAAAAATCGCATTTTTGTGTTCGTCGGCCAGCACCTGAATCTCGATATGACGAGGGTTTTCCAGATACTTTTCCAGATACACGGTTGGATTACCGAAAGCCGATTGCGCCTCGGCCTTGGTCATTTGTACGGCATTGACCAGCGCGGCTTCGGTATGGACAACCCGCATCCCGCGCCCGCCCCCGCCGCCGGACGCTTTAATGATGACCGGATAGCCCACTGCGGCGGCAATTTTGCGCATTTCCTTGGGCTCGTCAGGCAACGCCCCTTCGGACCCCGGCACACACGGGATGCCGACTTTTTTCATTGCCGCCTTGGCCGCCACCTTGTCGCCCATGGTGCGAATATTCTCAGGCCGGGGGCCGATAAAAACAAAGCCTGAATTCTCTACACGATCTGCAAAATCAGCGTTCTCTGATAAAAAACCATAGCCGGGATGAATCGCCTGTGCGTCGGTGACTTCCGCTGCGCTGATAATCGCCGGAATATTAAGGTAGCTGTCTTTAGACGGTGCCGGGCCAATACAGACCGATTCGTCCGCCAGCATGACGTATTTGGCGTCGGCATCCGCTTCAGAATGCACAGCAACTGTTTTAATGCCGAGCTCGCGACAGGCACGCTGAACGCGAAGCGCGATCTCACCGCGATTGGCAATGAGGATTTTTTCAAACATGGCCCCGGTTCTGGGGCTTGGACCAAAAACTGCCATAGCGCGCTGACCCTAGGTTCTATTCGATAATGAACAAAGGCTGACCGTATTCAACCGCCTGGCCGTTTTCGCTCAAGATTTTCTTCACGACCCCGGCAGCGTCAGATTCGATCTCATTTAATAATTTCATCGCTTCGATAATGCACAGGGTCTGGCCTTTCGTGACCGTTTGTCCGACTTCAACAAACGACGCGGACCCGGGTGAGGGCGAACGATAAAACGTTCCCACCATCGGTGACTTTAAGGTGTGGCCGACGGGCTCAGCCGCAGCCGCTACCGAAGCGGCAGGCGCTGCTGGTGTTGGGCCGCCGGCGTAATCCCCCGGCAATACGACCGAGGTGGGTGACATCGGCTGCATGAAA
>JBBRZG010000109.1:0-12636 GCA_038236905.1 Burkholderiales bacterium
AGCAATTCCATGTAGCGCGGGTTTTGATAATCACCCTTGGCCTCAATGGCTTTGATTTCCGCGAGTACCTTTTGATCCATCGCCGGCATCATCACCTTCTCGGCGTAAACGTTGTACGCGGGAATACTTGCCATCATGTTGGAAATAATCAGGCCTTTTAAATTTTTCTGATATTTCAGCGCGTACTCGATGGCCAGGACGCCGCCCCAGGATTGGCCGAGCAAATAGAAATTGCTGTTGTCGAGTTTCAACGCCTTGCGGACCTGCTCGACTTCTTCAACAAAGCGCGGCAATTCCCAGAGATCGGGCTCATTAGGTTGATCGCTGTAATACGAGCCAAGCTGATCGTAGTAGTAATACTCCACGCCTGCGCCGGGAAAATAGCTGTCGAGCGCTTCCAAATACTCATGGGTCATACCGGGGCCACCATGCAGCAGCAACACTTTGACGGTTGCGTTATTGCCGGTGCGTTTAGTCCAGACCTTGAAGGTGCCTTTGGGCGTGGTGATCGGAATCATTTTTATGCCGCCGTCGAGCAGATCATCTCGGCCGGTGTTGTCGTGATAGTTGGCCAATACCTTGGCGCTGGCGCTCGCCGCGGGTGCCGCCATGCTAACGCCGGGATTAGCGGCCAGTAAGATTACGGTAGCGCTAGAAATAACGGCCGACGAACGCAACCAACACCCGGCACCCAGCCCAACCGCAGCAACGAATTTCATCATTAAAGTCTCCTTAAAAAATATCATCGGCCCAGGTACGTCGCATACGTTCTATACGTTTTATACGCTGCAAATCGCATGGTTGACGGAAGCAAGTATGAGCCGCGAACGCCCACATAATGTCGTCTACTACTTTAACGATATTGCATCCCAAATATTTCACGCAGAATATAAAGTATTAGAACTCCAGCATAGGCGCGCGTCTTGGAAACTTTTAGCTTGGCAAAGCCCACCCGTACTGGGGTTTACAATCGCCAGAACCTACATCGCTCCGCTCTGCTTCAAATCCAAATAGCGATTGACCAGCGCAATCGGCAGCGCCTGCGGCTCAACGTCCACCAACCGCACGCCGCTGGCCTGCATGCGCGCGGTCAACGTTTCGCGGTCACGCACATAAGTCGCCGCCGCAGCATACGTGAGTGCGCTGGTGGCATCGGTCAGCGGCGCGCGCAACGTGGCATCGATGACGCCTTCCTTCAAATTCGCAAACATGACCAAGTGGCGCCGGCGCAATAACGCAATTGCAGGCAGCAGGCCTTCGCTGTCTTCATCGCGCAAATTCGATACCAGCACGATCAGTGAACGCTTTTTAAGCCGCAACGACAGATCTACTGCGGCCTGATAATAGTCGGGCGTTTTTAACGTCGGTTGTAGGCTGTAAAGTGCGTTCAAAAATCGACTAACAGTGATGCCGGATTTGCGTGGCGCCACGAATCTTGAATCGTCGGTCGCAAAGGTCATCATGCCCGCCGAATCACCTTCGCGGAGCGCAACGTAGGCCAACAGCAGAACGGCATTCAGGGTGTGATCGAAATGCGAAAGCGTATTGTTATGTGCACTATCTTTTGCCGACATGCGCCGCCCGCAATCGATCAAAAATACGATTTGCTGATCACGCTCATCCTGATATTCGCGCGAAATAAATTTACGCATGCGTGAGGTGGCTTTCCAATCAATCTGCCGCATTGAATCGCCCTGACGATATTCGCGCAGCTGGTGAAAATCGAGCCCTTCGCCACGCCGACGTTGACGCAGCACGCCGATTTGCGAGAGCCGGTTAGCCACCGCCAACAGCGCGTAGCGGGTTATTTCGGCAAAATTCGGGAATGAGCGAACCTGCGTTTCGCTGCCGGCTTGGCGTGCAATTTCCCAAAATCCGAACGGAGACTTGATCCGCAACATGACTTTGCCGAACACTAAATCGCCACGCACATCGGGGCGGAATCGATAGGTCGCGAGCGCGAAATTTCCTGGCGTGAGCGTCAGCGTAATTGGTAAATTCTCGACTTCACAATGATCGGGAAACGCGTCAAAAGCCTCGAAGCTGAGGCGATTTCGACTGTTGGCAGCCGCGGTTTCCGGATGCGTGAATTTTAATGTGACGTCTCGCCACACGCCCACTGGCAAAGTTGCCGCGATTCGCCGCTCAATAATCGGCAGGAGCTTGTTGAAGCGGCCGGCGAGAGCGTCTGCCAACGCCGTTAGCGCGATGAACGCGCTGCCGATCGCCCAGGCGTCCTGAAGCCATGGAACGACTGCCGCCGCCACCGAAAATGCCAGCCACGATACCAGCAACCCGAGCAAACGCTTCGACGGAATCAAGCGCGCAACCCCGACAGGATTTTTAAGGTTCGCATCATTGGCGGTTTAGATGCGAACTTGAGTACGCTCTTGTCCGAATGTTGGGCGGCGGGTGCATTCAGATATTCACGCACGGGGCGCTTCTACCTGATCAAACAACTCAATCAGCAAATCATCCACATCACGACCCTCGATCTCCATCTCAGGCGACGGCGTGACGCGATGACGCAGCACCGGCAACGCCACCCGCTTTACATCATCGGGCGTTACAAATCCGCGACCCTCCAGCAGCGCCTGCGCCCTCGCCGCGCGGATAATCGCAATCGCTCCCCGCGGCCCCGCGCCCGATGACAAACCGACAAAATCGCGCGTAGCCCGTGCCAGCCTGACCGCGTAATCCAGCACCTGATCATCAACGGTCAAACTGGCCGCCATGCGTTGCAATGTCAATATTGTTTCCGGCTTGACGATGGTACGAACACTATCGACGTTGAGCTTGTCGCCCACGGCGTTGGTGGTCACGCTGCGCACCAGCGCCGATTCTTCGGCAAGGCTCGGATAATCGATTTTAATTTTGAGCAGGAAACGATCCAGTTGCGCCTCGGGCAGCGGGTAGGTGCCTTCTTGTTCAATCGGGTTTTGCGTTGCCAGCACCATAAACGGCGTCGGTAATATGTGTGCGGTCGCTTCGATGGTGACCTGCGCCTCCTGCATGACTTCCAAGAGCGCGGATTGAGTTTTGGCGGGCGCGCGGTTAATTTCGTCAGCCAGCAACAGGTTTGCAAACACCGGGCCTTTACGCGTGGTGAAGTCGCCGCTCTTGGGATCGTAAAGTGTATGTCCGGTGACGTCAGAAGGCATGAGATCGGGCGTGAACTGGATGCGCGCAAATGCGCCGTCGAAAGTACGCGCCAGCGCTTTAACCAGCAGGGTTTTGCCGAGGCCGGGCACGCCTTCAATCAGAACATGGCCCGCACCGATCAGGGCGATGAGCGTCTGGTCAATGATCTCAGGCTGGCCTACAACCGCCTTGCTGATTTCCGCGCGCATGGCGTTCAGCACCCGCACCGCGTGCTGATACTTTTCAGCCTCAGGCTTGGCTATCGGCGGCGCGGTCAACGCGTTATTGTCGGTGTGCTGCGCAGTGGTGTTGTCCATCTTTATCCAATCTTTGGGCGGGGGGGGTAAGTGCGGATCTCGTGAAAATTAAGTGACGATTCAGGCTTCTGAGAATTTGCGCTAAAAATAATATTCGGTTTGGCGCGTTGAATGTTCTCCGGGATTTTTTAGTTATCGCTTATTGAGCGATGATTGGTTATGGGTTATGGGCTATTGGTTATTGGTTTACGTTTTTATAGGAGGCTGCTTTTGCCTTTTCGTTTCCTTCGTGGCGCGGTGGTCAAGCATCGCCTCCATCGATTTCAACGAGCGAATAATCTCGACAAAGCTCGATTTATCCTGCACCGCTGAAGTCAGCGCTCGCTCAATGCGGCCCAACCCCATGCCGGTCAGTTTCTCCAGCGCGGCCAACAGCAATGCCCGATCCACGCGAGACAGGCCGGGCCGCTCCCGATATAGGCGTTTCAGGAACCGCTCGCGAGCAGCCTCGGCCAGGGTCGGCCACGCTTGCTGTTGCGCCAAATACTGCCCCAACGCACGCAGGTGCTCACCCAAGCCGAGTCGCGCGCCGTCAGTATCGGCGCGTAGCGGGCCAAAGCGCTGCACCACGCGTGCAATCCACACCATCAGCAAGACGGCGAGTGCCCATAAAACCGTCCACGCATGCAGTCCCAACCATGCCCATAGACCAATGGTACGGTCGCGCAACGCAAGCAAAATAACGGGCTGAAATGGCTTAACCGGATTGCCTGCTGTTGAACTTGTGTTGTGCGCACTTTCGGCAGCGCCAGCACCCACGTTTTGGGTGGCGATCATGTGCCATAAGAACTCGGCGTGATCATATTTATCCAGCATACGCAGGGTCATGAAATCAAAATTGGAAATCGCGGTCAATCGGCCTAAACCGTCTCGAAATTGCACCAGCCTCGTACCGACCTGATCGTCAATTACATCCGCGTCATCGGGCACTTTTTTTGCCCGCAAATTCTGGTATGGCCTAAAGTCCACCTTGAATCGTGCGTTGTCTGCGAATGTGATGTTAGATACCGCAGGCTGCCGCTGCAATTGAGAAAGCACTTTTGCCGCTTGTGGATTTTTTTCCGCCTGATCCTTTACGGTATCGGGATTAAAACCAAAGGCGTCGTCTTCGGGCTCGTTATCATCACCGTCAGCAGGAACGCCCTGTTCGCGTTTTTCAACCAGCCCATTTTTAGCCGTCCAACGGACCCCGGCATGACCAATGCCGTAGCTCGCCAACAATGGATCATCTAATTTTGGTTGCTCTGCTTCAACGATCAGATTTCCGCCAGCGCGCACCCATTGGCGGATTCGCTCAACGTGCACCGGCGTCATTCTTACCAGTCGGCGATCTCCTAAAAGCAAGGTCGCATTTTTGGGCGCGGCATCCAGCATGCCCTCCCAGGCATCATCGCCCTTCACAATCCGCGTGCTCGCACCCATCTCCTCTACCGTTCTCTGCATGGCCAAATAAGGGTTAGTGAGCGCCTCTCCCTGCATGCCTACCCACTCGTTGTCGTCTTCGATGGTGTACCAGTTGAGCGCGACGTAAGCGAACGCGGCGAACAGCGCGCTTAAGCCAAGTGCCCACCACCAGCCCGCCTGTACTCTTACTCGAGCGCGCAAAGACTTGCCTGAGGTTGCCTGAGCGGCAGTGGATCGCGGGTTCGCCATTCAGGCCGCCTCAATCGATATTTTGGCCGGAAGTGGCGGGGGCGCTGCCGCGCTGCGGCGAATACTGAAGTGCGCAGACCAAGCCTCAATTAACGATATCACATCGGTCGATGCCAGCGTCTGCCGCGCATACGCAATGCGCTGCCAGACAGACACCAGATTCGCAAAATAGGCAGACTTGGCCCCGCCGCCCATATCGCGGCCATAGGCCAACGCCATTCGAGCTGCCACCTCGAGCTCGGTGTCGCCACGCGCAATATCAATTCGCCCGTCCTGAATCAGCGATACTAGCGCCGCGCGATACAACAGGCTCACCGCGCCGCGCACATCACCCGCAGCGAGCAGCTTGGCGGCCGCAACTGATATATTTTCTGGCAGCGATTCGGGGCGCACATCGAGGCCAAACAACACATCGGGCATGTCGTTTCGTTTACCCACGCCCCAACCTTTGATACCGACGTGACGGGCAATCAAATAAATTAAAAATAGCACCAGCAACGTGCCGCCGATCAAAGCGATAACACGCGCGCTCTTCGCGAAAAACTCAGCGAGCGCAAACAGCCATTTATTGTCAGTTTTTTTCTTCTGCTTTTCGCTATTCCACGTGGGTCCAATATATTTCATTTGCCAAGATTTTTTATATTCGCCAAAATCTTTACTCGCCAACACGCTCTTGGCGGCTTCAAACGCACCGGTATGAGGTGTTTCGGCTTCATCCTTGCGAGCGCCGTCTTCTGTATTTATATCGTCACTTGCCGGTGCGTCATCGCCTTTTTTGCAGGACCACTCCGGCTCAGGGTTTTCAGCTGTGCTCGCATTTTGTGCGGGGTCAGGCGCAGGGATTGACGACGAGGGAGATAGGTCGACCTTCGCGTCAGCTTTCAGCTCTGCTTTGACGCCTTCCTGCGCGATCACGTGGTCAACCGGTGATACTGCCAAGCCCAAGCCGCCTACCGTTAAGATCATCATCGCGGCGCGCTTGGCAGAAGCCAGAGCGGATGAACCGCGTGCCTGGCTGCGCGGCGCCGTTGCAGACCGCGCGGTAGCTGTCGAAGCAGTGGCCTCGCTCGGGGAAATCGCGGCAGCCAGCCTAACCGCCATGCGCTTGAATTGCAGCTCAACATCCCAGCCCTCAATCGCCGTGCGGCAGTTGAGATAGATCGCAAAACCAGCCGCTACATAAAAAGGTTCCAGAATCGAAATCACGCCGGCATTAATCAAGTTGCTTAAATAATGTGCGGCCTTATCCTTTTCAGGATTCAACATCGATTGCCAGCTGAAATTAAATATCGGCTCGCCGGGACTAAACAGATTGGCCAGCAGATAAATCGAAAACAGCAACGTTACTTCAATGCAAATGCTCATGAGCGTAAGGCCCATTGCGGCCCCGCTGCCTTCGCGCGCAAGAACACGCCGCCGCTTCGCGGCGAGCCTGCCGCGGCTGCCCTCGAGCTGAACCACGGGCAACGTAAACGAGCGGGCCGGGTTAAAACGAGCGTAGGTCAGGGCGGCAAATAAGCCATTTTTCCACCACAGCTTTTTTAACGCGGCCAACGTGTCGCGCAGTGACGGCGTTGCGCCGAAGACTGTCCCGGACAACACATGCAGAACCAACCGATCAAACGCGGGTTTCAACCACCATAAAATCATCACCGCGAGCGGCGGATATTGCCAGCACAGCAGGTTAATCAAAAGTGCGAGCGGCAAATAAACCGCGCACCAGGCTTTCATCAGCGGAAGCCACCAGGTTTGTACCATCGCATAGCCCAGATCGATGGCCTCCCAAGGGCTGCGGGAGCGCAACACAATGGCGATACTTTCAAGGCGCACGGGTAGCCCTTGCGATAATCGCGGCGGCGCCGTCACCGCGCCCGACAAACATGAAATAGGCCAGCGTAATCGCCCATAACCCGATGCCTACCGCGTATTTCACCTGTACCGGCGGTACCCGCGATGCCGACCAAAACGCTTCGATGAAGGCGGCTAAAAAAGTCAGCAGCGCGGCACCATAGACCACGCCGATGATGGCGGGCATGCGTGATTTTACGGCGGCAAATCGCGTTTGCCGCCCCGGTGCGATCAGTGCCATGCCGAGCATCAATCCCGCTGCGCCCGACAATACAACGCCCGTTAATTCAAACGCGCTATGGCCCGCCACAAAACCCCAAAAGGTCTCGATATATCCGATGTGGGTAAGATGGCCGGCCACTGCACCAATAGAGAGGCCGTTGAACAGCAGAAAAAAAATCGCGCCTACCCCAAATAGAAGTCCGCCTGCAAAGCACTGAAAATCAATACGCACGTTGTTCGCGACATAAAACCCAAACATGAGGAAATCGTTGCTGGCGTCGCGCTGGAGGCCGAGCCGCGGATTACCCGGTGCATACATTTGCTGCACGTCTGCCATCTGGTCGGGCGGGACGATGACATACGCGAAATCAGGAAAGTACTGGATGGCAATGATGCAGGCGATGAGCGGGCCAAAAAACAGCAGCGCGCTGGCCAATATATAGCCGCTGTGCGCGCGCACCACTCGCGGCAATCCTCCGCGCAAGAATCGGCTAACACCGCCGCTCATTTCCTGCGCTCCATATAGCGCCTGATGCCCCGCCAGCACCAACCGTTCCAGGCGCTCCACCAGCGTGCTGCTGTAATGCCGATCACGCGCCAGCGCCAGATGATGACAAATTTCGCGGTAACGTTGTGGCAATTGCTCTAGCGGCCAGGCAAGGGTAGGATCGATGGCTTTGGCGGCTTTCGAGCCGTCTGTTTTCAACGTGCGCCGCTGCTTTGGCGTCAAGGCCATGCCGCGCTCAAACTGATCCCAACGCGTTAAATGTTGCAACTCAAATTTTTCCTGCTTCACGCGCGGATCCTCATTTATTGCGCACCATTACCGGCGGCCCACTAAAAAATTCGCCAGTTGTACGACGCGGTCTGCCGCGTTCGCAGGCTCCGTATCGAGTACTTCATTTTTGGAATTAACAACCGGCAGTGCAGGGGTGGCATAGGCGGCCAATTCATTCGCGCGTTCAACCGACCAGGTGGCACGTCGCTCGGCAAAGTCAATTACCGCTCGCTGCTCCGTCAAAGTAAGCGCCATTTGTGCCGCGAGATTTGAGTCCAGCGCGGTCGCCAGCGGCAGTTCAGCGGTCATGCGCTTTGCGACCCGCCTACTTTCGGTATGTACAACAATGGTGCCTGCAGCAAGATCGCCCAAGCGTTTGAAATCGCGATTCATCAGCATCGCAATCAAGCCAAAACCATAACAGACAGGCAGGAAATCTACCGCACGAATCAGGTTCCGAGCGACCGAAGCGCGCCATTGCACCGGTGTTCCATCTTCGTGTAGCACGCGCAAATCGCAGGCACGTTTCCCGGGTGTTTGGCCCTGACGAAATACTTCAAACAACACCGGGTACGCCCACTCCAGCGCGAACGCGATCAACGTCATGAGCCCAAAGCCGACTTTTCCCAACGCACCCAGCACCAGACCGAGCACCAACAAAATTGCCATTCGTATCAACAAATCAAACGCCCATGCGCGAGCACGCGGCATCGGCCCCGCCACCTTGAGCGAAAGCTCAATCCCCTCCGGGGTGGGCACAGTGCGCAAGGTGTCTAGCAGGGGCAATTTTTTTAAAACGTGATTAGTCAATCTTGGCGCTGTCTATCAGTTGTACGGAGGACGGTCGAACGTGGGTCTATTTGACTGAGCCGCTTTCAAGGTCCTATTCAGCGAGAAAAATATCGCGGTAGGCGGCGTAGGTGGACGCATACACCAGCGGTAAAGCGACCAGCATGCCCAAGCCAAACGGCAGTACGGCAATGATGAAAATTACCAAAAATATGATGCCGTAGACAAGGAACGGCAGTGTGTTTTTCAAGCAGGCAAAGAAGCTGATGCGCAACGCCGCCATTGGCGCAATGTTTTGCAACACGACCAGCGCTGGCGCAAACCAGAGCGCCATCGCAATCGGCACAGAAAGCGCTAACATCACCAGTCCGATAATCAGCACCATGATGATCGAGCCTGCAAACAGATTGGTCAAAGCCTCTTGGTTGCCGCTCATCATTGCGGCGAATAAACCCGTGGAGCCAACAAAAATCGCGAATAAAATGCCCGCAACAATCAGCAGCAGAATCGAGGAGGCAATAAATAACAAGCCGACGATCATAAGCGGCCCAGCCTTTTCTTTAAAACCCGAGAACAAATCGCCGATTTCAAGCGGCCTGCCGTTGTGTTGTTCCTGGCAGCCCAGCATAAGACCGCCAGCAAACACGACGAAAAGAATATTGGAGATAAGCCCGCCAATGATTGGAATAAATCCCAATACGACAGCGATCACAAAAACAATGATGGTGCAGACAATCCAGGCAATCGGTGCTTGCGTAAAAATACTCCAGCCCGCGCCAATCCAACTCAGCCCATTGCCCATCGCTACAGATTGGCCACCCTCAATAAAATCGGCGTCGGTATCAGGTGATGCACTTATAACTTCGGCACTTGGCGATTGGTATGGATTAACGGCTTTATCTGGTTCCATGGTGCGTTCCCTTTTAAAAAGTGGTGGTGCGGCGTGGCAGAGTAATTTACTTAAATAGCAGGCTTGATTCGAATCAATTTTGATGCCCGTAAGTATTCTAACGTGCGCCCTCGATCTCCGTAAGAAAATATGTGAATCTTGCCTGTGAGACTTGTTTGTAGTTGAAACGGATTAAAGCGGCACTAGTCAGGGGTTCACTGCGCGCCATATTTTCAAAACATCAACTGTCTCTTTCACATCATGAACCCGAATTATTTTTGCCCCGTTTTGAGCCGCGATGAGCGCTGTTGCGAGGCTGGCTGCCAGGCGATCCTCCACCGCACGTCCTGTAACCACGCCGAGCGAAGATTTCCGCGAAAACCCGGCCAACACCGGTAAGCCCGATGCTACAAACTCGCGCAAATCGCGGAGCAGGCGGAAGTTATGTTCGGCTGTTTTGCCAAAGCCAAAACCGGGATCGATGACGATTCGCTCACGCGCAATTCCGGCGATCTCGCACGCACGAACGCGCGACATTAAATACTCCCGCACCTCCGCAACCACACTTTCGTAACGGGGTGCGTGCTGCATGGTCGCCGACGTTCCCTGTTTGTGCATCAGACACACCGCGACGTTTGCCTCAGCACAGACTGTTATTGCGCCGCTGGCTTGCAGCGCATTGACGTCATTTATCATGCAAGCACCCTGCTTGATCGCCTCGCGCATGACGTCCGTCTTTTGCGTATCCACCGACACCAAAACGCCGTCGCCCGCTAAAATTTCGAGCACCGGCAGCACTCTGTCCAGCTCCTGCGCAAGGGTCGCCGCCACTGCGCCGGGCCGGGTCGATTCACCCCCAATGTCGATAATGGCAGCACCTTCCTCGACCATTTGCCGCGCGCGCGCGACGGCATGGTCGCGCAGCAAAAATTTACCACCATCTGAAAATGAATCGGGCGTGACGTTAACAATGCCCATGACCACAGGCTCACCAAGATCGAGCAAATAATTTCCACACACGAGCTTCACTTTTAGTTACCTTTTTAAAACTGTTTTTCTGTAGCCCAATAACCTTGCCCGTCTAGAAGGCTCGGCCTTCAGGTTACCTTGGCCCAGATAACTCTAAAAATCATCGGCGCGTTCAATGATCGCAGTAAAAATGCGCCCCTAAACAAAACGGGCGACCTTAAGTCGCCCGTACGTTTTATATCTATCTGTTCTTCTGCTGCATTTGCACTCGATTTACTGGGTGCCCTCTACCGGCTGGGTCGTAGCCTCCGGCTTAACATCGGGCTTGCTCACAGGCGCCGTTGCGTTACCGCCGTCACCACCTGAGTTGGGCTTGAACGGCATGCTGGATGGCTTGGGTGGGCGCGCAGGGCGACCTTCCATGATGTCTTTGATCTGATCAGCATCGATGGTTTCAAACTCCAGCAACGCGGCCGTCATGGCCTCGATCTTGTCACGATTCTCTTCAATCGTTTTCCGCGCCAAGGCATACTGCTCGTCGATAATGCGGCGAATTTCGGCGTCCACTTTACGCATCGTTTCTTCAGATACATTGGTTTGACGCGTCACCGAACGACCCAGAAATACTTCGCCTTCGTTTTCGGCATAGACCATGGTGCCCAGCGCATCCGACATCCCATATCGCGTCACCATATCGCGGGCAAGTTGTGTGGCCCGTTCAAAGTCATTTGATGCACCAGTGGTCATTTGATTCATGAACACTTCCTCGGCAATACGACCACCGAAAAGAATCGCAATGCGCGACATCAGATACACGCGGTCATAGGCGTAGCGATCCTGCTCTGGAAGCTGAATGGTCACGCCCAGCGCGCGACCGCGCGGGATGATCGTGACTTTGTGCACTGGGTCGCTCTTTGGCATGAGGTAACCCAGAATAGCGTGGCCAGACTCGTGATATGCCGTATTCTTGCGCTCTTCCTCGTCCATCACCATCGAGCGGCGCTCAGCACCCATCATGATTTTGTCTTTGGCGCGCTCAAAATCGTCGTGATCTACCAGCCGCTTGCTACCGCGGGCTGCAAACAACGCAGCTTCATTGACCAAGTTGGCCAGATCAGCGCCCGAGAACCCCGGGCAACCGCGCGCAATGACCGCAGCGTTAACGTCAGGCGCAATCGGCACTTTGCGCATGTGTACCAACAAAATCTGTTCACGACCGCGCACATCCGGCAACGGCACGGTAACCTGACGATCAAAACGGCCAGGGCGCAACAGCGCCGGATCAAGCACATCCGGGCGGTTGGTGGCGGCGATCACAATCACGCCTGCAGTGGCTTCAAAGCCATCCATTTCGACCAGCAACTGATTCAATGTTTGTTCACGCTCATCGTTGCCACCGCCCACACCTGCACCGCGTTGACGACCGACCGCATCTATCTCATCAATGAAGATAATGCAGGGCGAATTTTTCTTGGCCTGCTCGAACATATCGCGTACGCGGGCGGCACCGACACCCACAAACATTTCGACGAAATCGGAACCCGAGATCGAGAAAAACGGGACTTTAGCCTCGCCTGCAATAGCACGCGCCAAAAGTGTTTTACCGGTTCCGGGAGAGCCCACCATTAATACGCCGCGGGGAATGCGTCCACCGAGTTTTTGAAATTTTGAAGGATCGCGCAGGAAGTCGACCAATTCGGACACCTCCTCTTTAGCCTCATCGCAGCCCGCCACGTCGGCGAATGTAATGGGGTTGGTGCTTTCGTCCAACATTTTGGCGCGGCTTTTGCCGAACGAAAATGCGCCACCTTTGCCGCCGCCCTGCATTTGACGCATGAAGTAAATCCACACACCGATCAGCAGCAGTACCGGGAATGAGGAGATTAAAATCTGATAGAAGATATTTGGCTCTTCCTCAATTTTCGCTTCTAGCTGGGCACCTGATTTGCGTAGGTCTTCCCACATGTAGGGATCAGCGGAGCCCGGGGTGTAAACAATCTTGCCCTCGCCTTTATTGTCGCGCAGCCAGA
>JBBRZG010000110.1:0-12544 GCA_038236905.1 Burkholderiales bacterium
ACGGTCGATGCTGCTGCATTTTTTGCTCAAACGCGGCACAGTCAAACGCACCATCAGGCAGATCCGCATCGACGCCTGAATGAATTTTACAGAGGTCGGTGAGACCAACGCCAAGCGCAAGTAATTGCGGATAATCCTGGGGCGCGTAGCGTTGCGGTGTGACGCCCACCGTATACAGGCTCGGCCAGAACCGGTTGCCGGGCTTGGCGTAATACGCGCCGGCCGCAACCGATGCACGTGACGGCGCAGTGCCGCAAAAGACAAGTTTTAATTCTGGTGCAAGTAAATCGGGGACCAGATAATGAGTGTCGTTTATATTATTTTTCATACGGCACTTATAAGATGGAACTAGACTCAAATGCTTTTTGAACGAACATCTTTAGGTCGTATGCCTCAAGGCCCAGTATCGGCGAGCTCCTTGGCATGGTATGCCTGAAGATGCCCGCCGTTATTGGCTTTCAAGGCATAGCATTTTATAAAATAGACCGCAAATGGATTTAAGCCACCGCCGCCCTTACCTGCTCTAACGCCGTCGGGTCTTCAATCGTCGTCAAATCACCTGGATCGCGTTTTTCGCAGAGCGCTTGAATGGAGCGGCGCAGCAATTTACCGGAGCGTGTTTTTGGCAACATCGTTACAAAATGCACGCGCGACGGCCGCGCAATCGCACCGAGTTGTTTGTCGACCGTGGCCATCACTTCCTTTTCGTGCGCAGCCGCCAGCTCATGCGTGGCGACTCTGGATTGATCTTTCACCACCGCGAAGGCTATCGGCACCTGGCCCTTAAGCGCATCGGCGACGCCCACCACCGCGACCTCAGCAATATTGTTATGGGCTTGAATTGCCTCTTCAATCTCGCGGGTGCCGAGGCGATGACCGGCAACATTAATGACATCATCGGTGCGGCCCATGATGAAATAATAGCCATCTTCATCGCAAGTGGCCCAATCAAATGTGGTGTAAACCTGTTCATCCTTAAAACTTGAGAAATAGGTTTTGACAAACCGCGCATCGTCGCGCCAGATGGTGCTCATGCAGCCCGGCGGCAGCGGCGCTTCGATGCACAAAACGCCTTTTTCATTCGCGCCCACCGACATGCCGGTTTCTTCATGTTTCAATTTCATCTTGTAGCCGTAGGAGGCAAAACTCGGCGAACCGAGCTTGCGCGGCGTGACTTCAATGCCCGGCTCAGCCGATAAAATCGGCCAGCCACTTTCCGTCTGCCAGTAGTTATCGATGACTTTTACGCCTAACCCTTTTTCGATCCAATCGCTGGTCGGCTGATCGAGCGGCTCACCGGCCAGGAATAAATAACGCAGGCTCGATACATCAAATTTTTTCAGCCACGCCGGATCTTGTTTTTTCAGCACACGAATCGCGGTTGGCGAGGAAGACATCACCGAGACCTTGTAATCCTCAACAATTTTCCACCAGATACCCGCATCCGGTCGAATCGGCAGGCCGTCGTACATGATGGTATTTGAGCCGTTTATCAGCGGCGCATAAATGATGTAAGAGTGGCCGACGACCCAGCCAATATCAGACGTACAAAAAAATGTCTCGCCTGGTTTGGCGTCAAAAATATTCGGCATGGAGGCCGCCAGCGCCACCGCATAGCCACCGGTATCGCGCTGCACTCCTTTGGGTTTGCCGGTCGTGCCGCTGGTATACAAAATATAGCTTGGGTGTGATGACTCAACCCATTCGCAAGGCACGATCTCGTTATTGTGGCGGTGACATAAGGCGAAGTAATCCATATCGCGGCCGGGCAGTGTTTGCATCTCCTTATCCAGACCGCGGTTCACAATGATCACATGTTTCGGCGGATGCTTGGCCAGCTTGAGGGATTCATCGGTCAGCGGTTTTAGCGGGATTATTTTGCCAGCGCGCGAACCGGCATCGGCGGTAATCAAAACCTTCGGCTCGGCATCATCAATGCGTGCCGCGAGCGAGGCTGCCGCAAATCCACCAAACACCACGGAATGAATTGCGCCGATTCGAACCGTGGCGAGCATCGCAAATACCGCTTCGGGAATCATCGGCATATAAATCAAAACCCGATCGCCTTTGGCCACGCCAAGCGACTTTAAAATCGCGGCGAAACGATTCACCTCAACAAATAGCTCGCGGTAGGTGAAGGTACGGGTTTGCTCGACTTCGGAGGAAATCCACGTCAGCGCATTTTGATCGGCGCGAGTGGCCAAATGACGATCCACGGCGTTATAGCAAAGATTGGTCTCACCGCCCACAAACCACTTTGCAAATGGCGGATTTGAAAAATCACAAACGCGGCTGAACGGCTTGACCCAATCAATACGCGTCGCTTGCTGCGTCCAGAATTCGTCACGGTGGCTGAATGACAGATTATAAAAATCTTGATAAGCGCCCATCGATTGGCCTCACGTAAACGGAGTAAAGATGCAGTGGTGAAACGAGCTAACAAATTGCGCGGTGAGCGTCAATGGCGGGAAGCAGTTTGAAGCGCTGGGCAATCTCGATCTAGGACAGCACTTGCCTGATTGCGTCGAGGAGCGCCTTTGATTTGGCCGGCTTGGTGAGATAACCATTCGCGCCCAACTTCAAGCCTTTGAGGATGTCATCCAATGCGCCGAGGCTGGTCAGCATCAGCACGGGAGTATCCGCAAAATCACGGGCGCCACGCATGCGGGCAAGTACATCAAACCCGTTTGCATCGGGCAGCATCACATCCAACAACACCAAGTCAGGCGACATCTTCATTCCGTCAACGATCTGTTGGCGATTTGCGGCGCGGGTAACGTGGTAATGATTTGCCTCAAGCGCACCAATAATGACGGCTGCAGTCGTATCGTCATCTTCAATGACGAGAATGACCGGCGGCGTGTTGCGGGGCTTGCGACGCGGTGCGGCCTCATTGATACGCACAAAAAAACCATTGCTGGTGAGTTTCGATTCTCCAATCACGGCTTCCTCGCTTAATTTCTGCTCCTGCTGGGGCGTGATGACGTCAGCGACGCTCGAAGGCGCGATGGGCTCAAGAGACGCAAAATAACCGGTAAGGTCAAGATCCAACGGCGGCAATTCGGGTTTATCTGCGTCAGTGTTCATGGCGTTTCCCAACAAAAATTTTATCTGGTGGCAAAAGCACGAATGGGTTGTATCCCACTTCCACCGCTTTCATTTTAACGCTCATTGGGGCGATACGGATAGAACGTCAAACGGCCGCGGGGTCACCGCGTTCAAAAAACCGACCGCACACATTAGGTTCGTCGCCATTTTCGATGTCTGAGCAAATCGGGCCTTTCGATGTTTGAAGTACCATCAGGCGTTTACGTCTACCACCAGCCGACCACGTATTTTTGCCGCCAACACATCATCCGCAGCCGCTATCGCGTCCGCGAGTTTGATAGTGGTGGTAATTGCGTCCAGTTTTTTCGGATCCAAGTCACTGGCCAGTCGAGCCCAAGCATCGAGACGCGTCTCCATCGGCTGATACACGCTATCCACACCGGCAAGAACGACGCCACGCAAAATAAACGGCATAACGGTGGCCGGAAAATTGGCGCCCTGTGCGAGCCCGCAGGCCGCCACCACGCCGCGGTATTTGGTCTGTGCAACGGTATTGACCAATGTGTGCGAGCCGACCGAATCGACCACGCCGGCCCAGCGCTCTTTTTGCAGCGGTTTGCCCACTGCGGAGAGCGTGGCGCGATCAATCACTTCTTGTGCACCCAAAGATTTTAGATACTCGGTTTCATTTAATTTTCCCGTCGAGGCCACAACATCGTAACCCCACGACGAGAGGATGGAAATCGCCACACTGCCGACGCCGCCGGATGCACCGGTCACTAAAATCTCGCCTTGGCCTTTTTTTACTCCGTGATTTTCCAGCGCCAAACAGCATAGCATCGCGGTATAGCCCGCCGTGCCAATCGCCATCGCCTGCTGCGTGGTAAACGCGTCAGGTAAACGCACCAGCCAGTCGCCTTTGAGCTTCGCGCGTTGGCCTAGACATCCCCAGTGATTTTCACCCACACCCCAACCGTTCAGAATGACTTTATCACCGGTTTTCCAAGCGGGATGGGCGCTCGATTCAACGATGCCTGCACCATCAATTCCCGCCACCATCGGCCATTTGCGCACCACCGGCGATTTATTCGTGATCGCTAAACCGTCTTTGTAATTGAGTGTGGAATATTCAACGCGCATCACCACATCGCCATCGGCAGGCAAATCAGCGAATGGAATATCAGTCACGTTCGCGCTAAATTTAGCGCCGTCAACCGCATCAGATTTTGAGAGCAATAAAGCGCGGAATGTAGACATATCTTCTTTCAGTCAAACGTAAAAAACCATCATTCGCCCGCTCGTCAGTGGAGACACCATTCGTACGATAGCGAGGGGAAAGCGAAGGTAAAAGTAAAAAATTGAAGACACCAGAGTTGATGGCAAATCCTTAACCGATCTTCATGACCGCAGGATTATCCGCCGAGGCATGTTTGCGCGAAAAATATTCACGCGATTGCATCTCTCGCAAACGCGATGCCGTGCGGCCAAATTCTGCCGATACCATTTGCGTTGCATCACCTGCATCAGCATTCGATTTTGCCGCCTTCGCTGACTTCACGCTCGATACACGATCATCGACCACCAATAGTTCCGGCTCCACTTCTGCGCTGCAAATCAGCTTGACGCGCTGGTCGTAAAACACATCTACCAACCAGGTAAATCGCCGCACCACGTCTCCGCGATTCTTGGCGTGGAGCTGCGGGATGTTTGAGATCAACACCGTGTGATATTGATTCGCGAGCGCCAAATAATCGATCTGCGAACGTGGCTTCACGCATAGCTCATCAAACTCAAACCAGATCACACCCTTCGCTCTTCGCACGTATGCCATGTCACGGCCACCGATGGAAATGGTGCCGCCACTCATAAAGCTCGCCCGTGACATCGCGTCGAAGGCCCGCGCCAGTGCTTGCTCTCCAGCCAGTGACAACGGTGAATGATAGACCGACATCGATTCCAGAATGCGCCGCCGATGATCGCGCGCGCCGGCAATTTCGATCACTTCCAGCTCGCGCTTCATGATTTCAATCGCCGGCAGAAAACGCGAGCGCTGCAATCCATTCGGATATAACTCATCGGGCGGATAGTTGGATGTCATTACCAACACCACGCCTTTGTCGGTCAACAGTTCCAGCAAACGGCCCAAGATCATCGCGTCAGCAATATCGCTGACGTGGAACTCATCGAAGCACAGCAGTCGCAACTGATGCGAAATCGTCGTTGAAATGGCATCCAGCGGATCGGTTTCACCAGCGTGCTTTTGCAGCTCGCCGTGCAGTTCGCGCATGAACTCGTGAAAATGTACGCGGCGCTTTCGCTTGAGTGTGCAGACGTTGTAAAACGCATCCATCATCAGCGATTTGCCGCGACCGACGCTGCCCCAAATATAAAGACCACGCGGTGGTTTTTTGCCACCACCAAAGTTGGTCACCAGTCGATTGACCGGGCCCTGACGATATTGTCGATACTTTTCCAAATCACCGTGCAGCCTATCCAGATGCTGCAACACCACTAACTGCGCAGGATCGGATTCGAAATCACTCGCCTGCGAAAACTTCCAATACCATTCCAGCGGATTACCCGCTTCAATCAAGCCTGCTTCGCCGGTTTCGCCAGAGATATTAGGAAGGGGTTGGGTGGACATTTTTCTATAAACGGGAAAAGTTAAACGCTAAATTTGGCGCGGTTTATGGGGCGATATTACTTTGCAATGTCCGAGCGTAAAGGGTTTGATTTTGTAGGGCGTCAATAGACGAAACGCCTTCGGGGGAAATGGCCAGCTACAATCATCCCGGAGTCCACTTCGCTGCGTCCGGGCTACGAGGTCTACTCAACTCGCACCGTCTCTTCAAATTCCGCGCCAATCCTAAAGTTTCATCCTGTGCTACATATTCAACGTCCGCTTATCCACTGCCAACGCAGCTTCGCGCACCGCCTCAGACAGCGTAGGATGCCCATGAACGATTCTCGCAATATCTTCGCTGGCCGCCTTAAATTCCATCGCGGTAACCAGTTCCTGAATCAATTCTGAGGCATGGGCATGAATGATGTGCGCGCCCAAAATGCGATCAGTTTTGGCGTCGGCAATGATTTTTACAAAACCGCCCGGCTCACCCATGCCTAACGCTCGTCCATTCGCCGCGAACGGGAACTGGCCTACCTTGGTCTCGATACCTTCGGCTTTTAGCTGCTGCTCATTTTTGCCGACCCATGCGACTTCAGGCGAGGTGTAAATAATCCACGGGATGGTATTGAAATCAATATGCGGTTTCTGGCCAGCAATCGTTTCGGCCACGGCTACGCCCTCGTCCTCAGCCTTGTGTGCCAGCATCGGACCGCGCACCACGTCGCCAATGGCATAGACATTCGGCAGATTGGTTTTGCAATGATCATCTACCTCGATGAGCCCGCGCTCGGTCATTTTCAAGCCCACCGCATCGCCGCCCAAAATATCGGTGTTCGCCACGCGCCCCACCGAGATAATCAATTTGTCGCACTCGAGTTTTTGCGCGAGGTTTTGCTCGTCGGTGTACTCAATGGTGATGCCGGTTTTTTTCACACTGACTTTGCCGATTTTCACACCGAGCTTGATATTCATGCCCTGCTCTTTAGTGAACACTTTCCAGGCTTCCTTCTGGATCGATTCATCGGTCGCTGCCAAAAACGACGGCATTGCTTCCAGCACCGTCACCTCAGCACCCAAGCGCCGCCACACACTGCCTAGCTCCAGTCCCACCACGCCCGCGCCAATCACGCCAAGACGCTTGGGCACCGCGCCAAACATCAGCGCACCTTCGTTATCACACACGTTAATGTTATCGACGGGAATACCCGGCAAGTGGCGTGCCTTCGAGCCGGTCGCGATGATCACGTGCTTGGCGTCAATCAGTTCTTTAACATCGCCGTTGGCGACTTCTAGCGTGTAAACATCGCCACCCGACATGAATTTACCAAAGCCTTTTAGCCACGTAACTTTGTTTTTGCGAAACAGGAATTCAATGCCCTTGGTCATCTTGCCGACGATGACATCCTTGCGATTTTGCATCTTAGCGACGTCCATCTTCACGCTGCCGGTGGAGATGCCGTGATCGCCGAATTTATGCTCGATTTTCTCGAAATTTTCGGAAGATTCGAGCAGCGCTTTTGATGGGATGCAACCGACGTTCAGGCAAGTGCCGCCGAGCGCCATTTCACCCTTCGGATTTTTCCATCCCTCAATACAGGCTACGCTAAACCCCAACTGGGCCGCGCGAATCGAAGCGATGTAGCCGCCGGGGCCGGCACCGATTACAACCACGTCGAATTGCTTATTCATAATGAGATTCGCTTTACAAAGATAAACATAAAAATGTAGTTTAGGACAACCATGTTCGGGATATATGCACACCCAACGCGGCGCAAAAACCGATCACAAGCGGCGATACGCCTTTGAACAAAGATACTGGCTTTCTAACCAGCTGGGTGGCCCAGACTGTCAACCCCACGCCCAAACCTACCGCAAGACTATAAGCAAAGTGTTGAGGGATGTAGTGGCCCAGAAATCTGGCAAAGAATACGGAAAGAAATCCGGTAAGCAATGCACCGACGACAAAAAACGTAATCTGGATGAACAGGCTGCGCGGGGTGAGTTTTGATCTCGCCATATCAAATGTGCCGCGCGCAAAACAACAAAAAGTTCGTTGGTATGCGCGATAAAGAATGGGCTCGTTGTCCTCTCATTCGAGACCTAGTCACGTATCCGCCTGATGAGACAATCGGATCGAACGCAGTTTCCCGCGCCACCCGTGAAATCTGAAGTTTGCACATTGTCCGCTCGATTGTTTCGACTCGTTTGCGGCTGGCTGAGCGTCTATTTTATTTACCGACGATATACGTTCGGCAGACTTAATTAAATATCTAGCAACAATCTAGCTGGATCCTCAAGCGCCTCTTTCATCGCGACCAGCGCCAGCACCGCTTCACGGCCGTCAATGATGCGATGGTCGTAGCTCATGGCTAAATAATTCATGGGTCGAATTACGATTTGACCGTTTTCAACCACGGCGCGATCCTTTGTTGCATGTACACCTAGAATCGCTGACTGCGGGGGGTTGATGATGGGCGTCGAAAGCATCGAGCCAAATACACCGCCGTTCGAAATTGAAAAAGTACCGCCGGTCAGATCTTCAATCGTCATTTTGCCGTCTTTGGCTTTCTGGCCAAATGCCGCGATTTGTTTTTCAATACCGGCAATCGATAATTGATCCGCATCGCGCAATACCGGCACCACCAAGCCACGCTCCGTACCAACGGCGATACCGATATCGTAGTAGCCGTGATAGACGATATCGTTGCCGTCTACCGAAGCATTGACGATAGGATATTTTTTCAGCGCATGAACGGCGGCTTTTACAAAGAACGACATGAAGCCGAGTTTCACGCCGTGCTCTTTTTCGAATTTATCTTTGTAGGTATTTCGCATCGCGATCACCGGGCCCATATTGACCTCGTTGAACGTGGTCAAGATCGCGGCTGTCGCTTGCGATTGCAGCAAACGCTCGGCGATGCGTGCACGCAGGCGTGACATCGGCACGCGCTGCTCGCTCCGCTCACCGGCGGGCAGGGTGACAGCCGGCGCCACCGGCTTGGCGGCGGGTGCCGGTATAGAAGCGGCTACTGGCAGCGATGTGCCGGAAACCTTATTCACCACATCTTCTTTCGTGATGCGTCCGCCACGGCCGGTGCCGATCACGTCGACGACGTTATTTTCTGCTGCAATTTTGGCGGCAGCTGGGCTCATTGCGGCGGCGGCAGGTCCCGGTGCCGTTGCCGTTGTAGGCGCGGGTGTAGGAGCTGCGGCCGCCGCCGTGGTCGCAGCGGCCCCGACACTAGCCTTTGCTTCAGTATCAATCACCGCGATCACTTCACCCGAGGCCACAGTGGCGGCATCACCCTGCAAAATCTTCGTCAGCACCCCATCCGCAGGGGCGGGCAGTTCCATCACTACTTTATCCGTCTCAACGTCGATCAAATTTTCGTCGCGCTTGACACTTTCGCCAATTTTTTTATGCCACGTCACGAGGGTCGCTTCAGAAACGGATTCAGAAAGTGTAGGAACTTTGACTTCGATTAACATTTTTAACTTCCTTCGAGCTTATTTTTGTGTGCTGACGCCGACGAAAACAATTGGCAATAGACTAAGTTTTCATCGCGTCAAAAGATTATTTTTTTGCAACCGTTTTCAGCGGCATGGTCTTGGTCAGCGAATCGTCATTTTTGGTGTCAAAACTTAGAGCCGCATCAACCAAGGTTTTTTGCTGCTCATTACTTTTCGCCAAATAACCTACCGCAGGCGAAGCAGACGAAGGGCGCAGCGAGTTGGTTAGTGTTTGATCGGCGCGCATGCCACGTTTAAGGTAATGCTGGATACGATGCCACGCGCCTTGGTTGCCCGGCTCTTCCTGCACCCAGACGACTGATTTTGCGTTGGGATAAAGTGCGATTTGCTCGGCAAATTCTTCATGCGGGAACGGATAAAGCTGCTCGATACGAACCACCGCGATATCCTCAATCGTGCGTTTTTGGCGCTCGGCAATGACATCGAAATAGACTTTTCCCGAACAGAAAACCACGCGCTTAACGTTTTTCATGTTCTGCTGCTCGACTTCACCGATGACGACCTCAAATTTACCGTTAACGAGATCTTCAATTGGCGACGTGGCTTCTTTCTTGCGCAACAAGGATTTCGGCATCATCACAATCAGCGGCTTGCGCATTTGGCGCAGCGCCTGCCGGCGGATCATATGAAATAGTTGGCCCGCCGTGGAGGGCATGACCACTTGCATATTGTGCTCGGCACATAATTGCAGGAAGCGTTCGGGACGCGCCGACGAGTGCTCCGGGCCCTGGCCCTCATAACCGTGAGGCAGGAACAAGGTAAGGCCGCATAGCCGGCCCCATTTCGATTCGCCCGAGGAAATAAATTGGTCGATCACGACTTGCGCACCGTTGGCGAAGTCACCAAACTGCGCTTCCCAGATCACCAACTCGAACGGCTGGGCGGATGCGTAGCCGTATTCAAATCCAAGCACGGCTTCTTCAGACAACAGCGAGTCGATAACTAAAAACGTGGCCTGCTTTTCCTGAATATTTTGCAGCGGTACGTAAATACCGGAATCCCATTTTTCCCTGTTCTGATCGTGCAATACGACGTGGCGATGAGCGAATGTGCCGCGGCCACAATCCTGCCCCGACAGGCGAATCGGATGGCCGTCCGCGACCAGCGACGCGTACGCCAGATTCTCGGCCATGCCCCAATCCAGCGCTTGCTCGCCACGGCCCATTTTGCGGCGCACTTCGAGCAGCTTATCGACCGACATATGGCACTTGAAGTCGGACGGCGGCTGCGTCAAACGCTCCGCGTACATTTGCAGTTGCGCCAGCGGCACGCGTGTATCGACAGGCTGACGCCAGTCTTTACCGAGGTAGGGTGCCCAATCCACCGCCAGCGGCGGCTTGATGCCGTACAAAATTTTGGTGTTGGTGCTTTTACCTGCGTCGAGACGCGCGCGGATGTTGGTGACCAAATCATCACCGTGGGTGGCGCTCACCGTGCCGGCCGCTGTCAGACGGTCCGCGTAGAGTTTGCGGGTCCCGGGATGCTGCGCGATTTTCTTATACATCAACGGCTGGGTGACAAATGGCTCGTCCTGTTCGTTGTGGCCCAGTTTGCGGAAACAGACCAAATCAATTACCACGTCCTTGTGAAATTTCATCCGATATTCGAGGGCGATCCGGCCCACCAGCAACACCGATTCCGGATCGTCTGCGTTGACATGAAACACCGGTGCTTCGATCATTTTGGCAATATCGGTGCAGTACAGCGAGGAGCGCGTGTCGCGGTTATCGGAAGTGGTAAATCCGATCTGATTATTAATCACAATATGTACCGTTCCGCCGGTTTTGTAGCCGCGCGTTTGCGACAGCGCCATGGTTTCCATGACCACGCCTTGTCCCGCAAACGCTGCATCGCCGTGGATCAGAATCGGCATGACTTCGACGCCGCCGGTGTCGCCGCGGCGCACCTGACGCGCCCGCACCGAGCCTTCGACTACCGGATTTACGATTTCCAAATGTGAAGGATTGAACGCGAGAGTCAAATGCACCGCGCCGCCTTTGGTTTGTATATCGCTCGAAAAACCCTGATGGTATTTAACGTCGCCCGAGCCCAACTCGTGCGCGTGCTTGCCCTCAAATTCGCTGAACAGATCGGCCGGCAATTTGCCGAGGCTATTCACCAGCACATTCAAACGTCCGCGATGCGCCATGCCGAGCACGACTTCGCGAACGCCCTTTTCACCTGCACCCTGAATGATGTCATCGAGCAAAGGGATGGTGCTCTCGCCGCCTTCCAGCGAGAAGCGCTTTTGCCCGACGTAGCGGGTGTGGAGATATTTTTCGAGCGTTTCGGCGGCACTCAAGCGCTCGAGTAAAAATTGTTTTTCTTCGGTGGTCAAGCTCGGCTGCGATTGAATCGATTCGAAATTTCCCTGCACCCAACGCTTTTGCTCGGTTGAGGAAATATACATATATTCCACACCCACAAAACTTGAATAGGTGCGCTCCACGGCCGCCACAATATGTTTTAACTTGGCGCGCTCGCTGTTTCCTGCGATCTGGCCTTGCCATGAGCCAAAGCCAAATTCGGATTCAAGATCGGCATCGGTCAACCCGTAATAACTCAAGTCTAATTCCGGCACCGGCATGCGCTCGCTGCGTTTGAGCGGATCGAGCGAAGAATGCCGCGAACCAAGCACGCGGTGCGCTCGAATGAACTGCAATACCTTGAGGGACTTGTTGTATTCGTCGCTGTTAAAGCCTGCACTCGCGGGTTTGGCTGACGTCACTTGGGCGCTGGGCGCGTTCATGTAAACCACGCGCGCACCACCGGCTTTGGCGCGTTCAGCGAAGGCCGCAATCACCGGCGTATGCGCCACATCCCTCTCGTTATTGCCCGGCACATTTGGCAAGGAGTCAAATTGCTTGCGCCAGCTTTCGGGAACGGCGGCCGGATCAAGCAAATATTGCTCGTAAAGCTCTTCAACATAAGGCGCGTTCGCACCAAAAAACAGGGAGGATTGCTGGAAATCACGCATCATGATGGAACCTCGTTTGCTGCGGCATCAGGAATCAGCCGTCCGCTAAAAATAGCTTAAACTTTAAAAGTCATTTACGGGCGGGGCTTATGAGCCAGAATTCGCTCAACCCCCGCCCCAACGCTGGGGTTTATAATTTGCTTTTGTCAATATCGCGACGTGGTGCACCAACGTAAAGCTGGCGTGGACGACCAATTTTTTGCTCAGGATCGGCAATCATTTCATTGAGCTGCGCAATCCAGCCCACGGTGCGCGCCAAGGCGAAAATAGCGGTAAACAACGGCACCGGAATGCCGAGCGCTTTCTGCACAATGCCCGAGTAAAAATCTACGTTCGGGTATAGCTTGCGGCTAACAAAATAT
>JBBRZG010000111.1:0-12395 GCA_038236905.1 Burkholderiales bacterium
CAACAACGCAGCAAGCGTAACAAATCCATCGCTCGAAACTGCCATCGACTCATCAGGTTCAAGCAGAACGATCGCTTTCCTGCGACGGTTAATTTCAATGGTTTTTCCCGCTTCAGGCTTGAACCCATGCGGAATCCGCACGGCGATTAAATTTCCACGTCTAAATATTCGGATGGTGGCTTTCATGTTGGTTGTTTTAATGGTTCACCTTAGCTCAATAATATATCCCTTTGGTATACACACTCATTGAGCTTAATGAATCGCCAAGCGCTGAGTTTTTTGCCTGCTACCGGCGTGGCTATTCGGAGTGCCATAATTGCTCCTAAATTTATCACTCAATTTCTTGGTAAACCCCATGCTGACCCACCCCCAGTTCGACCCCATCGCCCTTGCAATCGGTCCGCTCGCGATCCGTTGGTACGGCCTCATGTACGTGCTGGCATTTGTGCTGTTCATGGTTTTGGGGCGCATGCACTTAAAGCGCCGCCCAGACATGGGCTTTACGGCAAGCGATCTGGACGATCTACTTTTTTACGGCATTCTTGGTGTCATTCTTGGCGGACGCCTTGGCTACATCATATTTTACAAAGCCAGCTACTACCTCGCGAATCCAATTGAAGTTTTTTATATCTGGCAGGGAGGAATGTCGTTTCACGGCGGATTTTTAGGCGTACTGGTGGCGATGTTGTTGTTCGCGCGCAAAACCAAACGCACGTTTTTTCAGGTGACCGATTTTATTGCGCCCCTGGTGCCAACGGGATATGCGGCCGGGCGGTTGGGTAATTTTATTAACGGCGAACTGCCCGGACGCGTAGTCGACTCCCATTCAATCCCTTGGGCGATGTGCTTTCCGCAAGCAGATCGTTTTACGCCGGGGAGTGAGGCTTTTTATAGACTTATTCCAGGCACCAATGGCCTTTACGAATGTCTTCCTGGCGCAGTTTACCGCCACCCATCGCAGCTATACCAATTGGCCCTGGAGGGCTTATTGCTGTTCGTGATTTTATGGATTTACAGCAAAAAGCCGCGGCCGGTTGCCGCAGTGTCAGCGTTGTTTATGATCGGTTACGGAACCGGGAGATTTATCACTGAGTTTGCGCGTGAACCCGATAGTTTTCTGGGCTTTTTAGCATTGGGCTTATCGATGGGCCAATGGCTGAGTGTGCCGATGATTGTTGGCGGCATTGTGCTGCTATGGCTGAGTTTAAAAAACAAATTCAGTGTCGCCGCCGTTAAACAGCAGTAACGTTAGCGCTTTCGGCACACCAATAAGATATTCGCAAACGGTGTGCCCTGATGCATCGGCATCGGCTCCACCGCAAAACCGGTTTTTTCCAGCTCAATTTTCCAATCAGCCACGCTGCGGCAATATAAACGCGACAGGCGATGCCCGCGTACGAAGGTAACCACATGATCGACCCAGTTGCTGACGTGAAACGGTAGTCCGGCCGCTGCATCGCCGACACGCAAGAGCAATTTACCTTGTGGGGCAAGGGCGGCAAAGATGCGTTTCAGCACGTCTTCCTGCTGCGCGTAATTGATGTAGTGAAGTACGTCCAGAATGACCACCACGTCGCTGGGAGGAAATGCTGCCTCGCAAATATTCGTGCATTCAAAACTGGTGTGGCCCGCAATGTCGGCTAATGCGACGCGTGCGCGATCAACGTCCGCTTGCATCAGCTCAATCCCGTGCACGCGAACACCCGTCGGCGCACTTGCCCAGCCATCAAACCATTTACCCGCGAGCTGTTGCTGTTCGGCTGCCCACAGGCACGCTGCAAGCAGGCCTTGCCCGCAGCCCAGATCCAACACCCGCGCGCCGTCCGAGATCAGGCCCAGCCGCAGCATGCTGGCGAACGCAGGGTCGCCACCCAGCTTACCCTTGGCGAAATACCAAGCAAATTTACCTGATTGCCGATACGGCGTGGCGGCATGATTAACTAACCTTTTGAAGTCTGGCGATGGCGCGGTCGAGCTCATATCATTGTGAATTAATTGATGGGGACCGAGCGTAGGCCGCGCTCGTCGAATCTTGCCAGCAAACGCGGTAGCACGTCAAAAATAAGCGGGCGATCGGTTGATACCGCCGCGCTAACACCGTCATGTAATAACAAAATATCACCTGCGCGCAGATGCTTATCAAGACGTTTAAATATTTTTTCAGCGTCATGCTCCACCGTGTCAAACCCGCGCCGTGTCCAACTGGCAAGTTGCAATCCACAGCGTGCCAGCACCGGCTCCAGCAGCGGACTGCGCAAACCCGCCGGAGCACGAAATAGCAGCGGCCTGCGGCCCGTGTGCTCGGCGATGGTCGATTGAGCGGCCTCGATATCCAACCGGAGGCGTGTGGGCCCGAAGGTTGAAAAAGCGTGCGAGTGGCGATCACTGTGATTCTCGATCACGTGTCCACGTCTGACGATTTCACGGGTGAGTGCCGGGTGTGCGCGAACCTGCTCGCCAATGCAAAAAAAAGTTGCTTTTGCGCCGTGCTGGTCCAACTGATCAAGCACCCATGGGGTGATGGCCGGGTTTGGGCCGTCATCAAAAGTAAGCGCAACTTTGCCTTCGGCCGCCAACGTCATTGGCAACCGGGTGATGTTCGGGCCCAGCAACTGACTGCGGGGCCATAAGCCCACTGCCGTTAAACCCGCGTGATTTGCGGCGACTGCCGACAACGCCCATGGCCAGATTGCGGGCTGCATGACCGCTGCAGCGGCAGCGGCGCTATGCAGCGCCACAGACGCCCAAATTGTGGCGGAAGGGCGCCAGCTTGGACTCAAAGGCGTTGGCGCATTCATCTTGAACTCATGGCCGGCCTGCAGCATTCGCAGATTTCACCGGGTCACCTGGCACCACCGGGGGTGACGTTTCAGCGAGCGCGGTGAATGCCTTGATGCCGGCCATGATCGGCACATGCTCAAACCATGGAAATCGCAGCCGCCGGTATAGATACTCCAGCACAAACACCGCCAGCATGATCGGCAATGCGTAAACGTTGCTAAAAAGCGACCAAGCCGCAAATGAAACAAAGAAATAAAAAACCAGGGATGCCACGATTGAAAGCAGAAAAAACGCGCTCCACACATAAGTGAGCACGCGCGTATAGGCGCGAATCGGGGTAGGCAGGCCGCCCGGCATTTGACTGTGAACTTTCAGCGCCAGCTGTGTGATCAGCGCAGTATTCTTACCCACCAAGGTACGTGCAAACAGCATAAAGAGTGACGCGTTCACCAAAATATTCGGCACGAGGCACAGCCATTCAAAGTGTTTTAAATCTTTGTAGTAGATGAAAAGCAACGGCGCGGGTGCCGCCACCAGCAACGCCAGCATGCGCTTACCGCTGCCCCATAAAATGGCCACCGCAAAACCTTGCCATGCCAGCACCGTCAGCACTACGGTACGGGCCGCCGCATCCGGGGCGCGCGCGCTTAAATACATCAACACGATGTAGGCAATGGCACCAATAACGGCAAGAATGATTTTAGGTAGAGAGGGCACGAATCGAGCGGCACGGTAGGATAATATTGTTTGCTGACCGAGATTGTATCGTGACACGCCGCTCTACTTGTTCAGAGTCACTCAGGCGCATCGACAATTCATCCGCCACAAAAATTAATTTCAAAATCAATCCATGCCCAATCAGTCTTCGGTTCATCACCTGGAAAATCTGCTTTTTTTCACTCTGCTTCAACTCGTCATCATCATCATTGCGGCGCGTTTGGCCAACGTCGCGGCGCGCAAACTGGGGCAGCCGGGCGCGGTCGGCGAAATGATGGCGGGATTGATTTTAGGGCCATCATTACTCGGTGCAACATTTCCAGATGCATTTGCATGGCTTTTTAAATCGGTGTCATCTGAGCCGATGACTATCATCAGCCAGATCGGCCTCACGCTGCTGATGTTTCAAATCGGCACAGACTTTGAATTCAAACAGCTAAAGAGCATCGCCAATCGCCGCGCGCTGGCCGGCATTGCGCTCGGCAGCATCGTGCTGCCATTCGCGCTCGGCTTCTGGCTAGGCGATCTGTCACACCCTTATCTGGCACCGGATATTGCGAAGCTGCCGTATTGCTTATTTTCAGCGGTGGCGCTGTCAATTACCGCAGTACCGATTCTCGGCCGTATATTGCGCGAATTTGATTTGAACCGCCAAAAAATTGGCGTCATCGCGATCACTGCCGCGGCTGCCAATGATGTGGTCGGGTGGTTCATGCTGGCGGTAGTGTCTTCGTTGGCAATGTCCCAATTTTCTGTGCCCGGCACCATTATCCAGCTCGGCCTTATTATTGGGTTTATGGCGCTGTGCTGGGTTGTAGTACGACCACTGCTCGGCCGTTTTTTAACCTATCTACTCAGAACTTCCGACACCACTGAGGCTGCAGGTGGCAAAGACGACACGCTGCCCGCCACCGTGATGACTACGGTGCTGGCAGCGATCATGCTCGGTGGTATTTGCACTTATAAGCTCGGCATCTTCGCAATTTTCGGCGGCTTTGTCATGGGCACGCTGCTGCATGACCTGCCGGGGTTTACCGAGAAATGGCGTAAGCAGGTGGGCCAATTTGTGCTGGTTTTTTTCTTGCCAGTATTCTTTACTTACTCCGGCTTGCGCACTAATATCGCAGGGCTCAATTCGCTAGAGCTTTGGCAGTGGGCAACCGCATTTTTTGCGGTCGCCGTGATCAGCAAAATTGTCGGCGCTTATATCGGCGCGCGAATTGGCCGCCTGAATCATCACGAAGCGCTCACGATCGGTTATTTGATGAATACTCGCGCTCTCATGGAGCTGATCGTTCTAAACATCGGCTACGACCTCGGGTTTATTCCCCAATCGCTGTTTACGATGCTGGTCATGATGGCGATTGGCACTACGGTGATGACTGGGCCGCTACTGCGTTTGACGTTGCACCGGATAGGTCACGTGATACCGAAAGGCATTGAGGCATAGAAAAACTCGACGACGCAGGCATTTTATCGACCTTGTGTGCGAAACCGCATCGAAAACCCAATTGAAGCGCGGTATTATCGAAAATAATGTTACCGTTTTCTTCATCTACCATTCTGCAAGTACGGTATTTCCACCAGAATCGTAATGTTGTACTTTCTGGCACCGTGTCCGAGCTAAGTCGGACCCCAACTAGCCCTTGAGGAAATTTGTATGGAAATACTCGCAGAGGTGAAAATACCACATGATGTAAACACGTCATCCGGGGTTGAAACGACAGCCAGCAAGCATGGCGTCGACTTAAGCTGCGATGTTTTGGTCATCGGCGGCGGCCCGGCTGGCTCAACCGTGGCAACACGACTGGCCGAGCGCGGTTACAAAGTGGTGCTGATGGAAAAGGCGCATCACCCTCGGTTTCATATCGGCGAATCGCTGTTACCGCTCAATCTGCCTCTGCTTGAAGAATTGGGCGTCAAGGCCGAAGTTGAGCAACAATCGATGATCAAGCACGGGGTGGAATTTGTGTCACCTTGGCACGCCAACAAATCTGTATTGCTCGATTTCGCAGATGCGTGGGACAAAGCCCATCCTTATGCTTACCAAGTTCGCCGCTCCGATTTTGATCATACTTTACTCAAAAATGCGAAGGCCAAAGGAGCGCATATTATTGAAGGCTGCCGGGTTAACAAGGTGGAATTTGATGAGGCTGCGCCGGGCAAATTTGCGGTTAGGGCTGGTGGCGCGACCATCACTGCACTCACTGACGACAATCAAACGTTGCGCTACAAAACGCGCTTCGTGGTCGATGCATCCGGGCGAGACACGATTCTGGCGAACCAGTTTGGCACCAAAGCAAAAAACAAAGCGCACGCTAGCGCCGCCATTTATGGTCATTTCGAGGGCGCAAAACGACATGAGGGCAAACTGGAAGGCAACATCAGCGTGTTCTGGTTTGACCACGGCTGGTTCTGGTTCATTCCGCTTTCGGATGGGGCCACCAGTGTCGGCGCGGTGTGCTGGCCGTACTATCTAAAATCGCGCAAAAATTCACCGCAACAATTTTTTATGGATACCATCGCCATGTGTGCGCCGCTTGCGGAACGGCTCAAAGATGCCAAACTAGTTTCGGACGTTACCGCCACCGGCAACTATTCGTACACCTCGCATCGATCAAGCGGAAAAAATTACTTAATGCTCGGGGATGCATTCGCATTTATCGACCCGGTATTTTCGTCCGGTGTATTTCTGGCCATGAATAGCGCCTTTGTAGGCGCAGACACTATCGACACTTGCCTGAAAGAGCCGCAAAATGCAGCCACAGCATTGAAGAAGTTCGATAAAGTCATGCGCGCCGGGCCAAAGCAATTTTCTTGGTTCATTTATCGCCTGACGTCACCCAGCATGCGCGATCTTTTTATGGAGCCGCAAAATACTTGGCGCGTTAAAGAAGCAATCTTGGCAGTACTCGCCGGGGATATCTTTAGAGGCACCCCGATTCACGGACGTTTGATGGTATTTCGATGCATCTATTACATAACCAGCTTGATGAATGTGAAGCGAAACTGGACAGCATGGCGCAGACGCAAAAAAAACATCGCCGAACTCGTGCCGCGGACGATGGTTACCAACAGCTAGCAACTTTTTTACCGGTGGCGGCGTTGATAGGTGCGGCACAATCGGTCGTTTCTGTGCGCAGCATGGAGGCAGGCCAGATTGCACAACTGAGCGCGCACGAACTCAGTCGGGTTTTCTTCGTTATCGGCTTTGGCGTCGCCGCACCTGATTGCGCGCTTCCGTGTGAATTTATGAGCGTGGCGCTGCCCGCGCTATGTGGCTCAGCGCCTTACGAAGTATGGCTGGCGGATCAGCCCGTTTCACGAGGCTCCCAAGCCCAAACGGAAGCCGTCGCGTTCGCTAAAACCGATCAAGTCCTGTTCGGATGTGCATCTATTGCGCAGGGCGACAACGATCATCTTGAGGACATTACCGAAGCACTCTACCGGCAAATATTTGACTGCATGGACAAAGCAGGCATGCGACATTTCTCGCGTGCCTGGCATTATTTGCCCGCGATCAATTCGGCCGAGCAATCGCTTGAACGCTATCGGAGATTCAGCATAGGCCGGCACGAAGCGTTTGTGGCGAAGGGCCGCCAGATTGAGCGCGACGCGCCAGCCGCCTCCGCACTGGGTTCCAAAGTTTTGCCGGGTCAAGCCGCCCAGCTCGTCATCTATTTTATTGCGACCATATCGCCGGGCACACCAATTGAAAACCCCCGCCAAGTCAGTGCCTATAAATACCCGCAGCAATATGGCCCCAAGAGTCCGACTTTTGCGCGTGCATTCCTCGCGCCATCTCCACAGAATATTTTCTACGTGTCTGGCACCGCCAGTATTGTGGGTCACGAAACACTGCATGCGGGCGATGTGCGCTTGCAAACCCGGGAAACCATTGCCAATATTGGAGCGCTGACGAACGAAGGCGCAAAACGGGGTGCCGATAAACTAGACGCTGCGCACCGCGCAACCCATATCAAGGTCTATGTTCGACACGCAGCCGATATTGAGGTGGTGCGCGAGGAGGTTGAAGCCGCTTTTTCCGACCACGCTATTGAGATCGTTTACTTTGAGGCGGATATTTGTCGTCGCGATTTGCTGGTTGAAATTGAGCTTTTAAATTGTGCCTCGGCCGGTTTGGAGTCTTGATGTTCACAGCTTACCGTCCGCGGCAACTTGGCATATCCACGGCAAAACTGGTACTGGCTTGCGCCTGTCTGGCTAAACCGCTCGAGTCATTTGCCACGCAATTTCCGCTTTGGGAAGCAGGGTTGGGTGGCACGGTATTGCGGTTTTCGGACTACCGCGGCTCGGACGAATTTCGTTCGTATCTTTTTCCGTTGCCCTATTTCGTCTACCGCGGCGAGCGGATCAAGGTTGATCGTGAAAGCGTACGCGGGCAGTTTTTTAAAACAGATCGCATGGAGCTCGATGTCAGCATTAATGGCACCGTGCCGCTGAAAAGCCGCGATAACGCAGCGAGACAAGGGATGCCCGACCTCGATGCCACGCTGGAAATAGGGCCGTCGCTGAATACCAATTTGTGGCGCAGCGACGACCGGCGCATCAACCTGATTTTAAAATTACCGGTGCGCAGCGTGATCGCGACCAACTTCAAGCATTTTGATAATGTCGGATGGTTATCGCACCCACAAATCAGCTGGGATGTTAAAAATATAGACCGCACTGGCTGGAACGTCGGCATGCTCATTGGGCCGATCTTCCAAAGTGCCCGGTACAACCAACACTTATACGGCGTTGCGCCACAATTCGCCACGGCCACCCGCCCGGCTTATCAAAGCAAAGCAGGTTATGGCGGTGCCAATATCATTGGCGGAATTTCCAAACGATTTGGCCGCACCTGGTTTGCAGGGTTCGCAAAATACGACCGATTAGGTGGCGCGGCTTTTGAGGATAGCCCGCTGGTCAAGAAACGCAATTACGCGACGTTTGGCTTGGCCGTAACTTATATTTTCACAGAGTCAAAAACGCTGGTTGAGTCTGATGATTAATATTTCGAATAGGCTAACATGCGCTGGTCAGAGGGGTGAATAAGCATGCGCTTATTTGATGACCGCGATTTTCGTGCACTCGACACCGCTAAACGCGCAGCCGAACCGAATCCGCCCATGCTCGTAGTAACGCTGCCGCCTGAGTCGCAAGACAGCGGATGTGAAAGTATGATTGCACCGCCACCCGACGAGAGTAACAAGGGGCTTACGGCGCGCTTAAAATCTGCTTACGAAATATCTGCGCTGTATTTGGGCTGGCTGGTGTTTGGCTCGATTTGCCTGACCGCCAGCTTCATCGCCGGATTATTGCGCTATGTGTTACCGCGTAAATTCGGCAATCGATTCGGCCAGCGGATGATCACCATGGGTTTCAAAGTATTTATGTTCTACCTTGCGATTACCGGCTTGGTCAAATGCGATGTTTCCGCGCTCGATGCACTAAAACACGAAAAAGGCCTGATTCTCGCACCCAACCATCCGTCTTTGATTGATGCGGTACTGGTCATTTCCCGACTGCCGCGGGTGACCTGCATTATGAAAGCGGTGCTGTGGGACAACATTGTCCTCGGCGGAGGCTCGCGGCTGGCAGGTTTCGTGCGCAATGATTCGCAGCCAAATATGGTGCGGGCGTCCGTCGCGGCACTTCGCGATGGCGGCCAGCTGCTGATGTTTCCAGAAGGCACGCGAACCGTAGCGCAGCCGATAAATCCGCTCAAAGGCGCGATCGCGCTCATTTCCAAAAAGTCGCAGGCACCGGTGCAAACTATTTTTATCGAATCCAACACCGAATTCCTGGGCAAGCGCTGGCCCACCCTCAAAAAGCCGACCTTTCCGCTGCACTACCGCGTGACGCTTGGCAAACGGTTCGATCCCCCGTGCAATGAACCCCAAGATGGCAAAATACTGAGCAATAAAATTTTCGTCGCCGAACTCGATGCTTATTTTCGTGCGTCGCTCACCTCCACAACCTCGCTGGGCACAGCCGTTTCGGGGCCCGTATTGAGCGACGAAAGCAAAAGTATCGACACCCATAAAAGCATGGATTCACCGCCCTCTCACCTCGCCCCATAATTGAACATGCAACAGCAACGCTCTCACACTCATCTGGTACTTATCCCCAGCTATAACCCCGGTTCGAGGGTGCTGGAAACCGTCACCGCCGCGCGCGCGAAATGGAATCCCGTTTGGGTGGTGGTGGACGGCTCGACCGATGAAAGCGTCCAACTTCTGCATGAACTCGCGGCAACTGATCCGGGGCTTGAAGTATTCGAGCTTCCATTTAATCAAGGTAAGGGCGCTGCTGTTCTAAGCGGTGCGATTAGGGCGAAATCGCGCGGGTTTACACACGTATTGACGATGGATTCCGATGGCCAGCATCCGGCAAATTTGATTCCTGAATTCATGTCCGCATCAACCCACGATCCCGGGGCACTGGTGCTAGGCAAACCCATTTTTGACCAGAACGCGCCGCGCATTCGGGTACAAGGTCGGCGTATTTCCAACTGGTGGGCGAATCTTGAAACCTTGTGGCGGGGCATCGGCGATTCGCTTTACGGGTTTCGTGTTTATCCGATTGCCGCGCTAATTGAAACCATGCAATCGTCTCGTTGGATGCGGCGTTTTGACTTCGATGTTGAAGTCGTGGTGCGGCTGGTTTGGAGTGGTCTGCGCCCGATTAATATTGATGCGCCGGTGAAGTATTTTTCAGCGGAAGAGGGTGGCGTGTCGCACTTTAAATACGGACGGGATAATGTATTGTTGACGGGTATGCATATACGGTTATTCGGCGCGTTTTTGCTACGGTTGCCGCTCCTAATTGGTAAACGCGTCCTGCAATTGAGCGGCGGCCCGCGCAAGTAGCGTCGGAGCAACCTGCTGAGTTAAAGGGAAAATATTTGAAATGGGAAATAGGAAATGCAAATGAGTAGTCCAAATTCAAATCCAAGCTCAACCGCCGAACCCCAACAGTACGATGTTGCCATTCTTGGCGGCGGGCTAGCCGGGTTGACGCTCTCGCTGCAACTAAAGCAGGCGTTTGCGGATTTGAAAATCGTTGTGCTTGAGCGGCGCGAGCATCCGGTGCCCGAAGCAGCGCATAAAGTGGGCGAATCGTCAGTCGAAATTGGCGCGCACTATTTTGAAACCGTGCTGGGGCTCAAAGACCATCTTCAGCAGCATCAACTGAAAAAATTTGGTTTTCGCTTTTTCTTTTCGGATGGCGCAACCGATATCACGCAAGTGACCGAGCTGGGGGCCAGCATGGTGTTGCCCACGCCGAGCTACCAAATTGACCGCGGTATTTTTGAAAACACGTTGGCTGAAATTGCCCAGCAAAAAGGTGTCACGTTTATTGACGGCGCGATGGTTAAACAATTCAGCATCGCGGAACAGGACGGCTTGCACAAAATCGAGTTTGAGCATAAAACTCAACGCCAGGTGATTTCTTCTCGCTGGCTGATCGACGCGGCTGGCCGTGCGGGAATGATAAAGCGCAAACTGAATTTGCAGGAAACCAATGAACACAACGCCAACGCGGTGTGGTTTCGTATCAGCGAAAAAATCGACATCAATAATTGGTCTAAAGACAGCGCCTGGCTGAATCGCTGCGATCCGCCTAATCGCTGGCTTTCCACCAATCATCTGTGCGGCGAAGGCTACTGGGCATGGCTGATTCCACTCGCCTCAGGTTCACACTCGGTCGGCATTGTGGCCGATGCAGAAATGCACCCGATTGAAAACATGAACACGTTTGAAAAAGCGATGACGTGGTTCGAAAAACATCAGCCCTTGTTGTTTAAAGAGCTCGACGTGAAACGCGAAAAATTGCAGGATTTCGCTTTTTTTAAACGATTCTCGTACGGTTGCAAACAGGTTTTTTCCGGCAAGCAACGTTGGGCACTCACGGGCGAGGCGGGGTTATTTCTGGATCCTTTTTATTCGCCCGGCAGCGACTTCATTGCAATCAGCAACACCCATATCACAGAGCTGATTCGTCAGGACCGCGCGAACGGGCCGGTCGAAGTGTATGCGGGCATTTTCGAGCAAGTTTATTTTCAGCTTTACCAAAACATGCTCACGCTCTACGAGGGCCAGTACAAATTATTCGGTGACCCTGAAGTGATGCCGGTGAAGGTCATTTGGGATTACACCTATTATTGGGGCGTCATGTGTCAGCTGTTTTTCCAGAATCGGCTGACCGACATTATCACCATGAGCCGCATGCAAAACGAGCTGGCAAACGTGCAGGCACTAAACATCGCGATGCAGAAATTTTTGCGGCAGTGGGGCGACATCAGCGAGAAGAAAAACCCGACGCAAATGCTCGATCAGGCCAGTCTGCCTTGGTTTGCAGAGCTGAATCGCGGCTTGCGCGATACGTTGAGTGTCGAAGAGTTCAGTGCGCGAATGAAAACCAACCTGACCCAGCTTGACGATTTAGCCAAAGAAATCATCATGCATGCCCGCCGCGATTATCCGAGTATTGATACAAGCGAAATCGCAAGGCTGCTCAAACTTGATCACCATGCGCTGGCAGCTTCGACTGAACAGGTGATGCTGTTTCCGAAAGCAGCCTGAAGAAATATTAGTGAAACACCAGCATTGGCGTGCCGTTTGAAGCATTTTTGGTTGGTAAAGTACGCCAGTATTGCCGTTTACTTTTAACAACTTGGCCTTTTACGGCTACGCCCGCTCGCTATAGTCTTCGCTTCAAAACGCAAGCTTTCAAATTGCAAACCCGCCCCTCGCAAACCAAAACATGAAACCAAACACAAAACTTTCGCACTTGGGACGTACCGCGGTGAATACGCCCGGCACCGTTAATGTGCCCATGCATCGCGCCTCAACGGTGTTGTTCGACAGCGTTGCACATCTTCATGACAC
>JBBRZG010000112.1:0-12344 GCA_038236905.1 Burkholderiales bacterium
CGGGAATTCAATATCCGCTTTGTCGATTTCATCTATCAGCAGCACCACTTGTTCGGGTGCGGCGAATGCTTTCCACAGCATGCCTTGATGAATGTAGTTGGCGATGTCTTTTACTTTTTCATCGCCCAATTGTGAATCGCGTAACCGCGAAACTGCGTCGTATTCATACAAGCCCTGCTGTGCTTTGGTGGTAGATTTAATGTGCCATTGAATCAGCGGTTTTCCCAAAGCGGCGGCCACTTCTTCGGCCAGCATGGTTTTGCCGGTGCCGGGCTCGCCTTTGATTAATAGCGGGCGTTGTAAAACGACGGCTGCATTCACGGCCAGCTTTAAGTCATCAGTTGCGATATATTTTTCACTGCCTGAAAATTTCATGTTCGCCCGCAAAAATAATTTAAAAATTTAACCCGAAATCGAATTTCAAACGCTTAAACATTGTGCTGCACAATGCTTGATTATACGTTTAGCCACTTAGGAGCCCCGAATGACAATACGCATGAAAACAAAAAGGAAACCGCATATGCGAACAAAAATTGAAGTTACCCTACAGCGCGCAACAGCGGCAACAATCGTCTCGCGCGTTGTGTTGTCCACATTCATTAGCGCCTCCGTGGCGGGTGCTTTTGCGCAAACCAGCGTGACGATTTATTCCAGCGCGCAGCCCGGATCAATCTCAACCGCGAATTTCCAGAGCGGTAGCGAAGGCGCGAGTGTCCCCGGCTACGCCGTGATTCGCCAAGAGCAGGATGTGATGCTGACCAAGGGCCGCACCGTGATTCGCATTTCGGATGTTCCCTCGCAAATTGACCCCACCACTGTGTCGTTTGAATCGCTCACCGATCCTGCTAATACGCGGGTGGTGGAACAGAGTTTTGAATTCGATCTCACCAGCACCGCCAAACTCTTGCAAAAATATCTGGATCGTGAAGTCACCGTTGAACAAGTGCGCGGGCAGAATATGGAGAGCGTGACCGGCACCTTGATCGGTACCCAAGGCGGTTTGATTTTGCGCACGAACGACAACAGCATCCGCACCATCGGCGCCTATTCCGGCGTCAAGCTCGCAAGTCTGCCCGGTGGGCTCATCAGCAAGCCTACGCTGGTGTGGGATGTAAGCGCCGAGCGTGCGGGCACCCACAAAGCCCGCTACGCGTATCAGACCGCCGGCATTACGTGGTGGGCAGATTACAACTTGACCTTGAATGAGGATCAGGGCGGCTGCAAACTCGACGTTGGCGCATGGGTGACGATTGTGAATCAAAGTGGCGCTACGTTTTCGGATGCAAAGTTAAAGCTGGTGGCGGGAGATGTGCAGCGGGCGGAACCGACTCAACAAGTCTCGATTCGCCAGAGCAATAAAATGATGGCCGAATCTCCACCGGCTGGCTTCGCTGAAAAATCGTTCTTTGAATATCATCTTTACACGCTCGGCCGTGCGACGACGATTGCCAATAACGCAACCAAACAAATCGAATTATTTCCGTCCGCGCGCGCTGCAACCTGCGAAAAAACACTGGTCTACTACGGACAAGCAGGTCAGTATTTCGGAGGCTACGGCGGGCCACAAACAGATCGAAATTTCGGCAACCAATCCAGCAAAAAAGTGGACGTATATTTGCGCTTCAAAAACCGTGAAGACAATAAACTCGGCATTCCGCTTCCCGCCGGTAAGGTACGCGTCTCTAAACTGGATACGGCGGATCAATCTCTGGAGTTCATCGGCGAAGATTTGATCGACCACACGCCTAAAAACGAAACCATTCAAATCAAACTAGGCTCGTCATTCGACGTAGTCGGCGAACGTCGACAAGTCGACTATCGCGTCGACACAAACGCGAAATGGATCGAGGAGGACATTGAAGTCAAAGTACGAAATCAGAAAGATGAAGCCGTGACCTTGATCGTCAAAGAGAATCTCTACCGCTGGAGCAATTGGACCATCACCAAAAAGTCGCAGCCGTTTGAAAAGATGGACGCACGAACCATCCATTTCCCTGTAAAAATCGCGAAGGGTGGTGAGGCGGTGGTGAAATATACGGTCCGCTATACGTGGTGAGGGTCAAAGCTGAGCGATTGGCTGCCAAGCCGGGCAAGGGTCCATCTAACGACAAGATTGATGGGGAAATTTTATAAACCCTAGTATGGGCGGCGTTTCCAGAACATTTATGCTTTGAAACGCTCGCCTTTATTAGGGTTTACTAAAGCCGCCTCGCGACACTAGATAACATACGGTAGCCCCGCCAGATGCCGTGCTCTATCATTCTCGGCGTCGACAAAATTCTGCGGCATTAGCTAGAAATTAACGTCGTGTCAGCGTCAACAAACGTAGTCTTAGAGGCTATGGCTTCACCGATTGGCAATATCGAAGTGCTGGCTTCCTCTGCAAAAAATGCGACCGCTTCCTCTTCAATCCGGGTACGTCGCATCGGCGGCAGGCTTTGCCAAATCCGTTTGCCGTAGGGCTTGTCGACGAGGCGGTTGTCGCCAATCATCAGCACGCCACGATCATGTTCGTCGCGAATCAAGCGGCCTGCGCCCTGCTTTAATTTAATCGCGGCATGCGGCACTTGATAATGCATGAACGCGTTACCACCAGACTGATTGATCGCGTCAATTCTCGCCGCCAATACCGGATCGTCAGGTGCCGCGAACGGCAGCTTATCAATCACGACCACGGACAACGCATCGCCCTTGACGTCAACGCCCTCCCAAAATGAATGGCTCGCGACCAGCACCGCGTTGCCGAGCTTGCGAAACCGTTCGAGCAATTCGGTGCGCGTGCCCTCGCCCTGCACCATCAGCGGGAATGAAAGGCCGCGCTGCTCGAATAGATCCTTGAGCAAACCGTGTGCGCGATCCATCGCTTTGAGCGATGTGAACAATAAAAACGCGCGGCCTGCAGCGGCTTCGATCAACGGCAATGCTGCCTTCACAATTGCTTCAGTGTGATTCGGTGTATTCGGTGCGGGCAGACCTTTGGGCAGATACAGCAAGGCCTGATTGGGATAATCAAACGGCGAGGGCCAGGACGCGGTTTCTACTTTTCCCGCATCCGCGCGGTCATTGAATGCATCATCCTCATCATCTTTGGCGGCAGCGTTCATCAAACCCATTTCGGTTTGATAGTGGCCGAATTCGCCCTTCACCGCGAGCGTGGCGGAGGTGAAAATCCAGGCGCGTTTTTTACCGAATACTTGTTCATGAAAAATGTTGGCCACGGACAAAGGCGTGAGATGGAACGCCAGCGATTGCGAATAAGCTTCAGCCCAGCGAATCACGCCTTCAATGCCCCCGTCCTCACCTGCTCCTTGCCACTGCGCCAGTTTTTGCGAAAGCTCGTCGGCGCGTTCGAGGCAATTGGCAATTTCCGGCGCACGCGCGGATTGGCTTTCCAGCATTTCACGCAGTTCGCCCATTTGCTCCTGGGCTTTGGTGTAGGCCTCCGCAAAACCTTCGCGATCAGCCACGCTGGCGCCCGGCATACGGCCAAAATCCTCCGTCACGGTTAATCGCAAATCGCGTGTCGCCAGATCCAGCGCCATGGCAGATTCCTGCAAGTCCTTGAAGTCGCCCGCATGCGCCACACCCGCGAGCCGCGCATCACGCGCCAGTTCAAGCATTTGCGAGGTTGAAACCGCATCGCCAAAAAACATGGTCGCGGTATCTGGCAACTGGTGCGCCTCGTCAAACACGACGGTATTGCAAGCGGGCAATAAATCCTGTGCGCCGTCGTCTTTCAACACCAAATCGGCAAAAAATAAATGATGATTCACCACCACAACTTCCGCTTCCATGGCGGCTTTGCGCGCTTTCATCACAAAGCAATCCGCGTAGCGTCCGCACTGCGAGCCCAGACAATTTTCGCGGGTCGATACCGCCGCATTCCACGCATTTGAGCGCTCGGGAACATCGGGTAATTCTGCTTTGTCACCGGTGCCACCGCCGCTGAGCGAGCGGTCGGCGAAACGTCGAATCGTCGCAATGTGTTTTACATCCTCACGATTCATAAAGCGGCCGTCAGCAACCGCCTCTTCCAGATGGTGCAGGCACACGTAATTGGCACGGCCTTTTAGCAACGCGGTGGAAACGGGGATGCCAAGCGCGGCGATCACGGTCGGAATATCACGATGGAATAATTGATCTTGCAGCGTTTTGGTGCCGGTCGAAATAATCACCTTGCCGCCGGATCGCAGTGCGGGCACTAGGTACGCGAAGGTCTTGCCGGTTCCGGTTCCCGCCTCGGCAATCAGCACCCCCGCGCGATCAATCGCGGCTTCGATTTTTTCTGCCATTTCAATCTGGCTCGAGCGATGGCGGAAGCCGTCAATACGCTTGGCCAACGCGCCCGTTGGGCCGAATATGGTGCTGAGTTCTGATGCTGGTTTTGGCACGGGCGTTGACATGGGGAGATGATACCTTGCAAGGCGGGTTATTTTTGCCATGAAGCAATTCGTAGGGTGATTGCCTACGCGGACCACTCAATTACGTGAAGGCTGCTTCTAGATCAGATGCCAACACCCAGAGTCTTCAACCAACTTATGCGGGGAAAAACCCCTCCACTGACAGATACCGCTCACCCGTGTCGTAATTAAATCCCAGCACCGTCGCACCGGCGGGTAAATCTGGTAATTTTTGCGCAATCGCAGCCAGTGTTGCGCCTGATGAGATTCCCACCAACATGCCCTCTTCCCGTGCTGCACGTCTAGCCATTTCGCGCGCAGGCTCGGCGTCCACTTGAATCACGCCATCAAGTACCGACACATCAAGATTTTTTGGGATAAAGCCAGCGCCAATGCCTTGAATCGGATGCGGCGACGGCGCGCCGCCGGAAATCACCGGTGAAGCCGATGGCTCAACCGCATAAACTTTTAGCTGCGGCCATTTTGCTTTCAACACCCGTGCGCAACCGGTGATGTGCCCACCACTACCGACGCCGGTAATCATCGCATCGATACCGTTTGGAAAATCTGCCAGAATTTCCAGCGCAGTAGTGCGCACGTGGACTTCGATATTGGCGGGATTTTCAAACTGTTGCGGGACCCACGCGCCAGGCGTTTCCGCTGCTAATTCCTGCGCGCGCGCAATCGCACCTTTCATGCCTTTTTCACGCGGTGTAAGATCAAAACTCGCCCCATAGGCCAGCATCAGACGGCGGCGCTCAATCGACATACTGTCCGGCATCACCAAAATCAGCTTATAGCCCTTCACAGCGGCCACCATCGCCAGACCAATGCCGGTGTTACCCGACGTGGGCTCGATGATAATACCGCCGGGTTTTAGGGCGCCGGAACGTTCCGCATCTTCCACCATCGATAACGCGATCCGGTCTTTGATTGAACCGCCGGGATTGCTGCGCTCTGATTTAATCCACACATTGTGGCCGGTGCCAAACAAGCGATTGATTTTGATATGCGGCGTATTGCCAATCGTATGAAGAATAGAATCTGCGTTCATCGGGAATGCCTCGCTGTGATGTGGTGAAGTGGTGAAGTGGTGAAGTGGTGATGTCGTAAATTTAGTGCGTTCATTTTATCCTGCGCGTGGTACTTGGTCGCACCCAAGTTCGCGCACTTGCTTGACTATTTGAAATTAGGGCACTTTTGTGTTTATCAATCTTGCCCAAACATGTCTATGGAGTACATCAAATCTATGAAGTTGTTGAAACAATGAATTCCATTGCTGTTGCCGCCCCTACCTTGTACACGTTTCGCCGTTGCCCTTATGCGATCCGCGCGCGCCTCGCCATTGCGGTGAGCGGAGTTAGGGTTAATTCGCAGGAGGTGGCACTACGTGACAAACCAGCGGAAATGCTGGCGATTTCACCGAAAGCGACCGTGCCGGTGTTGCATTTTGCCGATGGCCGGGTCATTGATGAGAGCCTCGATATTATGCGTTGGGCGCTGGAACTGAATGATCCCGAGGAATGGTTACAAACAGTTGACGATCAGGCAACAAAATTGCTCATCGCGCAAAACGACACCTCGTTCAAACGCGATCTGGATCGCTACAAATATCCCAATCGTTTTCCGGAGGCCCAAGCTTCTGATTACCGCATGGCCTGCGAAGCCTTCATCAGCTTGCTCAACGCGCGTTTAACGGCATCTGCATTTCTAATGGGCGATAAGTTCAGTTTTGCAGACGCCGCCATTCTGCCCTTTATCCGTCAATTCGCCCACGTAGACAAAGACTGGTTTTACCAATCAAGTTACGGCCAGGTCATTCAATGGCTGGACACCTGCTTAGGCTCCCCAATATTCAACGACGTGATGAGAAAACTGTAGCGGAATCGCCGTGCAATCGTGGCTGGATTGCCTGCATGAACCCAGGCAACCCACCGCGAAATCTTATAAATCAAAGTAAAAACAATTTTAATTTCAATGTGCAAGCAGGGCTTGCCGATTCAGATAAAAATGGCTCAGACGCCGCGCCAGTGCTAGCGTTTGATAGTGGAATTGGTCGATGGGCATGGTGATCATCCGCCCCATTTCAAGCCCCTTGAAATACAGAAACGCGATCCTACTTCTTGTCTGCAAGCGCTCAATTGAGGCTTGCGACGGGTGCCGAGAGTTTAATCGGCAGTCTAAATTTATCGCTTAACTATTTAAAGGATATTGACATGAGAACATTTGATCTTTCCCCACTTTATCGCTCCGCCATTGGCTATGACCGTCTGGCAAACATGTTCGAACGCGCCCAGCGTGGCGCTGAACTCGGCGAAACCACGCCCACTTATCCGCCATACAACATCGAGCTGATTGCCGATGACAAATATCGAATCACGATGGCGGTGGCTGGTTTTCAACGAGCCGAAATCGACCTCGAACTTGAGCGCGATTCGCTGAAGGTGGTGGGCCGTAAAGAGCGCGACGAGCAAGGTAAAACCTTCCTGCATCGCGGCATCGCAGCGCGTAATTTTGAGCATCGTTTCCAGCTTGCCGAGCATGTAAAAGTCGTCAGCGCATCGCTTGATGCCGGTCTGCTCAATATCGAGCTGGCACGCGAAGTACCCGAGGCAATGAAGCCCCGCAAAATCGTGATTGACGGCATCAGCAACGACACTAACAATGTCGAAGTGTTGGAGCGGCGTGCAGCTTAAGTTGTTGCACAGGCAGCGCTAGCAATTTGACGCAAGGGTAGCGCTGCCTAGTCTGCGCGAGCCTTGGAACACATTAACGCCTTCGCAAAGAAATCGCGAAGGCGTTGTCTTTTGGAGCCGCAGTGGTTTTTATGTGTGAATAACGGCAATGAATTAATAGCCCTGCATCAAGAACTGCAAGACAACATTGAGCATCCTGCTTTTTTGCGCGCCCAATCCGGCCGTTTGGCGGCAAACCTTTCGCGTCCCGGTTGCTCTTGGTACGGATTGCGCATCACATCCAATAATTCATGGATCAGGCTGGTATCGCCCTGCTCTGCCAAGTCAATCGCTTCCTGCGCCAGATAATTGCGCAGCACGTAGCGCGGATTCACCTGATTCATCGCCGTCACCCGCAACTCGTCCGGCCCCGCATCCTCACCTACCCGCGTCGCATATCGCGTCAGCCACGCGGCGAACTCAGCGCGGTATTGCAGATATTTTTCATCTACGTAAAACGCGCTTTGCAGATTTTCGACCGCGGGGTTTGATAAATCAAGGCGCGCCAACCTTCGAAAAAATTCGGTCATGTCGACTTCCGCTTTTTGCAGGAGCGCAAAGACATCGTTAATCAGATCGCCATCGTCGCCCCGTAATGTTTTCAACCCAAACTTTTGCGCAAAAACGCGATTAAATTCACGGTTATAAATTTGGTCATACCGCTCCAAGCCCGCCGTCAGCGCGGCATCGTTGGCAAACGCTAGGCCCAGCGCATCGGCCAACCGCTCCAGATTCCATCGTGCAATCTCGGGCTGGCGTCCAAACGCATAGCGCTTGCCGCCTGCGTCGGTCGTGTTTGGCGTCCAACCGGGATCAAAATTATCCACCCAGCCATATGGCCCGTAATCAATCGTCAAACCGAGGATCGACATATTGTCCGTGTTCATTACACCGTGAACAAAACCGACCTGCATCCAGCCGACCACCATGCGCGCCGTGCGCTCACAGATTTCGCTGAACCACGCCGCGTATTGTTCAGCCTTTAAATCAAGTCGCGCGAGATGAGGGTAATCGCGCGCAATCGTGAAATCAATAAGCTTCAAAAGCAAATCGGTTTCCCCGCGCGAGGCGAGAATTTCAAAGTGCCCAAAGCGCGTGAACGACGGTGCCACCCGACAAACAATTGCGCCCTGTTCTGCTTTCGGATTTCCGTCATAAAACATATCCCGTACCACGCGGTCACCGGTTGCGATCAGGCTGAGCGCGCGCGTGGTCGGAATGCCCAAATGGTGCATCGCCTCCGAGCATAAAAATTCGCGGATGGAGGATCGCAGCACCGCGCGGCCATCTGCGCGGCGCGAGTAAGGCGTCGGCCCCGCACCCTTAAGCTGCATTTCCCAGCGCTCGCCCGCCGCATTCACCACCTCGCCAAGATAAATCGCCCGCCCATCGCCTAATTGCCCCGCCCAATTTCCAAACTGATGGCCGCCATAACAGGTTGCATAAGGCTCCATGCCGGGCAGCAATTCGTTTCCCGATAACGCACTGACAATAGCCGGCGAGCGCATGGCAGCATCGTCAAGCCCCAAGGTCGCCGCCATCTCTCGCGAGTAGGCGAGCATCGTCGGCGCTGCTACCGGCGTGGGCGAAACGCTGGACCATGATGCGTGGGTGACCTGGCGCGTTTCGTTGGTCGCAATAGGGTCGCGCGGGAGTTCGCGGATGAAGCGGTTGTCAAACTTGAGCATGGGAGGGTGTAGTTAGGTATTTGAACGCGTTGAGGTTAAGCGCATGGAAAAACAGAGATTACCGTAAAAATCATCTGGTATCGCTAGCCTCACGCGCCAACCCAAACGAGTACGGCAACCCCCAGCAGGCCAATCCAGCCGGGGTGTTTACCTCTGGTGCCGATCAGCACCAATGCCGAGCTCGCGAGCATGGCGAGCAAAATGGATTGCATTAGAAAGCCACGCCATTCGCCGTCTAATGGACGCGCTCCCAACCAAAAAAGGTTCGCTGCCATGCACCAACCCAACACGGTAACAACATGCCAACTCGCCCAAAGGATGCGTACATGCCGTTCGTGAAGAATCGAGCCCCCGTCGGTCGGCACCAACCTAGCTTTGCGCATCCGGCTAAAGATAAGAACTTCCCCCAGCGCAGAGTGCACCAGACCCACAATAAAAGCCAGCGCGGCTGCGGCGAAAAGATAACGATTCATGTTTAGAGTTCTTTGAGTTTAGGGGTTTGGCCTAAGCCAGGGCGTGGTGTGGGCTCGGATAGCCTGAGAATGTGCGAGCAGTAAACAGTTGGTAAATGGAGCAAAAAGAGATACGCGACAAAGCTGAGTTTGCCCAACGAACTGCGTTCATTCCACTTTCCGCTTCGAACGGACAATGTCTCCTGCTTTTAGGGCGGAAGAGTGTGATGGGCAAGTGCCAGCGGCTCAGCTTCACTTGATTGAGCCAACTTTTTAGAGCCTCAACAATTGGTGCCGAAGTCACCAAAACCACCAAAGCCACGTGGCCCCTCCGGTGCCAATCACATCCAGCTGTTATGCGTCGTCACGATGTAAGAACGTCTCAATTCTACGATCAGGCACCAGCCAGATTAGCGCGACCGCCACGTATAACGTTAGCGCGATCCAGGAATAGAAAAACGTGGAGATGATTGCGAGCACGTAAAGAACCGGCGAAAGCTTGCCCTTCCAGTCACTTCCGATTGCCGCTTGAAGCGGTGACTCTGCCCCCTGCGAGGCAACGATCGCTTGCTGGAGAATCCAGTACGCAATAGCGGCAGCCAAGAGCACCCCACCATAGAGCGCACATGGCAGAGCAGCAAAGTGATTCTCACCCATCCACCCGGTAACAAACGGTAAAAGCGACAACCAAAAGAGCAGGTGAAGATTCGCCCACAGGATTAGCCCTGTCACCCGGGTGCAGGCGTGGAGCATGTGGTGGTGGTTGTTCCAGTAGATGCCCACGTAAATGAAGCTCAACACATAGCTCACTAATACCGGAACGAGTGGTATCAGCGTTTCAAAGCTGTCTCCATGGGGAATCTTCATTTCGAGCACCATGATGGTGATGATGATCGCGATTACGCCATCGCTAAATGCCTCAAGTCGGTTCGTGCCCATGGCCTTGATTTTCCTTAAAACGCGTTAGAGGAGTCGCCATCGGGCCATTACTGCTGCCGCGGCGGGGACCGCAAACAAAAGCAGAAATATGGGGAACTCATCGGCGACTGAGTAGCCCGCTTTTGAAACGCCTACCCACATATTAGTTGCGGTAGCCGCCAACCAAATACTTAGGCCAAGGGCGAGCGCCCAGTTGGGGGCCGAGGGAAAGTGCTCGGCAAACAGTTTTGCGCAAATGAGGAATGAAGCCAGAAGGAATAAGCCAGACGTAAGGAACAGGATTGTGCGCACGCGTTTATGGTCTCCGAAATAGAAGCTATTGGTTATTTGATGTGATAAGTCTCGCATGAGCCGGTCGCGCCGACAAGCCGTGTATGGCCCAAAATGGAATTAAGGTCTGAGGCTGTCCATCGGAATTTTTCGCCTCGAACGACGGGCTGCGTTTTGATTCACCGCGTTTCAAAGCAATATGACCCAGCACTTTTCTCTAACATCGGAGGTTTTTGTAACCCAGTGTGAGCACGAAGGTGGGCTGATGTGAGTGGGTTGTTCGCCTCTTTCAGCCATGACCGCCAAAGCAACCAACAATTTTTCAACGGCCCTAAGAACGTTACAACTTGGCAGAATTTTTGTCGCGATGATAAGTTAGCGCCGCGGCGATGCACAAACATAACGCGTCTTTTGGTATTGGCTCGCCAACTTCAAAGATGATCGCGCGGTTGCCTTGAAATGTTAACTCGCGGGAAAATAATGCTCGGAATGATTCAACCAAATGGGTCTGGCAATTAAAATAAATCGCGTATTGAGTTGGATGGGATTTCTTCCAGCCGATGCGAATGGTGCTGCCGCTTTTGCTCTGCGTCGTGAGGTATGCGGGCTCGCCCCACTTTAGGATTTCCTCAATTGCCCCTACGCCTTCGGTTACCGTCGCCACTTCGAAAATTAACTTCCGCAGATCTAAAACCTGGCGGCGAATCTTGACTGGAAACGCGTCAAACGCTTCTGCCACGGCGGGGTTTTGGAAGGAGTTCATTGCATCTCGGCGTTGAAAAAACTGACCAGCTTCCTCTGAAAAATTAAAAGTTCATTATTGGCGGGCTTCTTCAGCGCTTTATGCTTTGAAACGCCCGCCTGTCCTTGCTCTTCGTCCACTTCTCTTGGTCAATTACTCTTTACGATCGACCGAAAATAATCTTTTCTTTTTGCAGCAGTTTATTCAGCAAATAAATAGAGATAGTCGCGATCACTGCGCAAACAATGAGCGGGACGACGAAATAAATCATCCCCAACGTCTCGCCGCGCAATATGCGGTTCAACACCATCATTTGCCCCAACATCGGCACCAATAGTTGCCAATCTGCGTCTTTGAGCTGCGAGAATTGGGCGATGACAGGGACGAACGAGAACACGAAAATTAAATAGCTGACGTAGGTCTGAGCTTCTTTGAATGAACGTCCATAGGTGGCGATTAGCATTTGCAGCGCGCCGATGGCGGGAGCGAACGGAAACAGGAGTGCGGCGAAGCTCAGGTATTGCATCGCGCTCAAGCTGATTAAGCTGGCGAGTTTCGGCAAAGGAATCAACACCAGCGTGACCGCGAAACCGGCCAGAATCAGCACGACAATTGTGACCGCATACGTCGCGACTGCCGCCCATTTCCCTAAAACGATACTCAATCGATCTATCGGGTTCAGCAACAGCGGTTCCAGCGAGCCACGCTCGCGCTCGCCCGCGGTCATATCGATTGCGACCGAGGTGCATCCCGAGATGCCCGCAAACAGCGCCATCCACGGGATGATAAACATGAGAGCAGCAGCGCGCTGTGCAGGCGTGCCCAGGTTGGTGTTGCGTACCTCAACCACGCGCACGATGCCCGGCGACACGCCACGCGCCATCAGGCGCTGTGCGGTGATTTCACTGTTGAATGCGCGCAGCACCTGACGCAGCACGCCAATCGACTGCGAGCTGGCGTTTTGCCTTGTGTCGTCATACACCAGCTCGACATCGGCGTTGCCAGTCGCGAATTTTTCTGCGAATTCTGTGGGCACCACGAGTACCGCATCGTGTTTACCTTCTTTAATCAGATCGCGGAAATCAGGCTTGGGGTCTTTGACAGCGAAATCCTGCCTC
>JBBRZG010000113.1:0-12339 GCA_038236905.1 Burkholderiales bacterium
GGTTTATCAGTGTCGAAGGCTTCACCGTCGCCTTCGCCGCAGCGGAAGCGTTCAGCGAATCCCGCACCGTAATATCGACTGCGGTTTCTGCGGTCACGGGGCCGGGAATCACTGTAAAAGTCGACCCCGTGACCGCCGCCGTTACGGGTAAGACGACGCTATTGCTGGTGAAGGCGCTGTAGGTCGGCTTGCCGCCGGTGATGGTGAAGGTAACGGGCACGTCGGGGAAAACATCGGCCGCCACTGGCGAAACCGCCAGCGGGGTCGCGGCAACCGGCGTGGTGTCGGGCGGCGAACTGACGCCGCCACCGCAGCCAGAAATAAAGGAAGCCAGCACCAGCGAGGCGTTCAAGCCTAAAATGCCTGAAGATGAGCGTGGATAAAGGGGTTTGATTTCGAGAGATTGTTTTTGATTGCGATTAGCCGCCGGGCGAAGTGCAGTACTCGCATCAAGGGATAGATGAATTTGAAAGCGGGCCAGAAATAAGCGGGCGGCGAGCCTGATTGGTTGAATAAATTTCATAGGCTTTATCTTGCTTTCTGATGAATGTTGAAACGACGACGATTCAATACCAAACCACTACGGAAGCTGACCAACCACATTCTCTGCGCCGAGTTTACCAAAGTGCAACCCTGCTAGTACCGTGACGCGCGGAATGTTTGGCACATCGCAAACGATCAAAATTTTGAATCGCCGAAAATCGCGCGGCCAGACCAAAAATTGCGATCACGCGAGCATCTTCGCCGATCGGCGTCCTGACAAATTTGTTGCACCGCGCAAAATCCGGCGCTATCATCAAAGGTTCCGGAATAGTCTTTGTGTAATCAGCGGGTTGCGTGGCTCATCAGGCCCACAATCCGCTCTGGCACGATGCGACTGCAAACCCCCGCAGCGTATTGACTGGTGATCGCCGACGAATCCGGTAACAAAAATGATGCGCCGCAGGTGTACTTTGAAAGCGTGCGGCGATAGCATCATGACTAGCACCGCGATATTTGCGCGCAATGGATTTTAATGTTCAGGGTGATTGCTTCAAGAAGCCCACTGAAACTTTCCGCTCGCGCAAAGCATCACGGCATGCAACGGTTGTTACCTTGTTTTCCTCGGAGAATTTTGCAATGTCTGCACTTTTTACAACGTCTCAAGATGTTGACGACGCCCAGTCCGTCCCAATTCCTGCCAACGCGCCCCAGGGACTCTATGATCCGAAGAACGAACACGATTCTTGCGGCGTGGGTTTTGTGGTGCACGTCAAAGGCAAAAAATCGCATTCCATCGTCGAGCAAGGCTTAAAGATTCTCGATAATTTGAGCCATCGCGGTGCAACCGGCTACGACCCATTGCTGGGCGATGGTGCCGGCATTTTGATTCAGCTTCCCGATCTGCATTTACGTCGCGTCTGCGGCAAACAAGGTTTGACCTTGCCAGCGATTGGGCAATACGGCGTCGGAATGGTGTTCTTGCCGCGCGAACCCGCGTCGCGGATTGCCTGTGAGCAGGAGATTGAACGCGCAATTTTGGGAGAGGGGCAAATTCTGCTCGGCTGGCGCGATGTGCCGACCAATAACCATGGTCTGTCGCCAGCGACCATTGCGGTCGAGCCGCTGATCCGGCAGGTGTTCGTCGCGCGCGGGACGAACACGATGGATCAAGATGATCTGGAGCGGAAACTATTTATTATCCGTAAACGCTCCGGGCACGCGATTCAGGCGCTGAATTTGCGCCACGGCAAGGAATTCTATGTGCCGTCGTTTTCAACGCGGACAATTGTCTACAAAGGCATGTTGTTGGCGGATCAAGTCGGCCACTATTTCACCGACCTGCAAGACCCGTCGATGCAGACCGGCCTGGCGCTGGTGCATCAACGTTTTTCGACCAACACCTTCCCGACTTGGGACTTGGCGCATCCGTTCCGCATGATTGCGCACAACGGCGAAATCAATACCCTGCGCGGCAACGTGAATTGGATTCGCGCGCGCCAACAGGCGATTACGTCCCCCGTATTGAAGGATGATCTGAAGAAAATTTGGCCGCTGATTTATGACGGCCAATCTGACTCTGCATCATTTGATAACTGCCTGGAAATGCTGGTGATGGGCGGCTACTCGCTGGCCCACGCGATGATGATGATGATTCCGGAAGCGTGGAGCGGGCACAAGCTGATGGATGAAGATCGTCGCGCGTTTTACGAATATCACGCGACGCTGATGGAAGCGTGGGACGGCCCGGCGGCGATGGCGTTTACCGATGGCCGCCAGATCGGTGCGACGCTGGATAGAAATGGTTTGCGACCCGCGCGATATTTGCTGACCGATGATGATTTGGTGGTGCTGGCCTCGGAAGCAGGCGTGCTTGATATTCCGGAAGAAAAAATTGTTAAAAAATGGCGCTTGCAGCCCGGCAAGATGTTTCTTGTCGACATCGAAAAAGGCGAAATCCTTGACGATAACGATTTGAAGCGCGAGCTGGCCACCGCGAAGCCGTATCGCGAATGGGTCGAAAAAGCGCGGATTCGCCTGGATCAATTACCGGAGTCGGCCCCCGCTGAAAAATCGAAGGTGCCGCTGCTCGATTTGCAGCAAGCGTTCGGTTACACGCAGGAAGATTTGAAGGTTATTTTAGCGGCGATGGCGAAAAACGGGATTGAAGCGACCGGCTCGATGGGCAACGATTCGCCGCTGGCGGTAATGTCGAACAAGCCGCGCAATTTGTATCACTATTTCAAACAATTATTCGCGCAAGTGACGAATCCGCCGATTGATCCAATTCGTGAAGAATTGGTGATGTCGACCGGGATCACGATTGGTCCGCGGCCGAATCTGCTCGATATTCATCACACCGATCCGGGCTATTGGCTGGAAGTGCCACAGCCGGTATTGACTGCCGAAGATATGGAAAAAATCCGCCATATTGAGATGTTTACCGGCGGCTATTTCAAGAGCCATGAATTGCATATCACCTACCCGGCCGCTTGGGGAACCGAGGGCATTGAAGCGGCGTTGGCATCGTTGTGCGCGCACGCAGAAGACGCGCTCCACAACGGCTATAACCTGTTGATCGTCACTGATCGCAGCGTTGACGCGGAAAATGTGGCGATCCCCGCGCTGCTGGCGGTGGGCGCGATTCATCAGCACTTGGTGCGCAAAGGTTTGCGGACCTCGACCGGCCTGGTGGTCGAGACCGGATCGGCGCGCGAGGTGCATCATTTTGCATTGCTGGGTGGCTATGGCGCGGCGGCAGTTCATCCTTATCTGGCGCTTGAAACCTTGCACAATATGCAAGACTATCTAGGCGACTACGACCGGAAAGATGCCGAGAAAAATTACATCAAGGCAGTCTCGAAAGGCTTGCTAAAAGTGATGTCGAAGATGGGGATCTCGACTTATCAAAGCTACTGCGGCGCGCAGATCTTTGAAGCGGTCGGCTTGTCATCGGAATTCATCGGCAAGCATTTCACCGGCACCTCATCGAACGTTGAAGGCATCGGTATTTTTGAAATCGCCGAGGAGGCAATGGCCACCCACCGCAAGGCATTCAGCGACGATCCGGTGTTGCGCACCCAACTGGATGCGGGCGGCGAATATGCGTATCGCACGCGCGGTGAAGAGCATATGTGGACACCGGAAGTGATTACCAAGCTTCAGCATTCAACCAAGACCAATTCGTATTCAACTTACAAAGAATACGCCAAGCTGGTGAACGATCAAACCAAACGTCACATGACGTTGCGCGGATTGTTTGAGATCAAATCGCTTGGTGCGCCGGTGCCGCTGGATGAAGTGGAATCAGCGAAGGAAATCGTCAAGCGCTTTGCGACCGGTGCGATGTCGCTGGGCTCAATCTCGACCGAAGCACATGCGACCTTGGCGGTGGCGATGAACCGCATCGGCGGCAAGTCAAACACGGGCGAAGGCGGTGAAGATCCGCGCCGGTTTGTGCCGATTCAAAAGGCGGGCGAGACGTTCAAATCCAAACTGGGCGCGGAAGCATTGAACGACACGCCACTTTTGGTGGGCGATTCGATGCGCTCAAAAATTAAGCAAGTGGCATCGGGCCGGTTTGGGGTGACGGCAGAATATCTAAATTCAGCCGATCAGATTCAAATCAAGATGGCGCAAGGTGCCAAGCCGGGCGAAGGCGGACAATTGCCGGGCCACAAAATATCGGAATATATCGGCGCGCTGCGTTATGCCACGCCGGGAGTGGAGCTGATTTCGCCACCGCCGCATCACGACATTTATTCGATTGAAGATTTGGCGCAGCTGATCCATGACTTGAAAAACTGCAATTCTTCGGCGTCGATCTCAGTGAAGCTGGTATCCGAAGTCGGCGTGGGCACGATTGCGGCGGGCGTGGCGAAAGCGAAAGCCGATCATGTGACGATTGCGGGCCACGACGGCGGTACGGGTGCAGCACCGATTTCCTCGGTCAAGCACTGCGGTACGCCATGGGAACTGGGCCTCGCTGAAACACAGCAGACATTGGTGATGAATCGCCTGCGTGGCCGCATCGCGGTGCAGGTGGATGGACAAATGAAAACCGGCCGCGATGTGTTGATTGGCGCTCTGCTGGGCGCGGATGAATTCGGTTTTGCCACGGCACCGTTGGTGGTCGAAGGCTGCATCATGATGCGCAAATGTCATCTGAACACCTGTCCGGTGGGCGTGGCGACCCAGGACCCGGCACTGCGCGCAAAATTCACCGGTCAGCCGGAACACGTCGTGAATTATTTTTTCTTTGTCGCTGAAGAAGTACGCGAATTAATGGCGTCGATGGGCGTTCGCACTTTTAATGAATTGGTTGGTCGCGCCGATTTGCTCGATACACGAGGCGGCGTGGATCACTGGAAATTGAAAGGGCTGGATTTCTCGAAGATTTTCCATTTGCCAAAGATGCCGGCGGAGGTCGCGCGTCATCATTGCGAGACGCAGGATCACGGACTCGACGGCGCGCTGGACAATGCGCTGATCGCATCCGCACAGCCTGCGCTGGAGAAGAAACAGCGGGTGGTGATTGCCGAGAATATTCGTAACGCAAATCGCACGGTCGGCGCGATGCTGTCGGGCGAGGTCGCAAAACGCTACGGCAACGCCGGATTACCAGACGATACGATTCACGTCGATTTAGCCGGCACGGCGGGCCAAAGTTTCGGCGCGTTTCTGGCGCACGGGATTACACTCAACCTCACCGGCCAGGCCAACGATTACGTTGGCAAAGGCTTGAGCGGCGGCCGCATTATCGTCAAGCCCAGCCAGGCTTTCCGAGGCGATCCGCTGGAGAACATCATCGTCGGCAATACCGTGATGTACGGCGCGACCTCTGGCGAAGCGTATTTTAGCGGTGTTGCAGGAGAACGATTCTGCGTGCGCAATTCAGGTGCATCGGCGGTGGTCGAAGGCACCGGCGATCACGGCTGCGAATATATGACCGGCGGCACGGTGGTGGTGTTGGGGGCGACGGGTCGTAATTTCGGCGCGGGCATGTCGGGCGGCGTGGCTTATGTTCTGGATGAAGACGGCTTACTCGCCAAGCGCTGCAACATGGCGATGGTGGAGCTAGAAACCCTCACTGATGCGCCGTCCACCACGTCGCACAAAGGCATGGCCGATACGATGTTGTTGAAATCGCTAATCGATAATCACGCCAAATTAACCGGTAGCGCGCGGGCGAAAACGATCCTCGCCAACTGGGCGGTGTGGGCACCGAAATTTGTGAAAGTGATGCCGACCGAATATAAGCGTGCCTTGGCCGAGCTGGCGGCAAAGAAAGCGGCGTCACAAAAACCGAACGTACAGAAAGAGGCCGCATAAGATGGGCAAGCCAACCGGATTTATTGAATATCAACGTTTGAGCGAAGCCTCTATTCCGCCCGCCGAGCGGGTAAAGAACTTCAAGGAGTTTGTCCTTCATCTGACGGATGTCGAGGCGAAAACGCAGGGCGCGCGCTGCATGGATTGCGGCATCCCGTTTTGCCAATCCGGCTGCCCGGTCAACAACATCATTCCGGATTTTAATGATCTCGTCTTTCGTCAGAATTGGCGCGAGGCGCTAGATACGCTGCACTCCACAAATAACTTCCCGGAGTTCACCGGCCGTGTGTGCCCGGCGCCCTGCGAAGCCGCGTGTACGCTCAACATCAACAACGATGCGGTGGGGATTAAATCGATCGAGCACGCGATCATTGACAAGGGCTGGGAACAAGGCTGGGTGCTGCCGCAACCGCCGGCGCATAAAACCGGCAAGCGCGTGGCCATAGTCGGCTCCGGCCCGGCGGGCATGGCGGCGGCGCAGCAGCTGGCGCGGGTCGGGCATGACGTAATCGTGTTTGAAAAATCAGATCGCATTGGCGGCCTGCTGCGATACGGCATCCCCGATTTCAAGATGGAAAAATCGCATATTGACCGCCGCGTCGCGCAAATGGAAGCAGAGGGCGTGAGATTTCGTGTAGGCCAGAATATTGGTGGCGGGGATGCAAACAGCACGCCCGCAAGCGCACTGGTCGCGGATTTTGACGCGGTGATATTAAGTGGCGGCGCGGAATGGCCGCGCGATTTGCCGGTGCCGGGTCGCGAACTCGGCGGCATTCATTTTGCGATGGATTTTTTGCCGTCACAAAACAAAATCGTAGCGGGCGATAAAGTGCCGCAGCAAATTATGGCCACCGCCAAGCACGTGGTCGTAATTGGTGGCGGCGATACCGGCAGCGATTGTGTCGGAACGTCAAACCGCCATGGCGCCGCAACCATCACGCAATTTGAATTGTTGCCGCAGCCACCCAACCAGGAAAACAAACCGCTGGTGTGGCCATACTGGCCGGTGAAGCTTCGCACATCGTCATCGCACGAAGAAGGTTGTGAACGCGACTGGTCGGTGGCGACCAAAAAATTCGTCGGCAGCAATGGCAAGGTTGAAAAATTGGTCGCAGTAAAGGTCGAATGGAAAGACGGAAAAATGCAGGAAATTGCCGGTTCCGAATTCGACATGAAGGCCGATTTGGTACTGCTCGCGATGGGCTTTATGGGCCCTGCGCAGCAGGGCTTGATCGAACAATTCGCCGCGCTCGGCGTGGAGAAAGACACACGCAGCAACGTCAAAGCCTCGACTGAAGAGCCTGATGCCAATGGCGCAGCCAACCAACCACGGGCGTACCAGACCGCCAACCAGAAGGTATTCGCTGCGGGCGATATGCGCCGCGGCCAGTCGCTGGTGGTATGGGCGATTCGCGAAGGTCGCCAATGCGCACGCTCAGTGGATGAATATTTGATGGGCTCTTCAGAACTTCCGCGATAGAAACACTAGCACTGGCGCGGCGTTTGAAGCACTTATGGTCGATGAAGGCCGTATATGCTAGGCTTCTTATTTGCGATATTGCGCGTCAGTGCGAAAGTGACTGAAACGCAGCCATTGCGGCCGGTGGGCGTCGCATCCAGCGCGTGAAGGCCCGGGCGTCGCCCGTATGATCATGTTCCATCATGTCGAGCGCTTCCGGCGTGATGGTGCGCGCGCCACAGAACGCGGCGCATTTCAGGCCCATGCGCATCCAGCGATTCGGTACACAAACCAGTGTGGCGCGGGAATGACCGCGTGCAACACGCAGGGTCTGTACATAGTCCGCAACGGTGCATTCTTTTGCCCCCACCGCGTCTACGTCGCATCCCAGCGCGCGCACCGTGCCGATCAGGGACAGGCAAAGCGCGGCCAGGTCGTCAACATGAATCGGCGCGATAGCTTTGGTGTCGGCGGGTAGACAAAGTACAGGTAAGTTTGACTGCATTAGCAGCAGCTGAGTGGCGGGAGAATCGTGACCAAATACCAGCGAAGGCCGCACGATGATCGCGCCAGAATGTGCCGCACGTACCGCAGCCTCGCCATCGCGCTTGGAGGCGAAATAAGGCGTATCGGCGGCGTGATCCAAACCAAGCGCGGAGACGTGCAAGAACGGCTTTTTTAATTCCGCACAGGCGGCGGCGAGGGCAGCGGGAGCATCGCAGTGTGTGGCCTGCATCACGCCGCTGCTCGCGCGCAACACACCTACACAATTCATCACCGCATCAATATTGGTCAGGCGTGGCAGCCATATTTTCGCTGTTACATCGCGCTGCATATCGCACGCGATGGTCTTGGTTGGCTCCATCTGTTCGAGTCGAACCCCGCGAACTACTTGGTGGCCTTGCGCGATCGCCGCGCTCGTTATGTGCCGGCCAATAAATCCATTGCCACCGACGACCAAAATATTCATGTTCTCTTCCGCCTCTTTTTACCTTCTCTTACTTCTTTTGTCTTTCTCTTACTTTTGCCTGCGCTCAGCTAGCACCGTATCAACACCGCGTGGCAAATCAATGGAAACAAAGTGGCACAAAATCGCAGCGGATTCAGAATTCAAGACAACGCTTCAAAGCGCTCACCGCTCCGCTATCGTTTGACGTTTACCACCTCACAGGCCACAGGATCATTACTATCGGTGCGAGCCTGTCGTTGGATCGCGCAAACTTGACTGCGTTCAAACGCGGCCTGCGATTGAGCGTGGTTCGAGTGTTGGTTCACTTGCACCGGTGTTGAAACGGGCGGGGTTGCGAGCGTGGGTGTGGTCGCAGACGCAGGCGTAAGCCAGCCCATTACGTGATGCAAACCAAGACGCGAAAGCCAATAGCGGTTGCGCACCACCCACAGGTAACCCCGCGCCGCCAGCGGCTTAACCCATCGGTGCGCCAGCACGCGGCTCACAAAATTCATATCTGCCGCCCGATAAGCTGCGATAAACACATCGACGCCGCGCAGCCACTCGCCAGCTGCGTCGCGGGCGTGAATCATGTTCATCATCGTCTCGCGGTTCGCGGGCAAGCCGCGATCATCAAAATCTTCAGGACTGCAATCCACCAGCAAAATCGCTTGATGTTTGTCGCGTGCAACGAGATTATTAATTTCGCTGCTGCAGAGCTTGCATGAGCCGTCAAAATAAATTGTGATCGGATATGTGACCATGATGCTTGCCTTCCGTTGTTTCAGTAAAAAATGAAATAACTTTCGAAAAAATTTTTCGCTAATAAGCGCTTATTCAGCCGCCTTCACACTTTGGCGCGCATTCTCCGATTTAGTTGCGGATGAATTCGCGGCGGCAGATGGCTTGCCGTGCACCAAATGTTGGACTTTCGCGCCCAGCTTGATCACCTTCATCATGGTCGATGGCTCCAAGCGAATCATCTCTGACGCCCACGAGGACAACGCTTCCATCAAGGCCAACGTTTCTTTGATCCGCAGTTGCGCGGCCTTGTCCTCGGACGCAATATCGCCGCTTTTCAAACAGTCTCTCAGCACTTCAATCGTTGGGTCGAATTCACGTGACTTACGTTCACGCACCACCGTACGAAACAGCTCCCACACGTCGGTGGTGGTTTCATAATGATCGCGCCGGTCACCCATCAGCGGCACCGAGCGGATCAAATTCCAATTCGACAATTCTTTGAGGCTCATGCTCACGTTCGAGCGCGCCACATCCAGCGTCTCAGTGATTTCATCCGCGTTCAAAGGCCGCCCGGTGATAAACAGCAACGCATGAATTTGCGCCACGGTACGATTTACGCCCCAGGTCGTACCCATCTCACCCCAGTGGAGCACGAATTTTTTTGCAACCGGTTTTAGTTCCATCTTGAAACTGTATTCCTTACGGTTGTTTCAGTCAAGACTGAAATTAGTTTTTCGCCTCACTGGTTTTGAAGTGCGCGTGCTGGTGTGGCGAAAGAGACAAACGTCGACCTTACGTCACGCCGGGATTACTGTATTCCCCTAGCACCATAGAACCGATTACGAACATCTTTGTGGCAAAGGGAAATCGCGGTACTTCTGAAGATGTCGGGTTCTGGGTGCGCGCAGCTGCATTGGCTCAGCTGAAATAGCGCTAGGTTCAGTCTTACACGCACCCGTTGAATGTCAGGAGTCACTTTCTTACCGGAAAATTATTTTGAGCCTGATTGCGAAAGTTCTTCCGCTGCACAATATCGCCAGGCGTTTTTGGGACATCACCAAACTAACTGATCATCAACTTCTACATATAATAGAGGCCGTCTCCACCGTATTTCTGGTAATTCTCAAATGCTGCAATCCGTCTCACCTCACCTCTTCGAAAACTTAAATCCTGAACAGCTAAAAGCGGTCACGCTTCCGCATGAATCTGCATTGGTACTTGCGGGCGCAGGGAGTGGAAAGACGCGGGTGTTGACGACGCGGATTGCGTATTTAATTCAATCAGGTCGCGCGAGTCCGGCGGGGATTTTGGCGGTGACGTTTACCAACAAGGCTGCGCGGGAGATGCTGACGCGGTTGTCGGCGATGATGCCGATCAATACGCGCGGGATGTGGATCGGCACGTTTCATGGCTTATGCAACCGGCTGCTGCGCGCACATTACCGCGACGCGGGCTTGCCGCAGACGTTTCAGATTCTGGATTCATCCGACCAGCAATCGGCGATCAAGCGGCTCTTGAAAACCTTGAACGTCGATGATGAAAAATTCAAGCCGCGTGAACTATCGTGGTTTATCAATAGCGCCAAAGAGCAGGGCTTGCGCGCGAGCGCAGTCGAGGCGAAAGATGAATTCACGCATCGCCAGGTCGAGCTTTATCGCGCCTATGACGAGCAATGCAATCGCGAAGGTGTGGTCGATTTTGCGGAATTACTGCTGCGCTGTTACGAATTGTTGAGCAAAAACGTCGCGCTGGCAGAGCATTATCGAAGCCGCTTTAAATACATTCTGGTGGACGAATTCCAAGACACAAATCGGCTGCAATACAAATGGATTCAGCTGCTGGCCGGCCCGCGCGTGGAGAATGCGAACGCCGTTTTTGCGGTGGGCGATGACGATCAGTCCATTTATGGCTTTCGCGGCGCGGAGGCAGCCAACATGCGCGAATTCCAGCGCGATTTTGCGAATGGAAACTTGATCAAGCTGGAACAGAACTATCGCTCGCAGGGCACGATTCTGGATGCGGCGAATGCGGTGATTTCACGCAACAAAGATCGCCTGGGCAAAAATTTATGGACGGATGCGGGCAAGGGTGAAGAGCTGCGCATTTACGCGGCGGCGAGTGATCTGGAGGAAGCACAATTCGTTGTTGATGAAATAAAAGCGCTGCATCGCGAAGGCATGGCAATGGCAGATATGGCGTTGCTATATCGAAGCAATGCGCAATCACGGGTGCTGGAACACGCCCTGTTTCGCGCCGGGATTTCGTATCGTGTTTATGGCGGCCTGCGCTTTTTTGAGCGGCTTGAAATCAAACACACCCTCGCCTATTTGCGGCTTGCCGGCAATCCCGACGACGACGGCGCATTCTCGCGGGTGGTGAATTTCCCACCGCGCGGGATCGGCGCGCGGTCGGTTGAGCAGGTGCAGGATTTGGCGACGCGCCACGGCGTCTCGATGCACGCCGCCGCCGTCGCAGGCATCGAGAGTGGCGATATCGCCGGGCGCGCGGCCTCGGCGATTGGCGGCTTTTTAAAGATGATTGATGCACTTAAAAGTTCTGCGGCTAAAGTCACGCTGCCGGAGTTGGTGGATGAGGCGCTGGCAATTAGCGGGCTGCGCGCGCATTACACGGCCGAGCGCGAAGGCGCGGATCGGCTGGAGAATCTGGCTGAATTGGTGACCGCGTGCGCACAATATGAAGAGTCGTTTGAGTCCAACGCGGATGCCGCCGATGAAGGTATCGAAACTCCCTTGATCGGCTTCCTGACTCACGCGAGCCTTGAAGCGGGCGAGCATGAGGCAGGTGAAAGCGACGATGCGATTCAATTGATGACGGTGCATTCGGCGAAGGGTTTGGAATTTCACGCGGTGTTCATGAGCGGGCTCGAAGAAGGATTATTTCCGCACGATAATTCGCTGAATGATTTGACCGGTATCGAGGAAGAACGCCGCCTGATGTATGTGGCGATCACGCGGGCGCGCAAGCGTTTGTATCTTTCATACGCGGCTAGCCGGATGCTCCACGGGCAGACACGTTATGGGATCGTTTCGCGATTTATCGATGAGATTCCACCGGAGTTATGCAAATGGATTGTGGTGCCGGAGAAGCAAGCGGCGTTTGGCAACTATCAATCAGGACATAGATCTGAAACCCAGGCTGGATTTTTCGATAAATACAAAGGCCGGAACGGCACCGGCAATACTTCGAGTGGCACCTACACTGGTTTCAAACAATCGAATCTTGAATACGGCAGCGCGGCGAATGATGCCGTAAATGAGAGAACCGCTGAATATGGCCGCGAAGGCGCGCCAGATACGTCACGCGCCAATTTCGAAACCCGTCGCGGTGATGAAAATCATCCTTTCCGGATCGGCCA
>JBBRZG010000114.1:0-11849 GCA_038236905.1 Burkholderiales bacterium
AGTGCAAGATGATAAAATGCGCGCTTAAGGAGGTGTGGCCGAGCGGTTTAAGGCACTGGTCTTGAAAACCAGCGAAGGCGCGAGTCTTCCGTGAGTTCGAATCTCACCGCCTCCGCCAGTAATTACCCCATTTATCTTTTTAGTCGGATTTTTTTATTTTTAATCTTTGCAAGCCACAACTCAATCCCAGACCAGGACAGGTTTCGGCAGATTGGCTTCCGCAGTTTTCTCCGGTAGATTGGTAGATTAATTTCGTAGTCTGTGGATACTGCGTTCCCAGCGAAATAGCTGCTTTATAGATTGGCGAACGTGTCCAATCGGCCACAACGCGACGTTCAAGCCGTTAAGTCAAATTAACTTGATGTAGGTTTTCTGATAGCACCTGTTGCGCTATATCGATATGCATAAATAAACGCTACATTACGACCACGCAAAATTAAACGCGTAAGTCTGCAAAAGACGCGGCGTCTGGTTAGTTTAGATTTACGTCCCGTGTCTGTTACTCACCAACGAAAGGAATATCGATGGGCAACTCTGGTAAAGCGCCAACCATGGCAGTTTGGGTCATCTGTCTAGTATTGTTTCTCGTGGCACTTGCTGGACACTTCGGGATCGCCAAAATTCCTGAGCCATTCGCAACCTGGTCTTGGATTGTCGGCTTAGGCCTTTTGCTAGTTGCGTGTCGGGTACGCGGCCTTTAGTTTCCTGCCATCGCCTCCGCCAGATTTTTTGCGAAGGCGCTCTATGAATCAGTCCGCCAAGTTTTGTCTTCTAATGCGAAAAGCCCTCAAACCCCATCCTGTCGATGGGGTTTTTATTTTGCTGTAGCGGCGCACTAAAAACCAACTTTCACTTTTTTTAAGTTAAACAGCCGCAGAATTCGCGCTACAGCTGATTAGGCATCAAAATAATTCGTTATGGCAAACCTAGCCCATCACACCCCCGCGCGCACCGAAATTCCGGCGATTGCATTTATTGCACTTTCATTTGCGGCTTTCGGCAGTGGCGTTTCGCAGCGAGTGTGCGACCCGTTACTCCCGCGTTTGGCCACTGATTTTTCGGTCCCATTAGAAACCGCGTCGCTGGTGGTGACGATGTTCACCATCGGCTATGGACTTAACCAGCTTTTCTTTGGCCCGCTCGGTGACCGGTTCGGCAAATATCGGGTGATCGCATGGGCAACGGTCGCATGTTCGCTCGCGTCACTGCTGTGCGCGTTATCGGCGGGCTTCAACATGCTGCTCGCCGCGCGACTCATCACTGGCTCGATGGCGGCCGCCGTCATCCCACTATCAATGGCCTGGATTGGCGATGTGGTGCCGTATGAAAAGCGCCAGCCCGTGCTTGCCCGTTTTTTGATAGGCCAAATTTTAGGCGTTTCTGCGGGGCAATTATTAGGCGGGCTGGCAGCGGATTTTTTAGGCTGGCGCATACCGTTCATTATGGTGGCGGTGGGTTTTATGACCGTTAGCGGCTTATTATTTTCAATCCAGCGACGACTACCGTCACACGCATTGCAGGTCAATTCATCCAGCGGTCACGCTTTAAAACGAATGGTGCATGAATTTGCCGAGGTATCCCGGTTACCGTGGGCGCGCGTGGTGATAGTGACGGTGTTTCTGGAAGGAGCTTTTGTGTTCGGCCCATTCGCTTTTTTTGCCTCGCATCTGCATGGAACCCATGGACTTTCCCTGTCCGCGGCAGGCACGGTGGTGATGCTGTTTGGCGGCGGCGGCTTCTTGTTCGCAAGTGGATCAAGCACCTTCGTAAAGCGCCTCGGCGAAGCGGGTCTGGCGCGGTGGGGTGGCTTTGCCATGTTTGCGTCGATGCTCTTATTCGGCTTCGCCTCGCAATGGTGGTGGACTGTCCCGGCGAGTTTTGCGACCGGCCTCGGCTTTTATATGCTTCACAACACACTGCAAACGAATGCGACGCAAATGGCCCCCGAACGGCGCGGGGCGGCGGTTTCTGCCTTTGCGGCCTGCTATTTCATCGGCCAATCGGCCGGCTTGGCGATTGCGGGCTTAGTGACGGCCGTGATCAGCACGCGTGCCATGATCGTCGCAGGTGGGGTGGGTGTATTGCTCGTGGCGCTGAATTTTGCGCGCCTTAAAACAAGGGTGTTATCGGCAGCGAGCGCGTGATCCACGCATGCCACTGCGCTTGGCATGGCATATCCCATCACGCGCTCGCTGAACCAAGCGCCACTCAAATACCGGGCGCTAGATCGGCGCTACGATTCGCACGGAAACGCCATAATCCGTGTAATAAATCGTTGATTTGCTTTGACTGCTGAAACCCAACACGCGTCCAACCGCATCCGACTCAAGTTTTAACGGTAAGCCGTTCGTTCCCACCCAGAATTTCACCCAGCCCGCGCTCGATGCGAGTCCGCCGCCGAGGGTGGCCGCCTGATAGTAGCGATAGGCGGTTGCAGGCTTGTTGTTGACAGCTTCTGGCCCGAGGATTTGTGCGCCGCTGATCGTCTTTTCAAATGCCGCAATCGTGGCTGGATCCTTGCGCATCTGTTCAATCAAATTACCGGAGGAAATCGGCAGACGCGTCCACTTGCCATCGGTCTTTAGATAATGCGTACCGTTGATCACGATTTGTTCGAGGTTGTCTGTTTTCATGACCATATGCATGCTGGCGGGAGCTGCAAATTCCACGGTGCTTTCTGAAATTTTCCCCGCACTTTCAGTGGTCATGCGCGCTCTAAAATATTTTTGCTCACCGGCTTTGAGGTACGCCGCGCGGATCGCGGCGAGTGCCGCCGGGTTGTTGGGCCCGATTTGTTCCGCTGGTTGGACGACGTTTGCGCAACCTGTTATGAAGATGCCAGTCAGCAGCAAAGCTGCCCAATATGTGATTTGTTTCATTGCTTTCTCCCTAGTGATCGCCGAGGCCATGCCAATGATTTAATCGCCGAGTTAAAAATAGTGCATGAAAAATATTTTAGTATGAACTCCTGAATCAAGTTTAATTGCCCTCGCCCGCTTGCAGTGATTTAAAATTAACGATAGCGCGGGATGCAGTCAACACCCGTTCTCAGGCCACATTTGTACCGAACTTTTTTGGAGCATTCATGAATCGTTTTTTCACGTCATTCGCATTGTTGCTGTTTCCCCTGATAGGTTGCGCCCAGTCGGCGCCGGAGACATTTGATACCGAGCTTTATAAAGTTCGCACCACCACCGTCGTGAGCGGCCTCGCAACACCGTGGGGCCTGGCCTTCCTGCCCGATGGTCGCATGATCGTCACCGAAAAACGCGGCACCATGCGGCTGATAGAAAACGGCAAATTGCTTGATGCGCCGATTGAAGGATTGCCGAAGGTAACTGAGCACGGGCAGGGTGGCTTGTTGGACGTGGTGCTGCATCCTAAATACGCTGAAACCGGCTGGATATACTGGACGTTCAATGGTGAAGAAAACGGCCTCCACGGCACCGAAGTCGCACGCGGCAAATTGGGCGGCACCAAAGCCGCCCCGCGCATGACAGATGTGCAGCTGCTGTTCAAGCAGATGCCGAAATCCAAGCGCGAGCAGCATTTTGGTTCGCGCATTGTGTTTGATCGGGCGGGTTATATGTTCGTGGGCTTTGGTGATCGCGGCGATGATCCGAGCAAAGGCTACGACGAGCGTGCGCAAAAAATGGACGATCTTGCCGGCAAGACGATCCGGCTATTTGATGATGGCCGTATTCCGCCGGACAATCCGTTTGTAAAAACCGCCAATGCCCGGGCAGAAATTTTCTCACTGGGCAATCGAAATATCCAAGGCGCGGCGTTACACCCGCAGACCGGTCAAGTCTGGATGCATGAGCATGGCCCGCAGGGCGGCGACGAGATCAACATTATCACTTCAGGCACCAATTACGGCTGGCCGGTGATCACGTATGGCGTGAATTATGGGATCGGTACCAAAATCGGCGAAGGATTCGAAAAAGCCGGCATGGCGCCACCGTTGTACAAATGGGTGCCATCGATTGCGCCGTCCGGCATGGCGTTTTATTCGGGCAAGGCGATGCCGAAATGGAAGGACAATTTATTCGTTGGCGCGCTGGCAAAACAATCGCTGGTAAGGCTCACGCTGGATGGCGATAAAGTCGTCAAAGAGGAGCGATTGTTTGAGAACAAACTCGGGCGCATCCGTGATGTTCGGGAGGGTCCGGACGGCTTCATTTACATTTTGACCAACGCGCCCGACAGCAGACTGCTGCGTCTTGAAATCGCAAACTAGGCACTTGCGATGAAAGCTATCCCGGTGTGGGACATTCCCGTTCGCTTGTTCCACTGGTCGCTGGCCACCTCGATTTTGTTTTTATTTATCACCGCGCAGATCGGCGGCAACGCGATGGAATGGCACAAAAAGATCGGTTTTTTTGTGATCGGCTTGATCGCATTTCGCGTGGTGTGGGGATTCGTCGGCAGCTACCATGCGCGATTCAAGAATTTTGTGTACGCGCCAGCAACGGTCCTCGCCTATGCAAAAAATCTGTTTAAAAACGACGGGCAGCATTATCTGGGTCATAACCAGATGGGCGGATTGAGCGTGGTGGCGCTACTCGCAGCGGTCGCTTTCCAGACCTTGACGGGGCTCTTTTCAAACGACGACATCATGCTCGAAGGGCCTTACGCGAGCTTGGTGTCCAAAGCGGTCAGCGACCAAATGACCAAGCTGCACCACTTGAATTCGGATCTGATTCTGGTCTTAATTGGGCTTCATTTAGCGGCGATTGCGTTTTATGCGGTGTTTAAAAAGGAGCAGCTGATTGAAGCCATGCTGACGGGAAAAAAAGAACTAGACACTAGCATCGGCGGGGTTCAAGCGGCAGAAATGACTGAAAAGCCTCGCCCCGCTTGGTTGCCGTGGTCTATCGTCGTCGTCGTTGGCGGGTTAACGTACGCGCTGGTCACAAGGCTGTTCTTTTAATCGCGGCTCGATGCTGTCGAGCCAGGCGATCAGAAAGGCTGACTAACAGACCAAGCTGATGCGTCTATAAAAAACGCCGCCCGCTGTGCAATGCGGGCGGCGCTTTTACTTTAGAGCAAAAATTAGAGCGAAAAATTACTTCATCTTGTATTCGTCATGACAAGCTTTACAGCTGGCACCGGTCGCGCCGAATTGCTTTTTGATTTCATCAAAGCTGCCCGTTTTAGAAATCGCGGCCAGCTTGGTCGCTTCTTCACTCATCTTGCCCAGCTTCGATTTGAAGTCATCCATCTTGGTCCAGATTTCCGGCTTGGCTTCGGTTTTGGCACCCTTGTCCGTGCCAGGGCCGAAGCCTTCCAACACCATGGGCGCCATTGTCGCGACATTGGCCGCGCGCTTGGCGAAGACCTCTTTGTCATAGGGAGCTTCGCCCTTGACCATCGCGCCCATCATGCCAAAGTTCCAGCCGATCACCCGGTAAACGCCTTGCCGATATTCAATTGATTTTTCGGGCTTGGCCTGCGCAGAAACGCCGCTAACCAGCATTGCAGATATTGCCGCTGCGATAAAAAATATTCCTTTGCGCATTTGATCTCCTATGATTTACATGAAATTGCCGAATAAATTGGCCGGGAATTAGCTGACGATTGGCCGAAATGCAGCCGTCTCAAATTTTCCAAATTGCTCAGTGAGTCCGACTCGCCGATTGTACATGCCGCGCACTTGCAGGCAAGGGGAAACGTCAAGGCACGTTTTTTATTAATTATTAACGCTATTGCAAATAGATAACAAAGTGATATCATTTATATATTGGCTGATAAGGATTGCTTACCGTTGCTGCAGCCATTTGACAGCCCAAGGAGGCGTTGATGAAAACAAGTGCGAGTTTTACAGAAGAAGAATTTTCGAGTTTCAATGGCTACGTGTTGCTGTTGATCGGGCTGATATTGATCGGTTATGGCGGCTACCGGTTTTTTACATTGGGCGATGTAGGACCGTCATTTGGCTCAATAGCGATAGCGGCCATAAGTGTCATCGCAGGTGCGTTCGCGATTCTGGGTCTGTACATGTTGCAGCCGAACGAGGGCGGCATCATTACGCTATTCGGTAACTATCGGGGTACGGATCGATCAAGCGGGCTTCGCTGGTGTTTCCCGTTTTATACGCGCAAAAAAATCTCGCTGCGTTCACGCAATTTGAACAGCGACAAGCTCAAGGTTAACGATAAAAACGGCAACCCGATTGAGATCGGTGCCGCCATTGTTTGGCGTGTACGCGACACCGCCCGGGCCGTGTTTGAGATCGATGATTACGAGCTTTATGTGCGCATTCAATCCGAAGCCGCCATTCGTCATCTCGCCTCAGCTTACAGCTACGATAACGGCGGCGATGACAGCGATATTAAAAACGGCATTACGCTGCGCGGCGGTGCTGATATTGTGGCCAAGGCGCTTGCCCGCGAACTTCAAGATCGTTTCGACAAGGCCGGTATTTCGGTTGAAGAGGCCAAGCTTACGCATCTTGCCTACGCGCCCGAAATTGCCAGCGCCATGCTGCGTCGGCAACAGGCCGAAGCCGTGATCGACGCGCGTGCCAAGATTGTTCACGGTGCCGTCACGATGGTCGAAATGGCGCTCAAAGGTTTGAGTGATAAAAATATCGTCCATCTCGACGATGAGCGCAAAGCGGCGATGGTGAGTAATTTGCTGGTGGTGCTGTGCGCCGAAAGTAACGTGCAACCGATTGTGAATACGGGCACGTTGTATAACTAATATGCGATTCAAAACAGGCTTGCCGCCCACCTCATCCCGAAAAAAGTCGGGATGGGGTCTTGTGCCCGTGACCGAATTTTGTAAATTAAGATATTCCTGTTTTGGCTGCTGAAAAAAAATCATTCTTGCTCAGAATCGACCCGCAGCTATGGGCCGCGCTAGAAAAACTCGCCTCTAGCGAATTGCGCAGCGTGAATAGCCAAGTCGAATATCTGTTACGGGATGCGGTGGCCAAGCGCGGTGTTCGCGTGAAAGAAGCAGGCAACGAAGACGATATTGCGCAGCCGAATAAATCGAGGCGCAAAGAGTAAAGGCGGGACTAAATATGCCAACGCGACTATTTTGGTTTTTGTTCGGGATCCTGACGCTGGGCGTTTGCCTATTCATCTTCGTTTCCAGTGAGTCACTGCCACCCCTCGTTGCATCGAAATTCGACAGTGCTGGTGTCGCCAGTAGAGAAATGCCGCGCGAAAGCTATCGCAACCTGATGATCGGCACGGTGTTGTTTCTCGCCGCGATTCATGGCTTTGTATTTTGGCTGGTACGGATATTGCCCGAGTCGGCGATCAATCTTCCCAACAAAAAGTGGTGGCTTTTACCAAAAAATCGCGATCAAACCATGCAATACATCACTCATTGGGGAATCGCGATGGGCAGCGCGGTGGTGCTGTTTTTTGGTGGCATACACGCATGTATGATCGTCGCAAATCGAATCTCGCCGCCCGCGATGCCGAATAGCGAATTCACGATATTGCTTGGCGGAATCGGCTTGGTCTCATGCGCGATGGTGCTTGTTTTGGTTAGGCGATTCCGGTTGCCAAGCCGAAAATAAAACTCCGCCATTGGCGTGGTTATTCAGCATAAAACGCTTGGAAATGCGCGTATATATTAGGGTTTCGAGTGGTCATTTTTCAAGCTAAAGCGGCTGCCATAACAGACTTAATAAACGGGCTCTTGGCAGCTGTGTATGCCGACTTGTCATTGGCAAATTCTTCGGCCAAGCGAAGCTTAAACAAATGGTAGTCGGAGCGCAGATTAGAATCAGCGCGAAGCGCACACTGAAACGCCAAATACTTCTGCCAAAGATGCAGGTGATGGCGCCTGTCGATAACAAATTTTCGCTACGACGCCACCGCATCCGCCCAACAATTCGGCGTCTCGTACAAACGCACTTGGGTGAGCGTGAGTTCATGCCCAAATCGATCCCGGTAGGCGTGCTCCAAAATCTCGAACGCGGCTTTAACTAAATTCTCGGCGGTCGGCACTTCATCAAGAACCACGGTTTTATGTCCCGAGATTGCGGCCAGGAAATCAACCATCACGGTATCGCCGCGCCACACCAAAAACGCGTGATCCCAGATATTGACCAGCTTTTCATTGGCAATGGATTTGATGTCGCCAAAATCCATCACCATGCCGTCGTCGGTCGCGCCTTCTTCGTGAATCAGATTGGCCGTTAGCGTAATTTCAATTGCGTAGCGGTGGCCGTGAAGATTGCGGCATTGGCTTTTGTGATTCGGCAGTCGATGGCCCGCATCGAATTCGAGGCGGCGGGTGACAGAGATGGGGTTGGTTTTTGAAGGGGTCATGTTGTTTTCGTATTTGAAATATTCGCAGGCAGTTGCGAGATAGATTACGCCTAACTCACAGCGGACGCGACTATAGCATCTTGCGCACTCGCGCCGGCTGTCTCGCTGATCCCGCGGTGCTGCCCGGCTACAGTTCTGCTTAGGATTCGCCATAAGTTCACGGAAACGTTAAAATCAGCGTTTTCGCTTTGAAAAGTTCATCGTAGAAAGTCTCAGTCCCAACATGGCCTTAATTGTTCAGAAATACGGCGGCACATCGATGGGTTCCCCGGAACGGATTCGCGAAGTCGCCAAGCGCATCGCGCATTATCATTCGCAGGGCCATCAATTAATCGTGGTGCCGTCCGCCATGTCGGGCGAGACAAATCGGCTGCTGGGACTGGCGAAGCAGCTTAACGCGGAGCCCGATGGCCGCGAGCTGGATGTGATTGCGGCGACCGGTGAGCAAGTATCCGTGGGGCTGCTCGCGCTGGCGATTCAGAATCTCGGTATCAAGGCGAAAAGCTACACCGGCTGGCAGGTAAAAGTATTGACTGATAGCGCGTTTACCAAGGCGCGAATTTTGTCGATCGACGACGCGAATATTCGTAAAGATTTGGCTGAAGGCAACGTCGTGGTTGTCGCAGGCTTTCAAGGCATTGACGAGCACGGCAATATCACCACCTTGGGCCGCGGCGGTTCAGACACGACCGGGGTGGCCATGGCGGCGGCATTGAAGGCCGATGAGTGCCAGATTTTTACCGATGTCGATGGCGTCTACACGACCGATCCGCGAGTGGTACCAGAGGCGCGCAAGCTCGATCAAATTACGTTTGAAGAAATGTTTGAGCTGGCGAGCCAGGGCTCTAAAGTTTTGCAAATTCGCTCGGTGGAATTCGCCGGCAAATACAAGGTGAAGCTGCGCGTGCTGTCGTCGTTTACAGAATTTGATTCGCAAGATCGCGGCACACTGATTACCTATGAGGAAGACGAAAACATGGAACAAGCCATCATTTCCGGCATTGCGTTTAATCGTGATGAAGCCAAGCTTACTGTCGCCGGCGTACCGGATCGTCCCGGTATTGCGTTCTCAATTTTGGGGCCGATTGCAGCAGCCAATATCGATATCGATGTGATTATTCAGAACACATCTTTTGAAGGGCTGACCGATTTTTCATTTACGGTGCATCGGAATGATTACAACAAGGCGCTCGCCATATTAAACGATGTCGTTAAGCCAGCGATCAACGCCCGTAGTGTTGCCGGCGACAATAAAATTGCCAAGATTTCACTGGTCGGCATCGGCATGCGTTCGCACGTTGGGATCGCGGCAAAAATGTTCGAAACCCTGGCACATGAAAATGTGAACATCCAAATGATTTCGACCTCTGAAATTAAAACCTCGGTGGTCGTTGATGAGAAATATATGGAGCTGGCAGTAAGGGCTTTGCATACCGCGTTTGAGCTGGATAAAGCACCGGCATAATTTGTTAAATTCTTTTTTAGTGTGACCCCTTAAAACTGCGCCACAAGTGCGGTTTTATTTTTTCGGAGAATCATCATGTTTCGTCGATTTTTGTTAGGAACTGCTGCCATGTCGCTAATTTCAACTGCTGCACTTGCCCAAGAAGACCCCTATTTGTGGCTCGAAGACGTGATGGGCGACAAAGCTATCGCGTGGGTAAAAGAACAGAATGCCAAAACCCAAAAAACGTTGGAGGCGCAACCGCAATTTGCTCCGCTTCGCGACAAGATTTTGGATGTCGTAAATTCAAAAGCGCGGATTCCATTCGTGCAAAAGCGTGGCGCGTATTTGTATAATTTTTGGCAAGACGAGGCCAATGTTCGCGGCCTTTGGCGTCGCACTAGTATTGAGGAATATAAAAAATCCGAGCCCAAATGGGAAACCGTTCTTGACCTCGATAAATTAGCCAAAGATGAAAATGAAAATTGGGTGTGGAAAGGCTCCAATTGCCTCTATCCCGACTACAACCGTTGCCTGCTAAATCTTTCACGCGGCGGTGCGGATGCGCAAGTGACGCGCGAATTCGATGTGGCAAGTAAATCGTTCGTTAAAGGCGGTTTTGAAATTAAAGAAGCCAAAGGTGGTGCCGACTGGATTGACGCCGACACGCTATTTGTGCAAACCGATTTTGGTCCCGGCACCATGACCAAATCGGGCTACGCGCGGATTGTCAAAGAGTGGAAGCGCGGCACGCCGATTGAAACGGCCGCCACGGTTTACGAAGGCAAAGACAGTGACATCAGCGTAAGCGGCTTGGTCTCCGAAGGGCGCGGCTATCCGACGCGCCAATTGGTGCGCAGAGGCGTGACCTTTTATACCAGCGAGTTATTTGTACGCGCTGATAACAAGCTGTCTAAAGTCGACGTTCAAGACGACGCTACTGCAAATATTGTTTGGGATATGTTGGTCGTGAACTTGAAGTCAGCGTGGACAGTAGGCGGTAAAACCTATCCGCAGGGCGCCTTGCTGGCGATAAATTTCGATAACTTTATGAAAGGCGAGAGAAATTTTGATGTGCTTTTTACGCCAACTGATCGCAAGTCGCTGGCCGGCTTTTCCGCGACCAAAAACTACCTCATCCTTAATGAATTGGACAACGTCAAAAACCAGCTGGTTGAATTGAAGCGTGAAAAGAGCAAGTGGGTGCGCCGCACAATTGCGATGCCGGGCTTAGGCTCGGTCGGCGCTAACGCGATTGATGCCGACGAGTCAGATGACTATTTCATTACCCTTACCGATTACTTGACCCCCTCCACATTGTTCTTGGCACAGGCAGGCTCAGACAATCGGGAAAAGCTGAAATCGTTGCCCGCGTTTTTTGATGCTTCGCCATACAAAGTCGAACAATTTACAACCACCTCGAAAGATGGCGAAAAAATTCCGTACTTCGTGGTGATGGGCAAAAATACCAAATACGACGGCAAAAATCCCACCCTTCTTTATGGTTATGGTGGTTTTGAAATCTCCATGCTGCCGTCCTACTCCGGCGCAGTTGGCTTGGGCTGGTTGGCGCAGGGTGGCGTGTATGTGGTGGCCAATATTCGCGGCGGCGGCGAATTCGGGCCCCGTTGGCACAAAGCAGGACTAAAAGCGAATCGCCAAAAGGTTTATGACGATTTCATTGCCGTGGGCGAAGATTTGATTGCGAAAAAAATATCATCGCCGCGCCACTTGGCGATTTCGGGTGGCTCTAACGGCGGCTTGCTGGTCGGTGCGGTCGCGGTGCAGCGCCCCGATCTATTCCGTGCCGTACTGTGTTCAGTGCCCCTCCTCGATATGAAGCGCTATAACAAACTGCTAGCGGGTGCTTCCTGGGTTGCGGAGTACGGTAACCCGGATGATCCCAAAGAGTGGGAATTCATCTCGAAATATTCGCCTTACCAAAACGTCAAAGCAGGCGTGAAGATGCCGAAGATCTTGTTCGTGACCTCAACCCGCGATGATCGAGTCCATCCCGGCCATGCGCGAAAAATGATGGCGCGAATGATGGAGCAGGGTCACGACGTGATGTATTACGAAAATATTGAAGGTGGACACGCCGGCTCCGCAAA
>JBBRZG010000115.1:0-11826 GCA_038236905.1 Burkholderiales bacterium
TTCGCAAAAAACACCTCCATCTGATCGCGACGACACCCAACCCGGCGCCCAAGCGGGGCTGCGCAAAAGCGGCGCAGCCCCTTAGCTTCACGTTAAGGCTAAATAACTAGTTATGGAGAACACTTTGAACAAAGAGCCTCTTACCACCCAAGTGTGGGGTCACGCCTTGCCTCTTGCCGCAATAAGCAAGGCCTGACCCCCGCGGCTGCACTGCTGGGTACATCGCTGGATAGCGAAGCCATAACACGCAGCCACGCCACACGCGTTCGTCCAAAGAAAAAGTGAGCCTGGCCCCTTAGACTCCCCATTGTTGAAGTGTTTTCAGCAAATGAATTTGCGCCGAACTGAGTCTGTGTGATTTAGGCAAAAGATTGTGACCCTACTTATCAAAAAGCAAGAAATCAAGGTATAGCTGCGGGTGTTTTGCTTTGATTTTTGTAGAGCGGAACTTCCAAAACCCGTAAAAATCGTCTGAATGATCGCGAGTTACTGGCAACTCGAATTGGGTCCTGCAATCGAGTGATCCGCGTTGGGTCGTTACCCTTTTCGTAGTCAAACTTTATTGCAATCTTGCTTAACAGTGATTGCGCATCGACATGGTCGGATTTGTTCGGTGAAATTTGTCTGATTACTGCGTCGGTAAGGCGAAAGCGCTTTGGCTGAGCTTTGATTGCGTCAATGTCTGCAATTAGCCAGTTTTCAATGCATGTGTTTTTGACAACAACTTCGAAAATTAGGTTTGGATATCTATTGGAAAATGCAGCATTGAGTAGCGCTGCAAATTTAGGTGGATTTTGGTGGTCTTCGTTGTCGATAAGTATGATTATTAAGTCCACATTCCTGCGAATGAAATAGCTCACGGCCGCTTTCGCAGAGGCTGCTACTTGCGTTGGAGTCGCTTTCGGCTGCATGTCAGCTCGAAGCGGCTGTTCTAGAAGTTCAAATGGCGTTTGTATTTTTGGCAAAAGGCATTTGAATGCGGGCACTTCCCCACTCCCCTCTACGATGACTCCAACGCGTGTCATTGAACTATTCCTGATGGGATCGCTTCTGGCACTATTCCAAGATCTAACAACTCAAACAGCCTTCCTTCGCCGGCATGCCAATCGCTCGTTAGGGCGGGGCTGATCTCGTCGAGGCGCCGCAATGATGTTTCTCCATCCAACTTGAAGCAAACCCATACGTCCTCAGGTGCGACTAAATTCAGAATAACAGGCGAGTGAGTTGTTACAAAAACCTGTTTTTCTCGGCTTAGTTTTTTTAGCTGATTGGCGAGCTGTCTTACTATCCAAGGGTGCACAGAGTTTTCCGGCTCCTCGACGAAAAGTAGATCATTTCTAGGATCAGCAAGGGCAGTAAGTATCGCAAGGGATTGGATTGTTCCGTCTGATACATCTTCTGCAGTCCAAGGGCGACTGAAGCCTTCTTCTTGAAAGGTTAAACCAAGTGTTTTCGTGTGCAAGTACTGTGTTTCAATACTTTGCATAGTTGGCACAATTGAACGCATCGCCGATAGTACCGATGCCCACTTGCTAGGATGTTTGCGGGAAAGCCAATCAATTAATGACGGCAAATTCTGACCATAGCCAGAAAGTTTTGGATTTGGTGACGGAGCACCAGGTGAGCGCGAAATTTGCGGCGAAAACTGGTAGACAGAAATTCCAGAAAGAGTAGTAGCTAAAGACGGAAAAAATACTTTTAGAAAACTATCGTCCATTTCAGAGTTTGCGTTCACATCCGTGGGGTCCCCGACTAATTCCAAATATTCGGCCATTCTTTCTTTTACATTTGAATCATTACTTTCGACTCGAATACTCCCGTCGATCCGTTCAATTTTTACTTTCGAAATTTTTTGCGTTGGGTCACCTTTTGTTGGTCGGTGCGCGATTTTTAACTCAACTGATTCATGCTCAAGAAAATAGTCAGCACTAATCGATTGCTTGGCCGCTCGAAGAGTGAAGTGATGCTCAAATGTCATTGATGTCATTTGAGACGTCCAAAACTCGCGCAATACGAAACTTCGCCTAGCTGCCGTCCGCGCCTCTTTGTTATCAAGTTCAACTGAAATACCAAAGCTGATCCCGGACTTTGTTCGTCGCTGCCTGCGAAAGGCAATATTTTCGAAGCCCCCTTTTTTTGCAATGGCGAAGTCAATGCCGCTTGCGTAAAGGTCGGCCAGAAAATCAAAAGCACTGGCGAGATTTGATTTCCCGGCACCATTAGCCCCAATTATTACTGTAATGTCAGAGGGCCGAAACTGTATATGTTTCAGTGACTTGTAGTTGCTGATATCCAGTTGAGTGAGTTTCATTGCAAACCTTTTTTATCTCTGCCAACTATCCTTCAATCCCACCGCCAAGTTAAGCATCGACTTGCTGCGGGTGAGTAGTTAAGGGTCAGACTCGAATTAATTTCTAAATAAATTTAGTTTCAGAATAATAGGGGATGTACCACCAATATTTCGCCGATTAGAACGCTTTTGGCATTCCCGCCTGTTTCAACACTGCATTGGCCGTATGTCGTGACTTGATTTTGCTATCGTCAACAAAATGAACCTGTGTGATTGCACTCCGCCAGATTTCGTGATCACCTTTGCCGCTACGAACAAATCACAATCAAAGGGGCCAGGCTCGGGTTTTTTGTAGCCATTAAGCCGCGCGCCGCTTTGACGCTTTTCCGGCAGCTCGAGTCGTCAATGATTTTGCTTCTTCAGCAAACGCCACAACACTCGCCAGTTCCTTGTTCACCGCCTCGGATGTCGGAAACGCCTTCTGCGGTTCGGGCTTCAACACCACGACATTGCTGCCACGCGTGAATGCATCGAAGTACTTGCCGCGAACGCCTTTGCCCAATTGCTCGCGTGTGAGTTCCGGTTTTTCGCCTTTAGCTTTGCTTATAGATGGTTTTTTCATGTTTGGTTGCCTTTCTCAGTCAGAGAGTTAAGCGACGACTTTTCTACGTCACCCCAACTCCACAACCGATTCGCCACTATCCAAATGTCGGATTGCTTCTTGCAACTTGGTGCTGAATAGCGCTTGCAAAGCGGTGTTACTCACGTTTCCACAGGTCAGCCAAATCAATTTGGGCGGCGCGCCGAGTCTAATTACTAACTCCACGAAATCGCTGTCTTTGCTAACCAGAACGGTATTCGCTTTCTTTGCTGCGTCAAAAATCGTCCGATCGGTAGCGTCCCGTAGGCCTATGTCGCGCAATGCGATCGCCTTGATCGCCAGTGTTTGTTGAATCCAACTTGCGATCTGCGGTGGCAATTGCGCATCAAGCCAAAGCGTCATGCGGCGATTCGAGCGATCCCGCTGCGCAGTGCACCGAAGTGAAGGCAAGCGCGAATGTCTTCTGTTTCGAGATCAGGGAAATCCGCGAGAATGGTTTTCTCGGCAACACCTTGCGCCAACATTTCCAGGATGTCAGATACGCGAATACGCATTCCACGAATGCAAGCGCGACCGCCGCACTGGTTGGCATTGAAAGTGATGCGTTCATCGATTGTCATTTTGTACTTTCTTCGAAAAACCGCTGTGTAAAGGATAGCATTTGCATAGCATTTTTGCTCAGAAACGCAAGGGTCAGACCTCGCCTCTTGCCAAAACCCTAGCGCCCACCAGCCTTAACAGCCATTTATACTCGAAACACCGCGCCAGTGCTAGCGTTTCGCCGCCGTCATAAATCCTATTTCGCCGCCTTCACATCCGCAAGTTCTTTCTCAAGACTGTCTACGCGCCTCTGCATCGCGGTCAATTTCCCCTGCATGAGGCCGACGTTGAAGAACACGACATTCTCCGCAGGCGCATCAAGCCGGCTGCCGTAGCCGATCCATGACGAGTCGTACACTTTGACTTTGTTGAAGCCCAAATCTTTCAGGATGGTGGCGGTCTCGGCGGCACGTACGCCGCTCTGGCAATAGACGATCGTTTCCTTGTCCGGATCCAGCTTGGTGTAGAGCGCCTTGAGCTGGTCGCGCGGCTTTAAGCTCATGCCGTCTTTGTTGCTGACCTGCTTTTTGTCGAGTTTGTTTTGCGTGTCCGGATCGACCCAGTTTTCCGTGTAGTTAATCGGGATGGCACCGGGAATGTGGCCACCGCGAATGGCGCGGATGTCTTCGCCGAGAAATTCCTTTGGTGTGCGCGCATCGACAATCTGTATCTTCGGATCGTGCAGGCTCTTGATGACCTGATCGGTATCGACCAGTAAATCTGCATTCAGCTTCAGCGCCAACGTAATCGGTGCGAGCTTTGAAGCGTCTGTGGCGATCGGCTGGCCAGATGTTTTCCAGTCATCGATGCCACCGTGATAAATCTTTGGCGACTTTGCATTGAAATACTGCAAGGTGACCAGACCGAAGTAAACGGCTGGACTTGCCTTGGCACCATAGACGACGATTTCCTTTGCGGGATCAATGCCGGCATCGCCAAGCAGCTTTTCGATTTTGGCAATGGCAATGTAGTCCTCGGTGTTTTCATCGCGAAGCGCGGCGCCGATTTCGTCAATGTTTACCGCACCGGGAATGTGCCCCTGCTTGTACTCCTTCGTGCTGCGCGCGTCCCAGAGGATGGCGTTGCGCTTGACCGCGTCGGCGACGTAGGCGGTATCAACGATTGCTGACGTGTCGGCAGCCATCGCCGGCAATGCGGGGATCAGGGCGGCGGCAGCCAAAACGATGATGGTGCCGAATCCGCGCACGATGGTGTGGAGCGTTTGTTTCATGGTTGTTTCCTCGTTTTGGTTTTCACTGAATGCAATGGTGTAGACCTTATGAGCGGAAAATCAAAGGGCCAGCCTCGCATTTATTTTCACAATTCCCTCGCATGCAAAAATATTCCTCAAACTTGTCGCATCACTACCAAATTAAATTGAGCCTAGCCCGTTCGATTATGAAAGAAATGATGCTTACGCGTTTAATTTTCGGCTTGGCGCGATGACGTTTGATCTGAGTGACCGCATCGATTGATCTACTCCTAGAGTCAATGCGAAAAGACAGGGTAGGCAAGAGGCAAGGCCTGACCCTCGCTGTACGGAAGGCGATTGACAGGATGGATTAGGCAAGTGGCAAGGCCTGACTCCGGCTTTTGTGACCCTAGCTTTTCGCCGGCTTTTATCCGGCATCTGTAGACATCGCATTAATAGGCGAATTTGCGCATCGACACGGAGCCGCTGTTGATGGCGAACGGGCCAGGAAATTGACTTCGGGGAAATAAGCCACCCGCGACGTCGATGGTCCAGCTAAACGTGGCTTCAGTTGAACTTGTAAAGTTAAGGCTTATCGTCCCGACTTTTTTTGTGGACAAGGAAAATGGCGGAATCGTTGCGCCGTTAGAAAGGGTGGTGATGAGCAAACTGCGATTACCCTGCGCAAACGCCAGGTCGCCTGAAAGCAATGTAAGCCTAAAAGCAGAATACGCTGGTGGCGTATCTTCACTCAGTGACATATTTGACGAAATGACCCAAACTGGGTTGGTAGTGCCGTCATCATTTCGACTTTCGTGGGTATACCATGCTGCGAAGATATTCCCAGTGGCGGGGTCACGATCAATCAGGATTGCCCAGCCGGGCTGGTCGGGCACCCACCATAAGCCGACCCAATCAGCAGGAAAGTAGGCGTTGGCTTTGGTCGTTACTTCAAAGCTGGTGGTTTCGATCAAGCGCTGTGATGCCGTACTGGACGTCCTGAAGCTCTCATAACGCTCAACCCGATAACGGCCTGCACTAACAGGACCGATCATGATCCGATTTGCCTTACTGGGCGGACATGATAAGAGTGGTGCGGGCAAATATATTGGATCATATATTTTTATAACGCGATCCATACTAGGCGGACCTAAACGTTCAACTGAATAATCCATTGGGGTACCAAAGCAGCCTGTCATACCCTCTATTTTAATGGTGCTGCCCTGTGCGGGCTGCGGCGGATAGATAAGCAATTCCGCGCGCGCACCAATACTCGCAACGCATATCGTGAGGTACATGATGAATCGTGAATTAAATACGAAGTGCATATAAAAACCTTTGCGTACATTAATAGAGCCTACTTATGAGTCTAGGCGCACCGATGCCGCGTAGCAAGAGATACATTAGCCAATATTTATCCTGCGCGACTAACCGCTTTATATTTAATTGAAACGCTAAAGTCAGACCCTTCCGCTCGGCTTACTTTCGTTTCCCCAACCTCACAATCCGGCTTGTCGCGACAGATATTGCTAGCAGGAAACGTATTTCGCATCGACACTATTATTCTCAATAGGGCAATTTGCAAATAAGGCAATGAGCGATGTAGTCAAACAAAAGCAATCAAAGGGGCAGGTGCGCATCAATTATCAACGTATCCATGTGCGCAAAAATGAATCGAATGCTGAGTTTGATATCGCCTCACCACGACGCTCAGAATCGCCGCGCGTGGCATGGAATAGCTTGAATGGAAGCTAACTTTCTTGGAGCGCTCAAAGCCTTCTACTGATGAATATGTCGGGCCGAGGAGATTGCTTTGCGGTGGTGGCACTTGGACTTGCGTGTGTGCCGACCCACGTGTGCAGAGCGCGGTTGGTAGCAACTTGATTTAAGCAAATCCACTACTCTTCATCCTAACCGCATCACGCGTTTTGTATCGGGGCGGGTAAATAATTTTAAGGTGACGCGATCGTACATGGCACCGTATCAAACGAGGAGAGCACCGCAATCTCAAACCGGCCGCAGCTCCGCCTCCACCCTAGTGATTAGCTCACTCGCGAATTCGGTTTCGTTCAGCTTTGAATTTTCAATCACAAACACGTCCTCGACCCGCTGGCCCAGCGTGCTGATGCGGGCATCTTGCAGGTGCACATCATTTGCAAGCAGCACGCGGGCGATGGTGGAGAGCAGGCCGGGGCGGTCGGCGCAGCTAACGGTCAGATCGTAAAACGGTTTATGTCGTGATGGGTTCAGCGTGATCACCGGGCTGATCGGGAAGTGCTTTACCTGCCGCGAAATTCGGCCGGCATTGCTTGCACTGATTGGCGTTTGCTCATCAAGGCAGCGGGCCAGTTCTTTTTCGATCATGGTCGCGGCCTCTGCGCTGCCCTCTGCGTTGCCACGCTTGGGCATGACCTGAAACATATCGAGCGCGTAGCCGTGTCGGGTTGTGTAGATTTTTGCGGTCGCGATGTCGAATGTGAGCCGTTCGAAAAAACCGGTGATGCGTGCAAAGAGGCCGGGCTGATCGCGGGTCATCACCATTACGGAGAAGCCGCCGTCGATACCTAAAATTTCGGATGCACGCACATGTACGACGGCGCGCTCGGGCGAGGGATCCGCCTCGAGTTCATTCGCCTGCCAGGCGATCTCGGTGGCGTCGAAGCGTTGAAAATAGCTGATATTCGTGTAGGCCCAGAGCGCGGGATTGGCGGGGCGCGGCTGCCCGTCTTTGAGCGCGGGTTTGAACGATTTGAGCGCTTCTTCTTTTTTGGTCTCGATCCAAGTTTCGTTTGGCACCGCGTCGCCGCGTAACAGCCGTCGCGTGGCGCGAAATAAATCTTCCAGTAATTTGGCTTTCCAGCTATTCCACACATGCGGGCTGGTGCCGCGAATATCGGCGACGGTAAGTAAATACAACGCGGTTAATCGCCGCTCGTTTTTGACTTTGGCCGCGAATTGCGCGATGACTTCGATGTCGCTCAAATCCTGTTTTTGCGCCGTCGCTGACATTTGCAAATGGGACTCCACCAGCCACGCGACGAAATCGCCATCAGCTTTGCTTAAACCCACGCGTTTACAAAATGCTCTGGCGTCTTTTTTGCCTAATTCAGAATGATCGCCGCCGCGCCCTTTGCCAATGTCGTGAAACAGCGCGCCTAAATATAAAATTTCGGGCCGCGCAAAATCTCGCGCGAGTTCGTGGCAAAACGGAAATTCTTTTGCAAAGCGCGGCAACACCAAGCGGCGCATATTCCGAATCACCATCAGGATATGTTCGTCGACCGTGTAGACATGAAACAGATCGTGCTGCATCTGCCCGACGATGCGCCCAAACGCAGGCAGATAGCGGCCGAGCACGCCATAACGGCTCATGCGGCGCATGGTAAAACTCAATTTCGGGCTGCGCAAAATATCTAAAAATAATCGATTCGCCTCGGGATCGGCACGAAACTCACGATCAATCTTCGGCACGGCACGCCATAGCGCGCGCAGCGTTTCAGGCGCAAAAAATTCCGCTTCCGTCGCATGTTGTAAAGCCAAAAACGCCCGAAAAATCGCACGAGGATCGCGCTCAAATATCGTTACGTCGCGCGCGCCGACATTCCCGTTTACCCATTCGAATTCATCATCAATCGGTTTCACGATATCTTCGCGGCGCTTCGAAATGCGCGCAAGTAAATTCGGCAGCAGAATCGAATTCATCTGCCAGATCGCTTTGGCGGTGAGGTAATAGCGCTGCATCAATTCTTCGGACGGTGATTTGTTTTTAGTGCCGTCGAGATGCAATTCCTTGGCCAACGAGGTTTGATGATCGAACACCAGCCGATCTTCGCGCCGCCCCGCCAAATAGTGCAGCCGGATACGCAGATCCAGCAAAATTTTGCGATGGCGGATGATGTGGCGCGCCTCGTCTTTGGTGATGATGCCTTCGCGCGCGAGCGCATTCCAATCATCGCCAATCGCGGCAGCGCGGGCCAGCCACATGACCATTTGCAAATCGCGCAGCCCGCCGGGGCTTTCTTTGATGTTCGGCTCAAGATTCAACGCGACATCGTGATGGCGTCCGTGGCGCTTTCGTTGCTCATCAATTTTCGCGTCAAAAAACGCATTTAAGTCGCGGGCCTTGCGCAGTCGTTTATCCAGCGCAGTGACCAGCTTCGCGTCGCCCCATACCGCGCGGCCTTCGAGCAGGCTGGTATCGACGGTGACATCCTTCGCGGCCTCCTCGACGCATTCGCTAAGCGTGCGCACTGAAATGCCTGGCTCGACGCCGACATCCCACAACAGCCCAACAAATTTTTCAACCGAGGCGTCGACCTCAATCGCCGCGTCTGGCCGCAGAATCACAATGTCAACGTCCGATGACGGGAAGAGATACCCGCGGCCGTAGCCGCCCACCGCCATCAGTGCGTACGTTTTCGGTAGCCCGATATCATCGGCCAGATGGCACAGCAGGCTATCGGTGAGCAGCGATATTTCGCGCAGATGGCCGATAGGGTCTGGCTTGGTGAGATATTGATTCTTGAGCACCGCACGCGCATCCGCCATGCACAAGCGCCATGCTTTGGCGTAGGAGTCACTGGGGTTTAGTACGGGCTTCGCTAGGCGGGGCGCGGGTTTTGGCGACTTTTTGCTTGGTGAGCCGCTTGCGGTAACGAGTTCAGATACGGCAGCCATTTTAGCGATCTCTTTATGCGCGGTTAAACAAGTTCTATTTCGTGAGCACTCAGTGCAATCGAATGGCTCACGCAAGTTCCTTCGTCGTCATTTGACCAGGATTTTCTAATCCAAGGACTGCCGTATTCATCGATTTCTTCAACCTCAAAAACTTCACCGATCATCGACGAGACGCGTAGTTTTTCGTCGGCCGGAAGTTCCGTAAGCCAATTTCCAGACAGCGTTAGCAACCGAACCAGTGACCCGACCAACACATCATTGCCAAGCCGGTCTTTGGGCGATTGATTTGCACTCATCCGTACTTTTTAGGTTTCTAATGCGCCGTCGCCAGATTCGCCACCAGCTCCGGCGGTGCAGGCGTGCCTGCCGAAACGGTCAATACTTCAAACCCCGTTTCTGTGACCAGTACCGTATGTTCCCATTGCGCCGACAAACTATGGTCGGCGGTAACGACACCCCAGCCATCGCCCAGCATACGAATTTCTTTACGGCCTGCGTTAATCATCGGCTCGACGGTAAAAATCATGCCGGGCTTCATGGCCATGCCGGAATTGGCTTTGCCATAATGCAAAATTTGCGGTTCTTCGTGGAATTTTTTACCGACGCCGTGGCCGCAAAATTCACGCACTACGCTAAAGCCTTGTTTCTCGGCATACGATTGAATCGCATAGCCAATTTCGCCCAGCAGCCCGCCCGGACGGACCTGACGAATGCCGCGCCACATCGCTTCATACGTGCTTTCGCACAGGCGCTTGGCTTGAATGGATGGCTCGCCGATATAAAACATGCGGCTGTTGTCGCCGTGATAGCCATCGGCAATGACGGTGACGTCGATGTTGATGATGTCGCCGTTTTTCAATAATTTATCGCCCGGAATACCGTGGCAGACCTGATGATTCACCGACGTGCAGCACGAAGCCGGATAAGGCTTGTGGCCCGGCGGCGCGTAATTTAGCGTGGCTGGAATGGTGCCTTGCACATCGACCATGTAATCGTGGCACAGCTTGTCGAGCTGACCGGTGGTGACGCCGGCTTTGACGAAGGGCGTGATGTAATCCAGCACTTCGGCGCCAAGGCGGCCAGCGGTACGCATTTTTTCAATTTGTTCGGGGGTTTTAATAACGACGTTCATGTGATGCCTCAATCAATTTATGCCGCCATTATAGCAAGCGATTTTCCGCGCACTTTTAAGTCAACTCAGCCCGACTACAGCTCGGGCGGGGGCTCCGACAGCGGGGCAGCGGCAGACGTCGGCGATGCCGAAATATCTTTTGCAATTTCCAGTTTTTTTCGATGCGGCTTGATTACTTCGCGCTCAATCCAGAGGCGCATCGCGTTAGCTTGGGGATGACGACTGACAGCAAGACATTTTTTGACGCCTTCCTCTGAAAATGCGGCGACATTTTCTTCCGGAAAGACACAGTATTCGGCCGGCCCGTAGATCAAATCAAGTTTTCTAGATGGCTTCTCGCCCAACACTTTCAAGATATCTGGAACCGCAAACCAGAGTTTTTGCTGAGTCGCGCCATCGCGGCCAAAAATACGAATCTGCACATTGGCAAATTCATAATAATTTCCCTGCCATTTTTCATATGGCTCGCGTCGCGCCCAGTTAAACCAATTCGCGCCGATTTCAACAATCGGTTTTGCCATCATCACGCCCCACAATACGACGGAGATCATGCCGTAGACGGGCCCCAATTTGAAGGCAATAAACGACACTAGCCCGCAAATGGCGGCTCGTATAACGATCATCAGCAGAATTTTATGGTTTTCCATTTTCGGGGGGCAATTTGCGGGAAATCTCGCCAATTTGAAGCCTAACAGACGCGAAACGCTTGATTTGGTTTGATTTTTTACTTGTTTCGGGGCTATAATCTTGGGCTTGCTTGGGCGCTGGCTAACTCCAGTGTCTGATCAGTAAATTCAAGTTTCAAAAATACGCACATTCGCTACACGTTAAGGTCTTGCTTGGTGGAGTTTTCAAGCAAGCTTACAGCGAGTGGAGGCTAACCTTAACTTCGGAGTTTTACAATGTCAGTCACGATGCGTCAAATGCTGGAAGCCGGTGTCCACTTCGGTCATCAAACCCGCTTCTGGAACCCAAAAATGGCACCGTATATTTTCGGTGCGCGTAACAAAATTCACATTATCAATCTTGAGAAATCGCTCCCGATGTATCATGACGCGCTCAAGTTTGTGCGCCAATTGGCGACCAACAAAGGCACCATTTTGTTTGTCGGCACCAAACGTCAAGCCCGTGAAATCGTGATGGAAGAGGCGCAGCGTTGCGGTATGCCTTACGTCGATTCGCGTTGGTTGGGCGGCATGCTCACCAACTACAAGACGGTCAAGGTTTCGTTGAAACGCTTGAAAGATCTTGAGCAGATGGTTGAAGACGGCTCGCTTGAGAAATTGAGCAAAAAAGAAGGCCTCATGTTCTCACGCGAACTCGCCAAGCTTCAA
>JBBRZG010000116.1:0-11798 GCA_038236905.1 Burkholderiales bacterium
CTACCGAGCCATGATTGTCAAAATCGTTGCCAGCGTTATCGTCAGCTTCGGTTCCTATAACAGGCAAACCCCACGCTTCGGCGCAAGCAAGCCGAACGTCTGGCGCGCGTCGTAGCGGTATTGTGTAATCGTTGGCAAACGGAATCAGCAACATCGACAACGTCCGCGCGCGCTGAGACTGCGCCTGACGGTGCAGGTTAAAAGCATCTGCTGGCAATGGGGCTACTTGTTCTACCCTTGGGGATGTCGGCGCTAGCGGCGGCGATTGCTCGATGGCCCTCTTCGCATTTCGTTTTGATTTCGCGTCAACCCGGCGTGCCAAGGCTTGCAACAACTGCTTCCCGTTTTGAAAATCACCACGCCAAATTAGCGCGGTGCCTTCACACGCCAGACGATACGCGGCATCCGCCGTCATTGTGTCGTCAGCGGCTATGACACGCCTCGGTGCCGACGAGCCATTTTCGGCGCGCCATCGGGCGGTGTGTGGCTGGCCTTTCTCGACCCATTTAATTTCTGAGCTAATCATCTCTGACAATTTCAAGGTTCGCGAATTAAGGGTGAAAATTTAGCTTGCTACAGGGAAGCTTAGGGCGCAATCAGCGCGCGATAGACCCGCTCAAAACGGGCATTTTCAACAATGCCAAAATCGCCGGGGGCATATTGCAACAACCAATCAAATGCAGCGCCCTCCAAGACATCGCCGCCCGCGCTGCGTGCAATCGAAAACGGTTCATTCATTTGTCGCGCCAATACCGGAACGCGTTTTGCGCGATATTGATCCGCCTCAATCAGTTCATATTTCAGCTCAAAACGGTCACGCGAGACACACCATCGCTCGCCTGATTCGCTGGTGATAAGCGCATCGCCCGCAAGAAATCGATTGATGCCTTCGCGGCTCAATAATTCACCATCATGCCCGGCAAAACTTACGCGAACAGTTTCGTGTTTTACAAATATTTTTGCGGCGTGATCTTTGGTGAGGTCAATATTGAAGAGTGCTTTCATGCGTTCGTCTTGCGTCCCCGTGTGTTGACCGGTCTGTTGCGGCGATTAAATCTGGCGAGCCACGAATATACCTGAGAGAGCAAGCCGCTCATGGCGATGAACTCGCGGCGGCTGTTTAAATTACCCCGCGCGGCTTATCCAGCGGCATCAAATGAATACCGTCAGCGGCAACGGAAACTTTGATCGGCTCCCCTAAGCCCAATTGGTTTCGGTTCGCCTGATGCGTGGGCAAGGTCATATTAAGCAGTGGTGTTGAGGCGGCGTTGTTAACGCCATCGACCGCAATGCCCAAGCTCACTTTTGAGCCCAGAGCCACGTATTCGGCAATTCGGCCGTCCACGATATTTTGAGCGCCACTCGCGGCATTTTCTGGTGACAATTCGGTGCCATGATGCAGCGCCAAGTATTCCGAAGGCAGCGCCCAAGAGATGGATGTACCCACACCAAATCCCGGAGCATATGCCACACGAAGAATCTGACCGCGCCACATAATTTTCGTCAATTTACGTTCGTGGTCATGCTCAACTACAGCGCCCTCAAAAATGTTTTTGATATCTACAAGACGCGCCACCTCGCTGGTGGCTGGCCGCGACATCACATCGTTAGGCGAACCAAATTGCAGCGTTTTGCCGCGGCGCAGAATGCACATACGGTCCGCCAGCATCGCGGCCTCATCCAGATCGTGGGTGACTAAAATCACCGGCATCTGGAGTTGGCGGCGCAACGCAGCGAGCTCGATATACAGCTTTTGCCGGGTCGCACGATCCACCGCCGAAAATGGCTCGTCCAACAGCAACACCTCCGGGTCGCGCGCCAGTGCTCGCGCCACAGCCACGCGCTGCTGCTGGCCGCCGGACAGTTGGCCGGGACGTCGATGCGCAAGCCCGCCCAAATTTACCAAGGCCAGCAGCGCGTGTGCGCGTTCAGTCCGAACCGCTCGCGGGCGATGTGACATCGACGCTTCAATATTTTCCAGAGCAGTCAGGTGGGGAAACAACGCGTAGTGTTGGAATACAAATCCCGTCGAACGCTGCTGCGGGGATAAATTGATCTTGGTTTGCGCGTCAAACCAAGTCCTGTTATTGACCAGGACGCGACCGTTTTCGGCTCGATAAAGGCCCGCAATAGCGCGCAGCAAAGTTGATTTTCCGCTGCCCGAGGGGCCCACCACGGCCAGCACTTCTCCCGGGGCGCATTCAAATTCTGCGCCTAGTGGAATCGGTCCGTCTTGACTTAGCCTTACGCTGAGCCCGCTGGTTAAATGATCGGTGATCACAGTCAATTGCGTTTCCCAAATCTTCCGGTCGTTGCATAGGCCACCGCAATCGCCACCAGCGACAGCGATAGCAGCACTGCCGACATCAGGCCGGCGCTATTCGTATCAAACGCCTGCACGCGATCATAAATGGCGATAGCAATGGTCTTGGTTTCTCCCGGGATACTGCCGCCGACCATCAGCACCACACCGAATTCGCCGACCGTATGCGCGAAGGTAATGACCATCGCCGACACAATACCGGGCCACGCCAGCGGCAGCTCAATCGCCCAAAAGATTTTCCATGGCGACATGCCGCAACAAGCCGCGGCGCTTCGTACATCCGGGTCAATGGCTTCAAAGCTGCGCTGCATGGGCTGGATCGCGAACGGCAGGTTGAAAATAATCGACGCCAACAGCAAACCTGCAAAACTAAAAACCAACGGCTGCCCTGCAAACGATTCGTAGAACTTGCCGACCATCGAGTTGCCACCCATCGACACCAACAGGTAATAACCCAACACCGTCGGTGGTAACACCAACGGCAGCGCACACGCCGCCTCAATCAGGCTTTTGCCTTTAAAGCGCTTCCATGCAAAGAAACGTCCCAGATAAATCCCCGTCGGCAATAGCACTGCGGTCGTCCACAGTGCCAGCTTTAACGACAGTGTTAGCGCGATCCAATCCATTAATTGCGGCCGTGTGATGTAGTTTGACGCGGCATTAAACTATTCCTCACCCGGCAAGCGAAAACCGTAGCGTTTTAAAATCTCTCGTGCTGCCGGGGCCTGCATGTAGCGATAAAAATGCTGCGCCGTTTCACCCGCATTCTTGGTAAGCACCATGCGCTGCCGTAATGACTGATGCCAATCAGCAGGGATCAGCACAAATTCACCCAAAGCTGAAATGGCCGGCGAGATCGCTTGTGCATACGCAAAAATGCCGCCCTGCGCGCTGCCCGAGGTTGCGAACTGAGCGGCTTGTGAAACGTTTTCTCCCAGCACCAAGTGGGGCTGGATTTTCTCCCATATTCCGGCCCGCGTCAGCGCCTGCTGCGCCGCACGCCCATACGGCGCGTGTTCGGGATTTGCAATCGCAAATTTTTTAATGCGCCCATCCTGCACCGCTAAAGCGAGGTCTTTGAGTTCTTTATCGGGTTCAAGCCCCGATGATTTCGGCGCAAACAGAACGAGGCGACCGATGGCGTACAGCGCGCCGTCATCCAGAGTTTTGCCCTCTTTGGCGAGCGCGTAAACATAAGACTCGTCCGCCGAGAAAAATAATTCGAATGGTGCGCCCTCTGCAATTTGTCGGCGATAGTTGCCAGAAGACCCGAAGCTAAGCTTGACCGTTTTGCCGGTCTGCCTGTTGAATTCGTTTACCACTTCGGGTAGCGCAAATTGTAGATCAGACGCTGCGGCCACATTCGGCACCTCTGCACTCAGGGCAAATTTTGATGTCACACCGGCCGACATCAACGCAATCAACATAAATACAAAATGTACCCGCATAAAAATATTCCTGCTATCGATATATACGCAGGAATATAACGGTGAACAGAAAATTAATCCAGCAGTTCGGGATCTATGCATGGCCTGAGTGAGTTTTTCGCATCACTGCGAGATGCTCACGACAGCGACATGGCAGATAGTCTACATAGGCCGAAACATTGCCTGCTTTTTCAGTCACGCAATAATCGGCTCAGCGTTTTGATATCGCGCGCACTGATTTTCAGCGCATCCGCTTCTATCCGCCGATAGCATTCAATCACCTGCATGCCGTTCGCCGTCACCACCGTACCGCCTCCGTGCCTGCCGCCTGTCGCAGCGTCGACCACGGGAGTTTTGAACATTTTGTTCATTGAATCAACCAACAACCATGCGCGGCGGTAAGACATACCCATTACCTTGGCTGCCGCCGTAATCGAGCCGGTCGATACAATCGCCTCAAGCAAAGCGACTTTGCCAGGTCCAATGGCGATCTCGGCGTCCTTGGTAATGCGAAGGCGGAATTGCGAGCGTGGTTTCAATGACTTAGCGATTTGATGTTCAAAAACACAGTATTGCAAAATATCCCGCAGAGTGTTTCACATCATACTCAAAAACATCTTACTTAAAGCAGTAGCAGGCGGACACATAAAGCGCAAAGACCATAAAAAAAGCACCCGCAAGGGTGCTTTTTAACAATTTGGTAGGCACGATTGGACTCGAACCAACGACCCCCACCATGTCAAGGTGGTGCTCTAACCAGCTGAGCTACGTGCCTAAAGATCATAGTTTAACGCATCCACCGCATATCCCGCAAACGCGATTGACTGAGGCATTGAATCCTGTTGACCATTAGATTCCAAAAAGCTCGGAAATGGCTGGAACCGCCTCATCGGCGTTGATGCGCGCTCGGCGTATTCGAGAGCGTTACCTGTCGTTACAACTACGACTCTTACTTTCAGGGCACACGCTACGCGAAACTTTATACTTAAGCCATAGTTTATGTTGCAGTGTTATCCAAATACTTAGTCAAGCAGGAGTGATCGAATGCGAAAAATAGCGGGCTTGGCGATGGTGAGGAATGAGGCCGATATTATCGAAACATTCATTCGTTACAACCTTCAATTTTTGGACGAAATGATTATCGTCCTTCACTCTCCCCTCGACGATACGCCACGCATCGTTGAACGGCTCAAGGCGGAGGGCTTGCCGGTTGTGATCGAGCACAACCACGAGCTTGGGTTCAGCAAGGCAGAATGGATCAACAAGGTCGCGCGCGATGTGCTTGCTGCCAAACGCGCGGATTTCCTATTCTTGCTTGACGCCGATGAGTTTATTAAATCCCCGTCGCGCGAATATCTCAATGATGCGATAAATTCTATTCCGGTCGGCGCGACGGCGGCGCTCCGGTGGGAGTCTTATGTGCCCACACCCGATGATTTTGCTGTCGAGCGTAACGCCATCAAGCGCATCCAATATCGTTGTCTAAAAGAAAGCAATCCCATTTGCAAAGTAACAGTGTGTAAACGTTTTGGAGAGGACTCAAGCCTTACGATTGCCGATGGCAATCATGCGGTATTGTGCGGACAAGGGGCATCACAGCGACCTGTCACCCACATCGCTTTTCGCGGTCTTTCGCTGGCGCATTTTCCCGTGCGGTCTGAAGCACAGTTCGTAAGCAAAGCGTTAATAGGAATGTGGTCCCGATGGCTCGAGAAAGGCCGCGTTGATAAATCCATGAATATCAGCAATCATTGGCTGCACTTTTACCAAGACCTGATGCAGGGCGGCCACATTTCAAGCGAGCGGCTTCGCGATATCGCTCTCGACTATCAATGCGATCAACAAAGAAACGGCGGCGCAGTTGATGCCCGGCTGATCTATGACCCGTTGCCGGTAGACTTTGAACTAAAGTACACGCCCGGGGTAGACGTGTCATCGCTCGCCAATATTGCCCGCTTCGTAGAAATGTTGATCGACCAACCCCAGCAAGTTGAAGCCACTCGCCTCGCCAAGCGAGCGGTAGGTAACGGTTGAATAGTTTTCGCTTAAACGAAATAGTCGCGCCGCTTTTATTTTTAATTTTCTGACTGTTCTAATTTTTCCAATTTGCAGCGCGATTTGAATGGCTTAAAGCTCGCCTGTTCTCGGCGGAAACAGGTCTACTGCCTAGTATTTTTGAGATAGAATTCAAATTTGGGAGAGAAAAGTAGTGCAGCGTTGGTCAACACGGGTGACTGCTGGCCGCACTTATAACAACAAATCTCCTTATTTGAGGCTCAAAAAAGTTCTTGAAAAGGCAATTAGATTAACGCTCTGGCAACGCTCACTGGACATTCAGCAGGCCCACTGCGGAGCATGCGTGTATGAGTGAAATCACGAAACTTTACGTGACGCAAGCGGCACCCAGCGATACGCTCGCGGCACTCAACAAGCTGATTCCGGGTATTGATGCGATTAATTTCCCGGCCTGCTTTATCGATCTGAATGAACGTTATTTGTACGCAAATGGCGGCTACGCCAGATTGACGAATAGAACTGTTGAAACCATTGTCGGGGCTCTCGTCAGCGAGATTCTACTGGCGCCTGAGTACGAGTCGGTCGCGCCGCACCTTAATTCTGCGTTGCGCAACAACGAGCCCGCTCATTTCCATCGCATGTCATTCGACAAAAACGGGCGTAATCGATGGATGCTGGTCAACTACTTCCCCCAGCGACATGAAAACGGCGTGCTCTACGGCTTGCTTGCCGTCATTACGGATGCAGAACGCGTCAAGGTCCTGGAAAGCGAAACTATTGAGCGAGAGCGGTTGTTACGCAGCCTGACCAATAGCGCAGGCCTGCCTATTTTGCAGGTGGACTGTGATCTCGTTGTTCGATTCGCCAATCAGCCTCTGCTCGATTGGATCGGACGTCCGGCGACCGAGATACTCGGCAAATCTTTTGTAGACACCTTTCCCGGAGAGGTTTCGACTTTTTATCTTCCCCAGGTACGCCGCGTATTGGCCGGTGAAACATTCAAAATCGAAACATATTCTCGCGCCCGGGTGGGCGAGCAGCGGCGAATTGAGCTTTCGTATTTTCCTGACCTGCGGGCGGATGGCTCGATCTCAGGCTACATCATGATGTTTCGCGATATCGAAGACGAGTGTCGCCTCCGCCAATCCTTGATCGATAAAGAATTAAAGCTGCGCGCGATTGCCGACAACATCGGCATGCCGGTTTCAAAGAGCGACCTCAATCTTCGCTATCAATTTGTCAATCGCGTCGCCACCGAATGGCTGGCTATGCCGGAGGCTGCGATCATTGGCAAACATTGGCGCGACGTCATCGGCGCCGAGGCCCTCGCGACGGTGCAGACTTACGTAGATCGGGCATTGTCCGGCGAAATTGTGAGTTTTGATAAATGGGCCAATTTCAGTGGTTACAAACCCGGCCATATACGCCTGAGCATGTTTCCAAGCCGCAATCAAAGCGGTGAAATCGACGGTATCTATGCGGTGTTGGCAGATGTTGAAAACGATTACCAGCTACGACAGGCGTTAGTATCGCGCGAGCGCCAACTGCGCCTCATTACTGACAACATCGGGATGCCGGTGAGCTACATCGATGCCGAGCGAAAAGTCCAGTTTTACAACAAGACAGGCGTTGATTGGCTCGGGCTTACTGCGGACAAAGTGATCGGTAGAACTCTTGAGGATCTCGTCGGGGCTGACACCGTTAAGGGCGTCGAAACTTGGCTGACCAAAGCATTCGCGGGCGAGCGTCAGACCTACGAGCGCTTGAATACACTACCGTCAGGCGAGACGCGCTGGATGCGGGGTCACTTAGTTCCCGACGTCCGTGAAGATGGAAAAGTAGCCGGCATCTTCAGCGTCATTACCGATATTAATGAAGACGTAAAGCTACGCCAGAAGCTGCAGGATAACGAGCGAAAAATCAGCGTGTTCGCAGATAATATTCCCGAGTCGATTTCTTATCTGGACAAGCAACGACGCTACACGTTTGTCAACAATACGTTCTTGAGCTTGCGGGGTGCGAATCGGGAAAAAATACTTGGCAAATCCTTGGAAGCCGTGCTCGGTACAGCCGAAGCACAGCTCGCAATACCTTATCTTGATCGTGCCTTCAAGGGCGAAACGGTGGTCTATGAACGGCTGTGGAATACGATGCCCCATCCCCAGGGTCGATGGTATCGGGTGCGCGCGGTGCCTGATTTCGGGCATGACAACATAATTCAGGGCGTTTATGTAGTGGGTATCGATATTCACGACATTAAATCGGCTGAAGTCGCTTTGCGTGCGAGCGAAAGCGAATTGCGTAACGCGATGGACAGCCTGCCGTATCCGATGGCTTATGTTGACCGCGATTTGAAGTACCAATTTGTCAATAAGCCGATGGAGCGCTTGGTTGGCAAATCGCGTGCAGACATGATCGACAAGCCGATGGATCAGTTATTTGGCAAACAGCGTGTGGCAGAAATTGAAGCTCTGTGGGATAGGGTATTTGCCGGTGAAACCATCAACATTGAACGCCTCATTACGGCCAGCGACGATACCCAGCGGTGGATGAGCGTGCGCTACACACCACGCCGTGACTCGGGCGGTGCGGTGGTGGGGTTTTATTCGGCATCAACCGATATTGATGAACTCAAACGCACTGAGATTGAATTGCGTCGCGCGAACTGGATGTTGTTATCGCATTTCGAAAATACCCCGCTGGCAGTCATTGAGTGGGATCACGAATTTCGGGTGCGGCGTTGGTCGCCGCAAGCCGAGCGCATCTTTGGTTGGACTGAACAAGAGGTGGTGGGCAAGCGTCTGACCTACTGGAATTTCATTGCCGAAGAAGATCGCACGCATGTGGATTTACTGCTAGCGCATTTACAGTCGCGCGATTCCGCACACACCACCAGCCTCTATCGTAATTTCCGCAAGGACGGAAAAATCATCTGGTGCGAGTGGTACAACTCAAAATTGGTCGATGAGTCGGGTCAGCAGGTATCCGTCCTATCTTTGGGCCAGGACGTTACCGCACGGGTCAATGCCGAGGAGCGGCTGGTGCACCAAGCCACCCACGACAGTCTGACTGGATTGCCAAACCGCGCGATCTTGCAGGAGCGTTTGCGGCAGGCAATCATGCGCGCGCGTCGCAACAGTAGCCGGGTCGCGGCGCTGTTTATTGACCTCGACCGGTTCAAAGACGTAAATGATTCCCTGGGACACCGCATCGGCGATGAGCTGCTGCGGCTCATGGCGGTTCGGCTGGGCCGCGTCTTGCGGGACACCGATCTGCTGGTGAGGCTATCTGGCGACGAATTCATGGTGGTACTCGAGCAAATTACTGAAATCGAGTCAGCACAATTGGTGGCGCTCAAATTGATCGATGAATTACACGCACCGTCCATGATCGAAGGGCATGAAATCTACATTTCGGGCTCAGTCGGTATCAGCTTATTTCCCGATGATGCGGATGATGGCGAAACCCTCCTGAGAAATGCCGACATGGCAATGTATCGGGCCAAGGAGCGCGGCAAAAATACTTATGAATTATTTTCGCGCGAGCTGGCTGAGCATGGGGCCAATATGCGCATGCTGGAAAATGCGATGCGCACCGCGATTCAGCGCCGCGAGTTTGAGCTGTATTACCAACCAAAATTAGACATGATCAGCAATTGCGTCATTGGTGCCGAGGCACTGCTACGCTGGCACCACCCGACGCGCGGCCTGGTGATGCCGGCTGAATTTGTCCACTTGGCGGAAGAAACCGGCCAGATTCATGAAATCGGCGATTGGGTACTCGACACGGCGTTTGCGCAACTGCGCAAATGGCGGGAGACTGGGTTTGGCCATTTACAAATTGCAGTCAATATTGCTGCGGGCCAGTTCCGTGCCTCGAATCTGGCCGATCGGATTATTGAACGAATCAAGCGCGAGGGCTGCGACCCGCGTCTCATCGAAATTGAAATCACTGAAACCGGCATGTTGCGCGACCCGGAAGGCGTGGGTCGCACGGTCAGCGCGCTTCGCGCAATCGGCGTGAGCGTGGCGATTGACGACTTTGGTACCGGCTATTCAAGTTTGTCGCATTTAAAACGCTTCCACATTGACACCTTGAAAATTGACCAATCATTTGTTGCTGATGTTCTCACCGACCACGACGACGCGGCTATTGTCTACGCGGTAATCGCGCTGGCGCACGCGCTGGAGATAAATGTGGTCGCCGAGGGCGTCGAGACTGAGGAACAGCGTGTTTTACTGGCACAACAGGGCTGCGGAGCCTATCAGGGATTCCTGTTTAGCCGTCCCTTGCCCTCGGCCGCATTTGAAGCCCTACTGATGCAACAGCGATCAGCGCAGGTCTGATTTGGCATCAACGGCGACTTTGGCGGCCTCGTCTGGAGAACTAGGAGAGGCTGATTTTGCCGGTCCCGCGGGTTTGAAGGCGGCCTTCAAATAGTAAAACATCGACCAGACCGTCAACACCGCAGCAACCCAGATCAGCACCCTCCCCACCAGACGGCTATTGATAATTTCAAATAGCGGCGCGTCATAGAGCAGGAACGGAATCGCCACCAACTGTGCGACGGTCTTGATTTTGCCCAACATTGAAACTGCCACGTTCTTTGATTGGCCCACCTGCGCCATCCACTCGCGCAACGCCGAAATAGTGATTTCCCGGCCAACAATGATGAGCGCAACGATGGCATCCGTACGGCCCATTTCAACCAATACAATCAATGCCGCCGCTACCATAAGCTTGTCCGCGACTGGATCGAGAAATGCACCGAACGCTGAACTCTGGTGAAGCTTGCGCGCTAAATAGCCGTCCAGCCAATCAGTGATCGCTGCCACAACAAAGATGACCGTGGCAATGGTATTCGACTGGCGCGAGGTCAACCATGACTCATCGATATACAACACCACAATAAATAGCGGTATGGCGGCGATTCGCAGCCAGGTGAGGAACATGGGAATATTTAACTTCAAGGCGGCGTCACGCTCTTTGTCGATGAAGATGGGATGGTTCAGCCACACTGGCCAGCTGGTTTCGGCTACCGTTTTTGAAACAGGTTTCGATACGGAGTTATTTAAGTGGCAACGAAAAATGCAACAATTCAGCGCCCTTAGTGTAATTGGTTATAGATGGTCTCCGCCAAATCGTGACTTATGCCTTCTACTTTGGCCAGGTCATCGGCACTTGCCGATTGGACGCCCTGGAGTCCGCCAAATTGCGCGAGGAGCGCTTTACGGCGTTTGGGGCCGATGCCGCTGATGTCTTCAAGTCGCGAGGTATTGCGCTTCTTGGCGCGACGCGCGCGATGTCCCGTGATAGCGAAACGGTGCGCTTCATCGCGAATTTGCTGGATCAAATGAAACCCCGGGTTATCGGTCGGCAAATTAAGTTCACGCCGGGTGGTGCCAAAGATCAGCGTCTCCAGCCCGGCCTTGCGATCTTCGCCTTTCGCCACGCCGATCAATTGAATATCACCCAGCCCAAGTTCATTCATCACCTCCTCAGCGACGCTGAGCTGACCTTTTCCGCCATCAATCAGCACTAGGTCTGGTCTGGGAATATTTACCTTGGCGGCCTTAGATTCCTCACCCGCCCGCACATCATCAATCTCATTAACGCTTTCTGCGATTTCCACCAGTTTTGAATAGCGTCGCGTCAGCGCATCCCGCATCGCGGCATAGTCATCGCCCGGGGTGATACCAGTGATGTTGTAGCGCCGATATTCTGATGATTGCATCTTGCCTTGATCGAACACCACGCAGCTGGCCACGGTTGCCTCACCCATCGTGTGGCTGATATCAAAACACTCCACACGATTTATATTTTCGAGACCCAGCGCCTCACGCATCATCCATAATTTTTTGTCCTGCGTGGCGCGATCCAGCAATTGGCGATCCAGCGCAAACTGCGCGTTTTTCATCGCCATCGCCATCCATACTTTCGATTCCCCCTGCGGTCGTGTGATGACCTTTACCTGCCGCCCGGCGGCTGCGCTAAGGAACGCATCCCAGTCTTCGGTATCGAAATCACCGTCC
>JBBRZG010000117.1:0-11692 GCA_038236905.1 Burkholderiales bacterium
ATTGTTTTAGTTCCCGGCTGCCCCGTCCCCACCGGATGTTGGCCGGGGCAGCTCAATAAAAACGGTCGAATATCGTCGTCGATATTCCAAACGGCTGGAATTCAGGCCGCGACGGCTAAATTTTCCGGCTCGCCCATAAAGTGTCGTGTGTAGTTTGCGGGCAAACGTGAAATCGGCAGCAAAACAAACAGGTCTGCCGTATTAAAATCAGGATCCCACGCCGGGGCGCCCGCGATCCAGGCACCCAACCTGGTGTAGCCTTTCAACAACGGCGGGATTCGTGGCGGCGTAATGAGTTCCGTGGTTCTAAGCGTACCGACCGGATAAGGGTGCTTGGGAAATACGCGATATTCGGCCGGTGCAAGGTAATTCTGCGTCATCTCACGATAGACCGCGACCGCATTTTCATGACCATCGGCAAGGTTGATGCTGGCGCAACCGATCAGATATTCGTAACGATTTTCAAGCATAAATTGTGCAAGGCCCGACCATAACAGCATGATCACGCTGCCTGAACGAAAAGCGGGATGAATACAGGCGCGACCGACCTCAGCCGTTCGGCTGCGTAAATGACTCAAGCGCGACAGGTCAAACTCACTGTCGGAATAAAACGCGCCGCGGCGACGCGCTGTCTCGGGCCGCATGATGCGATAGCAGCCCACGACTTGACCGCTGGCTTGGTCACGAACCAGCAAATGCTCGCAGTCTGCGTCATATTCATCGACATCAAGTTCGCCATTCGAGTGGGCCGATGTTGCACCCATCTCGTCAAAGAAAACCTGATAGCGAAGCCGCTGCGCGTCCTCGATTTCAGCGGCGTTGCGGGCGAGGGCAACGGTGTATCGATTTTTCTTCACCGCGCTGGGGCTGGCGCCGGGGCTGATGTCTGGACTCGAAGTCCGGTTCCGGGTGAGTGTTGTTGCGCCTTGCATAACGCCTCCTGTTAACGGGAATGCGTCACCTTACAAAATCATCATGTCTTTTTCGTTTCCGCTTGGTGATGATTTGATGACAGCGGGCACCACCATCAGCGCAAAAACCATGGCCCGATTTACGGCTGGCCAAGGAAAAAATACAAGACCGAGCCGCGATCACGGGCTTTACCGTAGCCGACGTAGAAAGGGCCAAGATAAGTTTCAAAGCCGGCGAACAAGCCAATCGAGGTTCGGTTATCGGCGCTTCCCAAGGTGCGCGCAGAGCTTGAGACGCGGCCCAATTCGGCTGACACGCCCAGATATACGTTGCGACCAAAGGCGGCCGGGGCATCACTCCAGCGGCGGTAATATGACAACCGACTAAATGCCAGCGCATCGCCCAGTAATTCGCCTGGACGATAGCCAGAAAGCTGCAAGAATCCGCCCAGCGAGAATTGGTCAAAGAGCGGAAGTTTTTCGCCGTAGCCGCGCGCGTAGCGGGCCGCAAACGCAAATGTGTGCGGGCCAAACGAATAGTGGTCGAGATAATTGACATCCAGCTTTTGAAATGCCCGCGATGCAGATAGTCCCTTAGAGCTGGTGTAAAAGTCGAAGCTGGCAACCCGGCCTTCCCGCGGGAAACTGGTGTCATTCAGGTCATCGTATAGCGCCACCAATTTAATACCGCCTTGCTTGACGCTGACGTTCGGTAGTAAAGGCGAGCCAATGCTAAGCTGGGCACTATCGTTACCGCGCAACAAGCCCAGCCGGGCGATGGCGTTACGACCCAGATCGAGACCAAAATCTGCGCTGAATACGCTGGCTGATACGTCGTACTGTGCCAGCCGCGCGTCGTTTACGTAAACATCGATGGGTCGGCGGCTCAGTTCTGCGCCAACGGAAACGTTGGCGATACTGCCCAGACCAAACGGCTGGAAGAAACGCGAGGCAATACGGCGGTCGCGGCCAATTTGCAGGTCGTTGCGCCACTCCGCCCCCGCCGAGTTGAATTGTGTCGCCTGATGACGCACCAGCAGATTAAAGCGGCCTTCACCAATTGTGTCGGCCGCCAGCGAAAGGCCGAATCGCAGGTAATTGGGCCCCCATTGCTTTTCACGCGCATTGATATCAAGAATCCGACGATTATTTTCATTGAGCAGGCTGTAGTTGACGCGCTCAAAATATCCGCTGCCAAAAACGCGGCTGAGGCCGTCATTCAGCAGCTTTTCGGTGGGTTTGTCGCCCGCCTTGATACCCATGGTTCGCTTCACCTCCTCGGCGCTGGCGCGATCAAGGCCGCTAACCCGTATTTCGTCCACCGGATCGCTGGGATTCAGTGGTGCCGTGGTGCGTGCAAATTGCATATTGCGGTGTAGAGCGTAGGCGTCTGGCGACATTGCTAAACCGCTCAGGGTGGTGGCGATTTCTCGTGTTGCCGCCGCGCCCAAAACAATGGCATCGACTACGGAATTAAAATCGGCGGAGCCAATCGTATCGAGCGGCGGTGAAATAAGGACGTCAGTCGACTTCAGCGAATCAAGCGAGGTACGGACGTTCTGCTCGGTCAAAATATTGATTGTTTGTAGCGACACGCCAACGAATGATTGAAGCTCTGAACGTTTCAGCAGCGGGGTACCCAGATTTACCGCAATGACAATATCCGCGCCCATTTGCCGGGCCACATCCACAGGCAAATTTCGCGTCAGGCCGCCATCCAAAAAAATGCGCTCGCCGATCTGAAACGGCGCGATCGCACCCGGTACCGACATCGAGGCGCGCATGACATCCGGCAGACGGCCCTGATTGAACACAACCATCCGGCCTGTTTCCGCGTCGGTCGCCACTGCTCGGAACGGAATCGGCAGCTTGTCAAAATTTACCAATCCTGAAGAGTTTCGGGTCACCTGCGCGAATAAAACGTCGAGCCTCTGGCCCGATATCGCACCCGCCGGCAGCCGCAAGCCATCCGCCTTCACGCCAATCTCCAGCTTTAACAAGCGCGCCTGATCTTCTTCTTTGCGAAGAAAACTTCGATCCGCGCGCGGGCTGATGTCGGTAAAAAGATCATTCCAGTCCGCCGCCGCGAGCCGGTCCTCCAATTCTTTGATTGAGGTGCCTGATGCGTAAGATGCCCCGATCAGCGCGCCCATGCTGGTGCCGGCAATGAAATCAATCGGGATACGCATTTCTTCCAGCACTTTGATCACCCCCACATGCGCCGCGCCACGCGCCCCACCGCCGGATAACACCAGCGCAATTTTAGGGCGTGATTTTGAAGTGCTGTTCGCGGCTGCCTGGGGTGCCGTTTTGCCAAGCGCAGGGCTTGCAGGCGGTGGTTGCGTGGTCGGCACGAGGGCTGCTGCGTCGGTAGAGGCAGACGATTGAGCGCCCGCCAGCCCCGATTGAAGACATGCGCTGAGGACAAACAGAACGCCTAGACCGGTCCGGACCAGCATGCGAAGTTGAGGGCGAATGGTCATGGCGTAAAAAAATGGGTCGATGAGAAATTCATCGACCGATTGTAACGTGCGTCAGCGGAGTCCGGTACGTGCGGTGGGCGTCAGCCTGCTTCCCGCTCATCCAGACTTTTTCCCGGCGTTGATGGGTGAATGCGGAACCATGCGGCATAGAGCGCAGGCAAGAATAGCAATGTCAGCAGTGTGGCGACCAATAATCCGCCCATGATCGCGACTGCCATCGGGCCAAAAAAATCAGAACGTGTAAGCGGGATCATGGCGAGAATGGCCGCGGCAGCCGTCAGCACAATCGGGCGCAATCGGCGCACGGTCGCATCAATAATTGCGTCGAAAGGTTTATGGCCTTCACCGATATCGTGCTCGATCTGGTCAATCAAAATAACCGAATTCCGCATGATCATGCCGAACAGCGCAATGATTCCGAGTTGGGCCACAAAGCCCATTGGTTTATTGAAAATCAGCAGGAAACTCGCCACGCCGATCAGCCCCAACGGCGCCGTGAGCACCACAATAATGACGCGCTGAAAACTTTTCAGCTGAATCATCAGCACCGTCAGCACCACGAATAAAAACAAGGGAATGCCGGCCGCAATGGAAGCGCCTGCTTTAGCGCTTTCCTCAACCGCACCGCCAACATCGATACGATAACCAGGCGGCAAATCAGCGCGCAATTTGCCTAATTCTGGATCCACTTGTGCGATGACGGTGGCGGGCTGCATGCCTTCAACGCCAATGTCGGCTCTGACCGTGATGGTGGGCAAACGATCGCGCCGCCAGATGACGCCCTCTTCAAATTCATATTTTACGTTGGCGATTTGCGTCAATGGCACGGCTTTGCCCGAGCGGGTCGGTACAGAGAGACTTTCGAGCAGAGACAAGCGGGCCCGCTCATTATCCGGGCCGCGTATCAAGACCTCGACGAGCTTGTCACGTTCGCGGAAAAAAGTCGCTTGCGTCCCGTTCAGTGAACTATTCAGGAAACTCGCCAGTTCTTGGCTGGATATGCCCAACAGCCGCGCCTTGTCCTGATCGATGTCGAGTTTGATGACTTTTGCCATCTCGTCCCAGTCAAACTGAACATTTGCGGCGTTTGGATTGTTACGCAGTAGATCGGCGACCTTACGCGCCTGTATTCGAACGGTCGGAATGTCCTCGCCTGATACGCGCAGCTGGATCGGAAAGCCCACGGGTGGGCCATTCTCCAGACGCGAAACGCGGCCGCGCAACGCAGGAAATTCTGTGTTGAGTAGCTCAATAATCTTCAGCCGCAGCGCTTCACGTTGCGCAACGCCTTTGGCGGTCACGACGAATTGCGCAAAGCTGGCGGCGGGAAGCTGTTGATCCAACGGAAAGTAAAACCGGGTGCTGCCGGTGCCAACATAGCTCACGTAGTTATCGAATAGATCCTTGTCTTTATCCAGTGCCAGTTCCATTTTTTTTACCTGCTCCATCGTCGCCGCAAACGAGGAGCCCTCGGCGAGCTTCATATCGACCATCAGCTCAACCCGGGTCGATGACGGAAAAAACTGTTGCTGCACGAATTTGAACGCGAAGATGCTGGCAGCGAACAAAAGTACAGTCAGCAAAATGACGGTTTTGCGGTGAGTGACGCACCAGGCAACGGCGCGGCGAAACCGCTTGTAGAACGGCTTATCGTATACGTCATGATCGACATGGTGATCTTCGGGTGCGTGCTGTTCGCCATTGGCTTCGCCAAGGAGTTTGCCGCGCGCATGCTTTAAGTCGGCTGCCTGCGTTGCCCCGGCCGGTGCCAGACTGTTTGCCATGCGCACGCCGACGAACGGAATTTTACTTAACCAGTCCGCGATCCGGCGCATCCGCGGTGTGGTCACGGGCAATCCGTTGCGATAGTCAGGCAAAAATTTATAGCCGAGGTAGGGGATGAAAATAACTGCGGCAAACCACGAGATGATCAACGCCAACGACGTCACCTGGAAAATTGAACGTGTGTATTCACCCGTGCCAGATTTGGCGGTCGCGATCGGCAAAAACCCGGCCGCGGTGACCAGGGTACCGGTCAACATTGGAAACGCGGTGGAGGTGTAGGCAAAGCTCGCGGCCTTGCTACGCTCCCAACCTTGCTCCATTTTGATGGCCATCATTTCGACCGCAATAATGGCATCATCTACCAGCAGACCCAGCGATAAAATCAACGCTCCCAGCGAGATTTTGTGCAGGCCCACATCGAATAAATACATAAATAGAAAAGTCGCTGCGAGCACCAACGGAATCGACAGCGCCACGACAAATCCAGTCCGAACGCCGAGACTGAAAAAAGTTACCGCCAGTACAATAATTACCGCTTCGGCCAGCGAGCGGGCGAACTCACGAATGCTGGCCTGCACCGCTTTCGGCTGGTCGTTAACCCGATGCAGTTCAAGCCCAACCGGCAAGTTGGCTTCTTGTTTGTGCAATAACGCATCAAGATTGTGGCCGAGCTGGATAATGTCTCCGCCTTGCCGCATGGACACGCCCAGACCAAGCGCGTCGTCACCCATAAAGCGCATTTTGGTGAAGGGCGGGTCGATATATCCACGCCTCACCGTCGCAATGTCGCCGACTTTCAATACGCGGCCGTTGGCTCGAAGCGTGAAATTGCGAATCGCCTCGACGCTATCAAAGCTGCCGTTGGCGCGCACAAAAATTTTGTCTGTTTCGGTTTCAAATGCACCGCCGGGCGCGACCGCGTTCTGCGCCTGCATTGCCTGCACAATGGTGGTGCCGTCAATGCCCAGCGTGGCGAGCTTTACGTTTGATAACTCGATGTAAATCTTTTCTTCCTGCTCACCAATGATGTCGACCTTGGAAACATCGGGGATGCGCAATAGCTCGCGGCGCAATCGATCCGCATATATTTTTTTGTCCGCATAGGAATAACCTTGACCGGAAAGCGCAAAAATATTACCGAAAGTATCGCCGAACTCATCATTAAAAAACGGCCCCAAAGCGCCTTGCGGCAAGGTCTGGCGTATATCGCCCACCCGCTTTCGAACCTGATATGAGGTTTCAGCCACGGCAGAGGAGGGCGCTGCATCGCTTATTGCGAAAAAAATCAGTGATTCGCCGGGCCGCGAATAACTGCGGATGAAATTTATATTCGGGACTTCCTGTAATTTTTTCTCCAGGCGTTCGGTAATTTGTTGGTCTACTTCATTGACCGATGCGCCCGGCCAGATGGTGCGAATCGTCATGAATTTAAAAGTGAACGGCGGATCTTCCGATTGGCCCAAGCGTCCAAAAGAGACCACACCAATAACCGCCAGAATGACGATCATATAAAGCACCAGTGGCTGATGCCTTAGCGCCCATTCGCTTAGATTGAAATTTTTCATGGTGAGTGGGGTAGATATTTAGGAAATGAGGCGGCGAGCGGAAGATTTAGGGCCGCGCCATTAAGGCGCTTTTTTCAAGACTCTCGGGCGTGGGCGCAGTCGCGACTTTGCCATCGCCGGTAATCACCGCGTCGATAATGGGCTTGACGATTTCGCCGTCACGCAGTTTATGCACGCCGGCGGCCACGATCATATCGCCGACTTTCACGGCGTTCGCGCCATCTGGTTTGATAAATGCCGAGGTCTCGCGATATTGCAATACGGTGACCGGCTTCAAACTTACTTTGCCGTCTGTCGCGATCTGCCAAACACCGGTGGTGGTGCCGGTGTTGGTAGTTTTGACGTAGAGCGAAGACAGCGGCACCGCGAGCGTGTCAGCATCGTTGCTGTTGCCAAACACGGCATATGCGGTCATGCCGAGTTGAACCGATTCGTCGGGCGCTTGCAGTGATAGCTTGGCCAGATAGGTACGCGTCACCTGATCGGCCGAACCCGCAATTTCGCGAATTTTCGCGGCGTAGTATTTACCCGGCTGCGACCATAGCGCGACCTTGAGTCCTGCCAAATCTGATTTGGACGCCGTTCTGAAATCGGCCAACTTCGATTCAGGAATGGTGATCACCAGCTCCTTGTCTTTTGGGTTGGCGATTTTCATGACCGCTTGTCCCGCGGCAACGACTTGGCCAGCTTCAGCCATGACCTGCGTTACCACACCATCGGTTTCAGCCAATAGCGTGGCATAGCCAGCCTGATTGATCGATACGCCAGCTTGCGCGCGCTGCGCATCGAGACGTGCGGTGGCGGCGTTGGCGACGTTGATTTTTTGATCCAGAGCGGATTGGCTGACAAAACCTTTTGCAAACAAATCTTTGTAGCGCTTTAACTCAGCGCCTGCAAATTCGGCTTCGGTCTTTTGTGCGGCCACCTGCGCGCGGGCAGAATCTGCCGCCAGGCGAACGTCTTGAGGATCTATTCTCGCCAACGGCTGGCCTTTTTTGACGGTGGCACCAGCATCCACCAGTCGCTGCGCGATTTTGCCGCCGACGCGAAACGCATGGTCGGCTTCAATTCGAGCGCGAATTTCGCCAGGATAGATTTCAGTTTCTGATCCAGCCCCGGCTTTAATCTTGTAAGCCAGAGCGGGCCGCGGTGCGGGTGCCACCACATCAGGCTTGCTACAACCCGCGATGAAAGCAACGCCGACCAATGCAAAGACCCAGCCGGCCATGGTGTATCGAGGGAAGGGGAGCCCCGAAAATGTGGGCGAAAAGAAGTTCTTCTTCATGCTAACAACCTTTTTTGACAACTCACGCAATGAAAATATAACTGACCAGTCGGTAAGTTACTCTGGTTTCGCGTAGGTGTCAACGCCATCATCCGCACTCGCCATCCTCAAAGCCGTGATCAAACGAAGGCTCCTTCAAAAGGGATCTTTTTACCAACCTTGTCCAGACTTACCGAAAAATAGGGTTGGCAACGCAATATAATGATGTGGCTAGTTATATTCAAAAAAACGCGTGTATGCAGCTCAACATCGTTTAACCTTGTCGTTTCAAAATCCCCACGTCGTCTGTCCACTGAATTAAAAAATATGCGTCTAGAAGAATTAGCAAGTGATCATGTCGTTCTGACAAAAAATGATGAAGCAATCAATGAGTTGCAACGTCTTGGCATCAAGCTGCCGTCTTCGCTATCTCGACTGCTTCATGTCATCGATAATCGGCGAACCTTCAAGCAATGCGTGACCGACCCGCGCTTGATCGGGGCGACCGATACTGATGAATCATTGCGCAGCTTGATCCGGCTGGCATTGGTCCATGCGGTGCCTGCGGCGTCGTTGGCGCAAGTGCAGTCCGAGCCTAATCTGACCGCCACCACGCGATTGAAAGTGGTCGCTGCGGCAAGTGATCCGATGAATCGCACGCAGGCGATGGAGCCGGTACGAGCGGGTACGCTGGACATGATCAAGCCCACGCCCGTTTCCGCGAAAGAGTTTTTGAAGACCACGTGGGCCAGCGAGCCACCGGCAGAGGCACCACAAACCAGCATACCGATTGGCATCCGCGGCGCGCCGGCGGGCGACTCGCTGCCTTCAATGTCAGACGCTGCGCGCGCGCAATGGGAAAGCGAAGTCGATGCCCGCCACCTGGAAACCGTTAAGGGCACGCTGGTTCAGGATTTACGCCAGATTTTGGGACGCGATGTGCTGCTCGTACAGGGCAAAATTCTATCTGCCAATAATGGTGAACAGCTGATCCGCGCGGTGACCACATGCAGCCGCGTGCTCGAGGCGGCAGTGTCAAAAGAAGCCTCTGACAAATTGATGGACGCGTTTCGCCGCCATTTTAGTTAAGTTAGCAATGCGCGCAAGGCTCCGCTCATCCAAACCAAGCATGGTCATTTCGAACTCGATTTTTGATGGAACCGTCTGCGCGAAAGTCAGGTTCTAGGTTGGCAGAAAATGCCACCCGACCTTTAACGTAAAATTGATCGCCGATGGCAGGTAGCCACTTAACGTGACCTGCGAAAGAAAATTAAACCCTAGCATTGACGAGTGTTTCGAAGCATAAATCCTTCGAAAAGCTCGCCAATATTAGGGTTCAATCATTTTTAGACTTCAAAATCAGGGCGATTGAAAGTGAGCATGTTAAACTTGTCTCCACTTTTTGTGTTCAAACTTTTCGAGCGAAAACCCTATGCCCGGCAGCACTCTTGGCACGCTATTCACGGTCACAAATTTTGGCGAATCGCACGGTCCGGCGATTGGTTGCGTCATCGATGGCTGTCCACCGGGAATGTCGTTAAGCGAATCAGATATCCAGCTTGACCTCGATCGCCGGAAGCCCGGTACCTCGCGCCATGTGACGCAGCGTCGCGAAGACGATAGGGTCGAAATTTTATCCGGTGTTTTTGAAGGTAAAACCACCGGCACGCCGATTGCGCTCATGATTCGTAACGAAGATCAGCGCAGTAAAGATTATTCGAAGATCGAGTCTAGTTTCCGGCCCGGCCATGCCGATTACACCTATCTGCAAAAATACGGCGTGCGCGATCATCGCGGCGGCGGTCGTTCATCCGCCCGGCTGACGGCACCGACGGTGGCTGCGGGTGCGGTCGCAAAAAAATGGTTGTTTGAGCGCTACGGCGTGCAAGTGCGCGGCTATCTGTCGCAATTAGGTGAAAATAAAATCGGCTTTGAAAACTGGGACGAGGTGCACAACAACCCATTTTTTGTCGCCAACGCAGCCGTTGTTGATTCGCTCGAAACCTACATGGATAAATTACGCAAATCCGGCGAAAGCTGCGGCGCGCGAATCAATGTTGTCGCGAGCGGCGTGCCGGTTGGCTGGGGCGAACCGATTTATAACCGGCTGGATGCTGCGATCGCCTTTGCGATGATGGGCATTAACGCCGTGAAGGCCGTCGAAATTGGCGCTGGTTTTAACAGTGTTGAGCAGCTCGGCACCGAACATTCTGACGAAATGAGCCCGCAGGGATTTTTATCCAACAACGCGGGTGGCGTCCTTGGCGGTATTTCCACGGGCCAGGATGTGACGGTCTCAATCGCCATTAAACCCACCTCATCGATCCGGCTGGACCGGCAGACGATCGATAAGCAGGGCGAATCGGTGGTCATTAATACCCATGGCCGCCATGATCCCTGCGTCGGCATTCGTGCCACGCCCATTGCGGAGGCGGTGCTGGCGCTGGTTTTGATGGATCACGCATTGCTGCATCGTGCGCAGAACGCAGATGTCGTGACTACTACGCCGCGGGTTCCCGCCCAAGCTTCGATGCATGCCAAGCCAGACTCTGCGCGTGCGCAGGAAAATCCTGATCCACACGAAGCGTAGTAAATGAAGGCAATTCGCGCCGCGGCGTTAACCTTCACAGCCGATCCATTTCTGGTCGGCGCGGCCGCTGCGATGCGCTACGAATCAGACGCACTGATCGTGTTTGATAACGGCGTCATTACTGATTTTGGCGCTTACGCGGAAGTAAAAAAAGCGCTTCCGTCCCGCTGCGAGATAACGACCTACACTGATGCGCTGGTGCTGCCGGGCTTTATCGATTTGCATGTGCATTATCCACAAACGCAGATTATCGGTGCTTACGGCAAACAGCTGATCGATTGGTTGAATCGCTATACTTTTGTCGCGGAACAGCAGTTTGCGGACGATAACCACGCGCGGGCGGTATCGAGTTTTTTCCTGGATGAATGTTTGCGCGCCGGGACCACAACCGCGATGGTGTACGGCACCGTTCATGCGCATGCCACAGATGTGTTTTTTGATGAAGCGCAGAAGCGAAACCTTCGCATGATTGCCGGCAAAGTGATGATGGACCGTAACGCGCCTGAAGCGCTGTGCGACACGCCGCAGCGCGGCTACGATGAATCGAAAGCACTGATCGATAAATGGCATGGACGTGATCGGCTGAGTTATGCGATCACGCCGCGATTCGCGCCTACATCCAGCCCCGAGCAGCTGGATGCAGCGGGCGCGTTGTGGCGCGAGTTTCCCGATTGCTTTATGCAGACGCACATCTCGGAGAATCACGATGAAATCGCATGGGTGAAAGAACTTTTTCCGCAGCATAAAAATTATCTCGATGTATACGATCATTACGGCCTGGTTGGCAAACGCGCCGTATTCGGCCACGGCATTCATCTGCACGAAGCAGAGTGGCAGCGCTTGAGTGAAGCTGAGGCTGCCGTTGCACATTGTCCGACGTCGAATGAATTTTTAGGCTCAGGCTTATTTAAATTCAGCGAACCAAAAAACGCGCGGCGACCGGTGCGTGTCGGTCTAGGCACCGACGTCGGCGCAGGCACCAGCCTGTCAGTGCTGCGCACCATGGGCGAGGCTTATAAAATCGGTGAACTCTGCGGTCAATCGCTTTGTGCAGCCGATGCCTATTACCTCGCTACCCGTGGTGCGGCCGAAGC
>JBBRZG010000118.1:0-11487 GCA_038236905.1 Burkholderiales bacterium
AGGCGGCGCTGACGGTGGCGCAAATTGATGCGTTATTTGCGAAAATAAAATCGGGCGAAGTATTTGCCCGCGTCGTTGATTTAGCGAGTGGCGAATGGCGCTACCAACCCGGTGGGCCCACCGATGAAACGTCTCGCACGCAAACAGAATTTATTTGCATCCACGGTCCGCGTTGGCGCTTGCTGATTATCGGTGCGTCAGAAATCGCGCGCTATCTGGCCGAGGTCGCGGCCACGCTGGATTTTCAAGTATCGGTGTGCGACCCGCGCGACGAATATCAGAGCGCGTGGCGCGTCGCGGGTGCAACGTTGCTAGCGGGAATGCCCGATGATGCCGTGGTTGCCTTCAAGTGCGATCCACATACCGTTATCGTAACGGTCTCGCATGACCCAAAGCTCGACGACATGGCGCTGCTTGAGGCGTTAAAAACAGATGCGTTTTATATCGGCGCGGTCGGCTCGGTGAAAACCAATGACGAGCGGCGTAAACGGCTGGCCTTGTTTGACCTATCAGCCGCGCAAATCGCCAGGCTGCATGGTCCGGTCGGCTTGGCGCTCGGCAGCCGTACGCCGCCTGAAATCGCGATTGCGATTTTGGCCGAGCTGATTGCGGCACGGAATGGTGTCGTACTAGAGCGTTCGCTAGCCCATCAAAAATCAGCGGCGCGCGGTTGATCACCGGCATTCTCCTCGCGGCAGGTAAGGGCACGCGTTTTGGTAGCCAGAAATTGTTAGCGCGTTTGAAGGATGGGCGTCACGTTGTCGAGGCGAGCGCCGCGAATTTATTGGCCGCCGTGGGCCGCGTAATCGCAGTCACCGGGCGGGATGAGCGTTTGATGCGGGTGCTTGATGATTGTGGTTGTCAGGTGATCGTTAACGAGCGCGCAGACGAGGGCATGAGCGCCAGCATTGGCGCGGGGGTTACGGCATCGCTCAACGCCGACGGTTGGATCATTGCACTCGGCGATATGCCCTATATTGAAGCCGCGACGATTGCAAAAATCAAATTAGCGCTGGAGGAGGGCGCTGCGATCGCCGCGCCCACCCATCAAGGCAAACGTGGTAATCCCGCCGGTTTCGCGCGGCAATACGGCGCTTCGCTGTGCGCGCTGAGCGGTGACATGGGCGCGAAAAAAATGATCGATGCAAACCTCGCGTCAACGCGTTTGGTGGAAGTAGTCGATGCGGGAATTTTTGCGGATATTGATGTGGTGGGCGATTTGAAATGACGCCCGCATTGATCACCAATTTCGCATTGCTTGAATATTTCCACCGAAGCCAGAAGCTGCTCCCGCGCTGAATCGACCTATTCGTGTTTTATAGACTGCGCGCTGTAACCAAAACATGCTGCGGACAAGTCATCGGATGATCGTTGACCATACCGGTAGCCTGCATAAATGCATAACAAATGGTCGAGCCGACGAACGTAAATCCGCGCTTTTTCAGCTCTTTGCACATCGCATCTGATAGCGGTGTTTTTGCGGGTATGTCCGCGAAAGAAGGCCAATTATTTTGGATGGGTTTGCCCCCCACGAACGCCCAAATGTATTGATCGAAACTGCCGAATTCTTTCTGCACCGCAATAAAAGCGTGTGCGTTTTTGATTGCGCTGGTGATCTTTAGCCGGTTGCGAACAATACCGGCATCCAGCATCAGCGCTTCCACTTTAACGGCGTCAAATTCTGCGACTTTTTTTACATCAAAATTCTGAAACGCATGCCGGTAGTTTTCTCGCTTTGCCAAAATAGTCGCCCACGATAAGCCCGCTTGCGCACCTTCCAGAATTAAAAACTCAAACAGCAAGCGGTCATCATGCAACGGCACGCCCCATTCGTCATCATGATATTTTGTATCGAGCGGGCTTTTGTTGGCCCACGCACAACGTTCCAATGCGCCGCGTTCCATTTTGTGGGCCCTTTTTAACGCCTAAAAGCGCAGTTTTTTTCCGTAGCCCGTCAGCTCTAAATAACCACGTCCGACGCGCTGCTTGTTGCGCAGCAAATCAACCGCACCTTCCCAGTAAGTACTGCCGGTTGAGCGCGAGCTATCGAGTTCCTGGTCATTCATCCACGGTTTTAACTCGAATGTCTCACCCGCCACCTCGACCCGCATCGCGACTGGATAATTCGCGCCGGTTCGCGGCGAACGCCAGGTTTCCATCGGCGTGAATGTAATTTGTTCGGGCGACAATTTCACGACGGTACGATCAGCCATCACTCGGGTGCCGCCCGCCCATACGCCGCGCCCGTCGGCGGCCCGCATGCGAAACGCCATCACCGCGCCACCGTCATCTAAATTAGCGCCGAGCCAATCCCAGCCGGACACATCGTCCGACATAATTTCGCTGGACCACTCATGATCGAACCATGCCTTGCCCGTCACGTTTTCTGATTTGCCATCGACGATGATTTTGCCGCTGACACCAACCTGTGCAAAGCTAACGTAATAACTGGCTTGGCCCGCATTCTTACCTTTTTGACTGTAGCCATTTGCGCCTTGCAAAATCGGCGGCTGAGTTGGCTGAAGGATTAAATCAAGTGCAAAATCTTTGGACGCAACCCGCGTGGCAATGACGTTATCCGTCATTTTCATCGTCCAATTATTTAATGCAATATCCATTGCGCCGACCTTGGCCGCATTGCCGAATCCAGCGCGCGCGACTTTTTCATCGTGACGTAATTTGCCGTGGCGCGGATCGGCAATGGCGGCGTGCGCAAATAAAATTTGTTGAGGTGCAAATTTGGATGGGCTGTTTTCGCCAACGCCGGTGCGGGTGCGAAAAAATGTCACCTGAAAGCCAAGCGGCGTGCCGCTGGCGGTGTCAACATGACCGGTGACATACCACCACTCGGTTCGAAACGCCGGATGCGCGCCATGATCCCGAGGGAACGTTAGCGCCTGATCGGGCACGACGTCGGCGAATCGAACCGGCTCGGCCAAAGCAAGGTGCGTGAAAAAAATTGAAAAAAATATCCACGCGATATGCGTCATGCGTCTTCCTTCACCGCGGCAATAACTTGTTTGGACATGGCAAATTTGCCGCTCAAGACCGCAGAAATGGAGGTGAGCACCACCAACGTCAGCGACAACACCGCCATCGTCATCCACGGAATATGCAGCTCCATACTCCAGTGAAATGATTCACGGTTGACCACAAAAATCAGGATTAATGCAATTGCCATGCCCAGCGCCAAGCCGATAGCCGCACCGAGTGCGCCGAGCAGTGCGCCCTCAGCGCCGAGCAAGGCCGCGATTTCACGCCGCGACACACCCAGATGCCGCAACATCCCGAACTCGCGGCGGCGCGACCAGGCTTGCGCCGAGAAGGTCGCGCTGATCCCTGCCAGTCCAACAAAGATGGCGGCGATTTCGAGCGCGTAGGTGACGGCGAAACTGCGGTCAAAAGCTTGCAGCGAAAATTTGCGAATTTCTGCGGCATCGGTGACATCGAGCTTCGCGTCAACCGGCAAATTGCGAATCGCGGCCATCACATCTGCCTTGTTTGCACCCTCGCTGAGTCGCAGCGACACATCATTTATTTTGTCGTCGGCCGTCCATTTTAAATATATGTCCCGGTCAATCACCATCGCGCCAAAGCTGCGCGCGTAATCCCGCCAAATACCCGCGACGAATACCTGATGCGATGCGCCGTCCAGCGGTAGCGAAATCGTCTGGCCCGGCGCATAGCCGTATAAATCCGCGACCGCTTCGGAAATCCAAATATCGGGTAACTTGCCTGCGTTGGCACTCGGGGCGGCGCGCTTTAGCACGCTCAACGATGCCAAAACGTTTTCCCGCAACGGTCGGGTAATCAGCGTAACGGGTGGCTGCTCGGGTTTGGTCGAATCCAGTATGACGCTGCGATAACGCAGAAAATCTGCATTTGCCACCCCCGAAAGTGCCTGAAGAGCCGCACCAGTGCTGGTGTTCAGGGCATTACTATCGCCACTACCTTGGCGCACATAAAGGTCTTGGTTGAGAACACCGACCAGCCATTGTTCAAGCGACGATCGAAATGACACCACCATGATGAGCATCGCAATCATCAGCGAAAAACTCGCCACCACACCGGTGATACCTGCGGCCGATGGACCGGGCGATTTTTCAATGTGGCTGAGGCTTAACTGTGCGATGAAATTTTTGGGCTTGGGGATGAGCGCAATAATTTTGCTAGAAGCCAGCGGCGATAGCGCCAGCACGCCCAGCAGCAGCGCCGCAATCGCCAAATAGGCGAGCCACGGGATGTCATCAAACGCGGGCAGCAACAGCAATATGGCTGACAACACAAGAAGCGCGAATCCGGTCCAGGCGGGCGGTAGCGCTGAAGCGTCGCCCTCGCCATCCGTAGCTTTGATGGCGCGCGCGGGCGCTTCATTCACAGCAGCACGCGCGGGGATGGCAGCACCGGCCACGCCCGCCGCGATCCCGAGGCTGGTGAAGAACGCGAGCGTCGGCCAGGTCCACTGCGCGACCGGGGCAGTGCCCGCAAAAAATCCACTGCCGAGATCGCCGCCAAATTTGGCGAGTGCAAATGTCGCCAGCCACAGCCCGAGCGCGGTGCCAATCGCACCGCCGATGCAACCCAATGCCGCGCCTTCCGCAATCAATGCCCGCAGTAGCTCACCGCGCGTCACGCCGAGGGTTCGATAAAGCGCAAATTGTGCACGGCGGCGCAATACCGACAGGCTTTGCGTGGAGAAAACCAGAAACCCGCCGGTGAAGAGTGCGACTAACGACAACACGGTGAGATTGATGCGATAGGCGCGCGAAACCGCGGCGCTTTGTTTGTCTGTTTGCGCGGGCGTGGAGGCGACCACGCCGGCGGGGAGTTGCGCAGCAAGTGAGCGCGCGACTTCGGCTGGATTGGCCCCCGGGGTCAAGCGAATATCGATGCGCGAAATTTGCCCTAGCTGGTTAAATAAAGTTTGTGCGCCCGCGATGTCGATAATTGCCAACGGTCCGGTATAGCCTGCCAGCTCCGCCTTGCCCGCGACCACCAGTGAATGGGCTGCGCCACCCACCGTGACTGAAAATTTGCGTGTGGTGTCTTGGTCAGCACCGCCACCGATCATTGCGCGCGCCGCTTGGTTCAGCAAAACATGGTCGCCGCGCAGCATCGCAAACCGGTCGTCACTGAGATACATTTCGCCCGCAAATCCGGGCTGTAAAAGTGCCGCACGAAAAACATCCACGCCAATAAATTTAATTGTGCGTCTCCCTTGAATGGACTGAAGAGCCTCGCCAGATGGGGCGTTTGAGCCATCGCCGAGATAGGTCGCGTCCGGTTCAATCACCGGGCTCGCCATTTGTACGCGCTCGTCTGCCGCCACCATTTCAAGCAATCTCTCGTCAAACCCGCCCGCGCTGGCTCGCCCCCCGCGAATCGACAAGTCTGCATCGCCGCTCAAGGTGCGCGCGGCTTGCTGCATTTCGCCAATGGCTGATTGATTGATGACATGCACTGCCAGTCCCAAGGCCACGCCGAGCGCGATCCCCGCGAGCGCCAGCAAGGTGCGCCCGAGGTTGGCCCGTAGTGATGCTAAAAATAGCTTCGCGAGCATTATGAAAACAATCGCGGTTTCAAACCCGCGCGAGTGAGCATCACCGCATGATCGGCCGTCCGGGCGGCGGTTTCGCTATGCGTGACAATGATGGCGGTGGTGTTGTTACGGCGAATTTCGGTGCGCAGTACATCCAGAATTTGCAGGGCAGTATCGGGATCAAGATTGCCGGTAGGTTCGTCCGCAAGCAGAAGGCGGGGACGATGGGCCAGAGCACGCGCAATCGCCACCCGCTGCATTTCGCCGCCGGAAAGTTCACGCGGCAACGACATGCGCTTATCACTGAGGCCCACCGCAGCCAGCATTTCGGTCACGCGGCCAGAGATTTTTTCTTCCGCCCAACGATTCAGCCGCAAAGGCAACGCGATGTTTTCAAAAACATTTAAATACGGCAGCAAATGAAATGCTTGAAAAATAAAGCCTAGTTTTTCGCGGCGGAATAACGTGACCGCATCATCGACGCTTGCATCAAGCGCCTGGCCCTCAAGCGTGATCGTGCCGCTGGTCGGTGGCTCCAGCCCTGCAATGATATTTAGGAGGGTAGACTTCCCCGCACCCGATTCGCCCATCAGGGCACAATATTCGCCGGTATTAAGAACGAAATCGAGATTTTCAAAAATGGGCGCGGAGGAAGAGGTGGCGCCGAAGCGCTTGGTGAGTTTGCGTATTTCGAGCATGCGGTAATGTAACGGCTTGGTCGCGACTGCGCAATCAGTCTCCAGCAACAAAAGAAATCATTCTCCAGCCCTCGGGCAGCTTTTTGAATGCTGCGCGGTAACCAGTTCCGGCATTCGCGGGACAGGTCACGCGCTTTGCTTTCGTGTAGCTACATTTCATTATGGTGATGCGACTAAGATTTTTTAAATATTCAGGGTCATTTCGCCATGCTTCTATCGCTTGACTTGCGCTGCCATCTCCACCAAAGCTCCACAAAAAATCTTTAGCCATCAAGGACTCCAGTGCGGAGAAATCTTTTGCCGACGCGTGTATGTGGATTTTTGCTATCAAAGCTCGCGCGTCGACAGGAAGTGGGCTGCTGCGTCCGTTGCTAGTGAAGAACTAAAGAAGATAGCTAGAGAAAGAATTTGGAGCGGTAAACGCATATTTGGAAAACTGTGCCTTTGAATGTGGCTCTTATGCCGACTACTTGTTAAGTCTAGATCCGCGGTGTGCTTACTGGAATACCACACCACTTACCCCCGCAACAACTCTCGAATCTCAACCGTCCCGCCCGCCTCGAATACAGGATTTCCTTCAACTAGCTTTTTTGCCTCTTCAAGTGTTTCGGCGTGTACGCGCATGAAACCGGATAAATGTGACGTTATGTCTCTAGCATGCCGCAACTTTGCTAAGCATTCTCCCGGGCCAATAGAACTGCCGCCCTCGAACTGTCCGGTCGAACGAAGCTTCTTAAGATATTGCTCCCACGCGACTTCGCTTTCTGGGCTGGTGGTGTCGTTGTGCATGAGCAAAATGTACTCTTTCATCGCTTCCATCCTAGCGTGGGAAATTGAGTCAAAGCGAATTTATTGTTGTCGGAATGAAAACAACACTTTTACGCGGTGCTCGCGGCTTAACCGTTAATGTAGCTTTCGAGCTGCGCAATCGTCAGCTCGTGATCCGCGATGATGTCGTCCATGATGTCGCGAATTGAGATCATGCCGATCACCGTGTCGCCGTCCATTACCGGCAAATGGCGAATGCGCTTCTCGCTCATCAGCGCCATGCAGTGGCGGGTGCGCGTATTCGGCGCGATGACCAGGACATCTTTGGTCATGATTTCGCGGACCAGCGCTTCTTTGGAATTCTTGCCTTGCAGGGCAATTTTGCGGGTGTAATCACGCTCGCTCATGATGCCGACGAGCTTGCCATTTTCCATCACCATCAAGGCACCGATTTCGTAATCAGCGAGCAATTTAAGCGCATCGAAAACGGTGTCGTCCGGTTTGACGAGCCACAGTGTGGAAGAACGTTTGCTGAGCAGTTCTGATACGGGTTTCATGATGGCTCCTCGTGAATACTGACGATGTGGTGAATCCCCTATGGCTTGCTTATTGTTTGCTAATCTTAACGAAAAACGCTGCTGGCCGGAATCATGTTATGCCGATACAGATTTGATTGCACAACATCTATACCCAAATCGATAAGTTCGGCGTTATTCCAAGGCGTTGCAAAAAATCACATATTCGGATAGTTCGGACCGCCGCCACCTTCGGGCACTACCCAGACAATATTCTGTGTTGGATCCTTGATGTCGCAGGTTTTGCAATGCACACAATTCTGCGCATTTATTTGCAGACGCTTTTTGCCTTCTGGGGCCTCGACGTATTCATAAACTCCCGCCGGACAATAGCGCGATTCGGGACCGTCATAGAGCGCTAAATTCGTTTCCACCGGGACGCTTTGATTTTTTAGGGTCAAGTGTGCGGGCTGGTCTTCTTCATGATTTGTGTTGGAGATAAACACGGAGGATAGTCGGTCAAAAGTCAACATGCCATCGGGCTTAGGGTACACAATCGGTTTGCATTCGGACGCTTTTTTAAGCATCTCATGATCCGCATGCTGGTGATGCATGGTCCACGGGGCTTTGCCGCCGAACACAATCTGGTCAATGCCGACCATCAGCGTGCCGGTATACAAACCCTTCGCCATCGCGGGCTTGAAGTTGCGGGCGCGGTGTAGCTCTTCGTGCAGCCAGCTGGTTTTGAACGCTTCGGGGTAGGCGTTCAATTCATCCGATGACCGCGCGGCCTTGACTGCGTCATAGGCGGCATCTGCTGCCAACATGCCGCTCTTGATCGCGGCATGGCTGCCTTTGATACGTGATGCATTTAAGAAACCGGCATCGTCACCAATAAGCGCGCCGCCGGGGAACGTGAGCTTGGGCAGCGATTGTAAGCCGCCGGCCGTTAGCGCCCGTGCACCGTAAGCGATGCGCTTACCGCCTTCAAAAAATCCGCGAATCGCGGGGTGTGTTTTATAGCGCTGAAATTCTTCGAACGGCGAGAGGTACGGGTTGGTGTAGGCCAATCCGACTACAAAGCCAACCGCCACCAAATTGTTTTCCAAATGATACAAGTACGAGCCACCGTAAGTGTCGGCATCCAGCGGCCAGCCAGCGGTGTGCACGACCAGACCGGGAACGTGCTTGGCTGATGTAACCTCCCACAATTCTTTTAAACCAAGGCCAAAGGTCTGCGGATCGCGGCCTTCATTGAGGTTAAATTTTTGCTGCAATAATTTGCCCAGATTACCGCGACAGCCTTCTGCAAAGAAGGTGTATTTGGCATGCAGCTCCATCCCGCGTGCGTAGCGATCGGTGTGCTCGCCGTTCTTGCCGATGCCCATATCGCCGGTCGCGATGCCTTTGACCGAACCATTTTCGTTGAACAGAACTTCGGATGCGGCAAATCCGGGATAGATCTCAACGCCCAATTCTTCGGCCTTTGTGCCCAGCCAACGGCATACATTGGCCAAGCTGATAACGTAATTACCTTGATTCTGGAAGCTTTTGGGTAGCATCCAGTGGGGTGTTTTTATGCTGCCCGTTTCACTCAAGAACAGAAAGCGATCTTCGGTGACAGGTTGATTCAGCGGCGCCCCCAGTGCTTTCCAATCCGGAAAAAGCTCATTCATGGCGCGGGGATCCATGACCGCACCGGACAGAATATGCGCGCCGACCTCTGAGCCTTTTTCAACGATGCAGACCGAAATTTCGCCGCCGTCAATCGCCGCCTGCTGTTTGAGCCTGATCGCTGCGCCCAAGCCCGCAGGCCCCGCGCCGACGATGATTACATCGTATTCCATTGATTCGCGTTCGGGTAATGCCAGATTTTCTGCCATGATTTTTTTCGAGAATTGTTTGTTTAATATTTGCAAGTATTATAGGCGCTCGCTACTCCTTCATAGCGACGCGCACATTCCAAAATCGTTCTCAACATGCAAATTAAAAATCCATCGCCTTTGCCATCAGGCACATTGCTTCATACCATGAGTTTTCCGATTCGCTGGGGCGAGCTTGACGTACTCGGACACGTTAATAATGCGCAATATTTGCGCTATTTTGAGGAGAGCCGCACCGACTGGTGCGAATCTGTCGGCAGGCCCTTGCGCAACACCGGCGAAGGCATGATTTTGTTAAAGGCGAGTGTGACTTACAAAAAGCCGGTGGGTTATCCCGCTAAGGTAAATGTTGAATTGCGGGCAGGTCGTATCGGCAATACCAGCTTTGATTTGATCAATTCGCTTTCGGTTGAGGGTGAGAGCGACGTTGCAGCGGTAGGCGAATTCGTCATTGTGTGGTTCGATTATGTGAACAACAAACCAAAATCGGTGCCCACCGAAATTCGCGAATTACTGACCAAGGTTGTCGCTGGTGCTAGCACTAAGTCGGTCGGCGAGGCTGCCAGATGAACATAATTGTGGGTGGATGGTTTGGCGGCTTTTTAGCGGTAGGCATCGGGGCCGCCATGGGCGCGTGGCTGCGCTGGGGTTTGTCGCTATGGTTAAACCCGCAGGTTTCAAAATTCCCGCTTGGCACCCTGGCAGCGAACTTGATCGGCGGCTTTCTGGTCGGGTTGGCGGTCGCATATTTTGCAAAAAATCCTGATTTGTCGCCCGCATGGAAATTATTTGCCATTACCGGATTTCTGGGCGGATTAACCACATTTTCGAGTTACTCGGCGGAGGTGGTCGGGTTGCTTGAACGCGGCGACGTGATGCCCGCGCTGCTCGTCATGTTCACCCATTTGGCAGGATCGTTCGCGCTCACCGCGCTAGGGTTTTGGACTTATCGCGCGCTATCCAGCTAGACACTGTCAGCCCCTGCCAACCCCTGCCAACCGCAGAACATACGAGGGTTTGCAGGGATAAGGGGCCTGCGAAGCACGCCTTTGCTTGCGCCTCTATTTCAGCTCGATATTATTCTGATTTTCTACAATTCGAGCCCCGGTCGTCTGCGCTCGAATGAGTTACGGGCGCAAGTTTTGGCAGATTGTGCCGAAAATCACACATTACGGTTTGCAATCGGGGGTGCCGCGTTCATAAAAGCTTCAAATGAACCCTATCCGCAGGGTTGAAGCGCGCTCGTTTCTTCGCCCGCGACATGATGTTTTTTGTAATCCGTGAATTTCGTGAGTCCCGGATCGAATTATATCCGTCTCCGATTTTGTTCATTCCGCGCTGGCACGTGAATTGCTGGGTTTGACTCGTATTCAACCTGTGCTCGTGCGCCATGTGTTCTTTGCAACTCAATGGCTTCCGTTTTGCGCAAGGCCACGTCTCTTTTTGGAGACAGTATAAAACGTTTCAGTAAACCACAACACAATCCGATACCGCAGTCTATCCAAAACTTCGCGCCAATTTAACCTTCAGGGAATAGCTATGTCGAAGCCACGCATGTTACAACACCCCGCGACTGCTCCAAGTCGTTCCCGCGCAAGGCAGATGCTTTTGGCGATACTGATCGGTCTAAGTGTAATCTTTTGCTTGTTGTCAAGCTCGCGGGTGCAGGCTGCCGCTGGCGATTTTGATAAGGATTCAAAAAGCGATTTGATTGTCAGCAACAGCCTTGGTTTGACCGAACTTTGGTTGATGAACGGCGCTAACGTGTTAAGCAAAAACACGCTACTCAACGCGCCCGGCTGGACCGTGACTCATATTGCGGACTTTAACGGTGACGGCAAAGCCGATATTTTATTTCGTCATGCCGATGGTCGAATCGCCATGTGGCTTATGGATGGTGCAACTTTCGTGGGCGGAGCAGGGCTTCTAGAGGCTGGTAGCGGTTGGAGTGTTACGCACATCGGTGACTTTAACGGTGACGGCAAAGCCGATATTTTATTTCGTCATGCCGATGGTCGAATCGCCATGTGGCTTATGGATGGTGCAACTTTCGTGGGCGGAGCAGGGCTTCTAGAGGCTGGTAG
>JBBRZG010000119.1:0-11395 GCA_038236905.1 Burkholderiales bacterium
AACAAGCGGCGTTTGGCAACTATCAATCAGGACATAGATCTGAAACCCAGGCTGGATTTTTCGATAAATACAAAGGCCGGAACGGCACCGGCAATGCCTCGAACGGTACCTACACTGGTTTCAAACAATCGAATCGTGAATACGGCAGCGCGGCGAATGATGCCGTAAATGAGAGAACCGCTGAATATGGCCGCGAAGGCGCGCCAGATACATCACGCGCCAATTTCGAAACCCGTCGCGGTGATGAAAATCATCCTTTCCGGATCGGCCAGAATGTGGCCCATGAAAAATTTGGCGAGGGCGTGGTGTTAAATTTTGAGGGGCGCACCGGCGATGCACGCGTGCAAGTGAAATTTCGCAAGGAAGGCACGAAATGGCTATCGCTTCAATACGCGAAGCTGACCGCCATTTTGTAACGTCGCAATCGCCCAATCCAAAACAACGGCTGGATTCGCGACTCAGAACTAACTCCGCAGTTCGCCATTCAAACGAATCACTGCGATATCAACGAACTTGCCACCATGGCGGTACGCGGGCTTGAAAACCACATCAAATCCGCCCACATCCACCTTGGTCAGACCCGATAGAGCGGTTTGCAAGCTTTCGCGAGTAGGCGCTTTGCCCGCGCGCTTAATACCTTCGACCAGAACCTTTGCCGCAATACACGCCTCTAGCGACGTGACGGACATGGCACCGGAATTGCCGGCATCCTTCCACGCCTCCGCGCATTCTTTGACGACAGGAATTTGCACATTTCGTGGCGCGGGCACCGTTAGCGCAACCGTAATGCCCGCCGATTGCGTGCCAAGCAGCTTGGTTAGTTGCGACACACCGACGAATGAGAGGCTGGTGACGGGGTAAGGTTTATTGCGTGCCTGCAGCGAGCTGATTAATTTTGCAGCGGGTGTGGATAGCGTGGTCACCAGCACCATTTGCGGGTCGGCCGCGATAACTTGGCCGACCGTTTCCTCGCTTATCTCTGCATTACGCTTGATAGAAATACTGGTCGGCGTTTTGCCGAATTTACGCAACGCCGTGGCTACACTTTCAAAGTTCTGTTTGCCGACTTGATCGTCGTAATGCAAAACCGCAATCCGGGTGGTGCCGAGGCTGCCCCAGAAATTCACCAGCTTGTCGATTTCTTCGGTGTACGAAACGCGAATTGTATAAACATAATCATTCTGCTTGCGGATGGTATCGGCACCGGTAAACGGGGCAAAAAACGGCACGCGTTTTTCAGCGACGACCGGCATGGCTGGCAAGCTAAGGGTCGCAGATGCGAAGCCGAAAAGCGCGAGCGCTCGCTCGTCTTCGACTAATTTTTTAGCGTTCTCACCGGCAATTTTCGCGTCGTTCTTATCGTCCAGCGTGAGCAACGTAATCTGACGACCATTGACACCGCCGGCATCGTTGATTTGCTTGAAATAAGCCATCGCGCCCGCGCGGATATCTTTGCCAAAATCTGCATTGGCCCCGGTAAGTGGGGCCGATTGACCGATGACGATATCAGCGGCTTGTGCAAATGAGGACGACGGTAGCGCTAATGCTGATATGACCGCCGTGACGGCGGATGCATAAATAACAGAAATTTTTTTCATAGTGGGCTCGACGAAGTAGGTAAATAAATCGATTGGTGCGGACATACAAAATTCTGGATAAAAATCGCCCCCTTATAAGGATCAGCGCAGAAAATTATGTCTAAATTAGCGTTTGATTGAGGCTGACTGAGCGTTACTCAAACGGTAGGCATCCATCGACAGTGTTACGTCAAGTCTAGGTATTTCTTAATACCTAGACACGACAAAAATTTTTATTCAACTTACATTCGTCATAAACACCTGAGCGCTGACTGTGTCAGATCTAGGCTGTAGGTGGGGTCGTGGGTGGAGGCGGAACATAGCCACTTGCCTGCTCTGCGCCATCGCCAAAAAAATGCCTCATCATTTGTTCTTCTAAATATTTGCGTGCGCGCTGGTCGGCGAGATTCAAACGATTTTCGTTCACCAATCGTTTTTGATCTTCAAGCCATTCTTTCCACGCCACCTTCGAAACCTGTTCATATAACTTGATGCCAATAGGGCCCGGATACGGCGGGTAATCGAGGCCTTCGGCTTCTTTTTTAAGTCTGACGCATTGGATCATTCTGGCCATGCTGTGCTCCTGAAAATGAGGATGAAATTAAATTGGCTTCGAGTAAATTTTTGAGCGTCGTTGATGGTTATAAAGCGCCTGCTTATCGGCTGGCAATTTGGTGACGTCGGTTTCAGCAAAACCACGCTCCAGAAACCATTGTGTGGTCTGGGTTGAAAGTACGAACAACATTTTGAAGCCCTTTTCTTTCGCTCGCTTTTCGGCGAACGACAGGATTCTCTCACCTCGACCGCCGTCACGATAAAACGGATTCACGGCAAGGCACGCCAGTTCCGCCGTTTTTTCATTCGGAAAAGGGTACAGCGCGGCACAACCGATAATTTCATCGTCTTCTTGCAGCACCACAAATCGATCAATTTCATTTTCGATTCGCGCCCGATCTCGCTTCACCAAAATACCCTGCGCAACCAGAGGCTCGATGATGGCAAGAATACCGTCTACGTCAGCCGGTTTGGCATCGCGCAGCTTGTCTTGCGGCTCCAACACCACCATCGTGCCGATGCCGTGATGGGTAAACAGCTCCATTAACAATGCGCCGTCAACATGACGGCTGATCAAGTGCGCACGCTTGACGCCCTCACGCACCGCGCGGATCGTACAAGGGAGATAGTAGCGAACATCCTCAGACAGCGTATTGCCACCGGGCTTGCCGACGGTGCCTAACAACTCCTGCGCTTGGATCGCGGTGAGCTGTGAAATTGGTTTGCCTTTCGCGTCGGTCGCGCCTACCGCCTCAATCAGGAAAATCAGTTTGTCTGCTTTTAAGGCGACCGCAACCGACGTTGCAACATCTTCCAGCGTGCAGTTAAAAATATCGCCGGTGGGGGAAAACCCGATCGGCGAAATCAGGACTACTTCATGGTCGTCAAGTCGGCGGGTGATGCCCTCAACATCGACCTTGCGGACCTGACCGGTATGCATAAAATCGACGCCGTTATGCACGCCAAACGGCTTGGCGGTGATGAAATTTCCGCTCGACACGCGAATATCAGCCCCGGCCATCGGCGAATTCGCCAGCTCGGTCGACAGCGTGGCCTCGATTTCCATACGCACGATGCCATTGGCTTCTTTGACGCATTTCAGCGCCTCGGCATCCGTCACACGCCGACCCTCCGCATAGTGCGGGGTAACGCCGTGCTGTCGCATCTGGTCTTCAACCTGTGGCCGTGTGCCGTGCACCAAGACAACACGCACTTCCAGGCTAACCAGAACATTAATGTCATTCGCGAGCTGCATCAACTCGCCGTCGGACAACACCTCGCCACCAAACGCGATAACCATCGTGCCACCACCAAATTCATGAATGAATGGGGTGGCAGAACGGAACCATTTGACGAAAACTTCCAGTTTTTTGGCGCTATTTTTTAACATGTTGAGTTGAAGGGAAGGAAGGTGGAGTGCGGGTAAAGTTGAGGTGGGCTAGGGTTCGGCATGGGGTGAAATAAGACTGAAGTAACCCAAAGCAAATAGGCGGATGACGCTGGCTTTGGATTTTACGGCATACACCTGACCGTATCCGAAACTCGCTAATCCATGCCGATGTCAGTTGCTGCTCCCAATCAGGTGAACCCATCAGTTCCATTCGCCTGCTAGAGCCTGAAGCGCGGTGATCGCCGCCATGCCCGCTGTCTCTGTACGCAAGACGCGCAGACCGACGCTGGCCAATATCACTCCCGCACGTTCCGCATCAAACACCTCGTCGTGTGCGAAACCACCCTCCGGGCCGATGATGATGGCGACCGGCGCGCGTACTTTGCTCCAGGTGCCCGGCACTGCATCGGGATGCAGCATTACCCGCGGGATGGCAGAGGGTTTCTTCAACCACGCCGAAAAATCCATCACGCCGTACACTTTTGGCAGGCGGTTTCGTCCGCATTGTTCACACGCCGCGGTCACCACGCCTTGCCAGTGCGCCGCACGTTTTTCGGCACGCTCGGCATTGAGCTTGGCCGTGGCGCGCTGGGTTTGGATCGGCTGAATCGCGACCACGCCCAATTCGGTGGCTTTTTGAATGATCCAATCCATCTTATCGCCTGTTGCCAGCGCCTGCACCAGCGTGATGTCGAGATTTGATTCCCGCTCGACCGCAAGATGGGCGCGCAACTCTGCCGTCACTTCGCGCTTGCCAGTACTGACAATGCGCGCGTCGAATTCACCTCCCACCCCATCAAACAGCGTTATCGATTCGTCTTCACGCAAGCGCAATACGCGCAAATGCATCGACGCCTGCTCGTCCAGTACGATGATGCGGGGAAGCGCGATGTCTCGCGCGATCGGGGTTGAATTGAAAAAACGCGGGTACTGAAATCCCAGACGAGACGATGCGGCTGAATTTAAGCTCAATGCATGACTCCAACGCAGTGAATGGTGACCGCCATTATAACGGCGGGCATAATGCGAAGTAAGCGATACCTTTTTGCCGGGGCACCCAACAAAACGCTCCGCAAAAACGCGATATGAGCGCAACAAACATTCACCGCGCCGTGTCCAATACAACATCGCATGCACTATGCTGTAAACATATTTGATTGAGATTTTCTGATGTTACCCGCCCCATTTTCCACCGAACAAGCGGCCCTTGATAGTATGGCTAAGCCCGAAACACTCCGCCAAGCCTTGCTTCTGGGTCTGCCCGAGCTATCTGCACCGGTGATAGCGCTGATCCGTGAAGTGTCGGCGACCGAGCTGATGCCCCGCTTCAAACACGTTATTGCCGAAAGAAAGCACGATGGGACGGTAGTGACGGAGGCAGACCGCGCGGTGGAAGCAAAGCTCGCTGAAGCATTGCCAAAAATTTTTGCATGCGAGGTGCTCGGTGAGGAAATGCCGCCCGAAATTCAACAAAAGCTTTGGCGTGATGCTGATTGGTTGTGGTGCGTGGACCCGCTGGACGGTACCGGCAACTTCACCAACGGTAAACGTTATTTTGGCGTTTCGGTCGCGTTAATGTATCAACGCGAGAGCGTGTTTGGCGTAGTGTTTGATCCGAACACGAATGAAGTTTTCCACGCGGTTCGCGGTCAGGGCGCTTGCATGATGGACGTGGCGGGCGCGACGAAACGCTTGAAACAATTACCTGCCAAGCATTTGTCCGAGGCGGTCGTTGAGGTTGGCCGCTACAAGCGTTTGGGGCGTCTGCAGTTAGCGCTTAGAACCAATCCACCGTTCAAAAAAATTTCCTCCAGCGGCGCATCGGTATTGCAGTGGTGCCATATGGCGTGTGGTCGTGTTGATGCGTTTGTGCACGCGGGCGAACAACCTTGGGATTACGCAGCCGGCGCGTTGATTTTGGAAGAGGCAGGCGGGCGAATGGCGACGTTGTTGCATGACAACTATTGGCGTTGTGTTGACGTGCAAGGCTCGTGGGAAAAATCAGTTATCGCGGCACGGCACCCTGCCCTGTTCGACGAATGGAAGCGATGGGTCAGAAGCCACATGTAATAATTTCCGAACGCCCTATTCAAACTCTAGCACTGGCGAGCTTCCCAAGTCATTTTCGCCGTGAATACCCTGTGCAGCCTAGTGTTTATAAACTTCATCAAAAATTTAATCTTGCTTGTCCGCCCCACTCGTGTCGAGACTAAGCTCCTGAATTTTACGGGTCAGCGTGTTGCGACCAATCCCTAACAAGGTCGCGGCTTCGATCCTGCGGCCGCCGGTGTGCTCGAGCGCTTTAACGATGAGGGCCGATTCAAAACTGTTGTTCAGCCCGTCAAAAATTTCCTTTTCGCCGCGCGCGAGTGACGCGGTCACTTCCCGCTCCAGCGCACGTTTCCAATCGCTGTCAATAGGCGGTTGGGCTTTATCGCCGCGAATGTCCGGCGGCAGATCGTTAACCTCCACTGACTGCCCCGGTGCCATCACCGTAATCCAGTGGCACAGATTTTCAAGCTGGCGCACATTGCCGGGAAACGGGTGCTGCGCGATAAACGCGAGCGCCACATTCGATAGCCGCTTGGATTCAACGCCCAGTTCTTTGGCGCTCTTTGCAAGAAAATGTTTGGTGAGCAGCGGAATGTCATCACGACGCTCGCGCAGCGCAGGAAGGCGCAGCCGGATGACGTTCAGACGATGGAACAAATCTTCGCGAAACAGACCTTGTTTAACGCGCTCCTCCAGCGCTTGATGGGTCGCGGCAATCACCCGCACATTGGCGGTTTGCGGTGTATGTCCGCCGACGCGGTAGAACTGTCCGTCTGACAGCACGCGCAGCAAGCGAGTTTGTAATTCGGCCGGCATATCACCGATTTCGTCCAGAAACAAAGTACCGCCTTCGGCTTGCTCAAAGCGCCCGCGCCGCATGGTGGCCGCGCCTGTGAACGCACCGCGCTCGTGGCCAAATAATTCGCTTTCCAGCAAATCCTTGGGAATCGCTGCGGTGTTGATGGCGATGAAGGGCTTGCCCGCGCGCGGACTGTGGCGATGCAATGCGTGCGCAACCAATTCTTTGCCGGTGCCCGATTCGCCGGTAATCATCACTGTGGCGTGACTTTGCGAAAGCCTTCCGATGGCGCGAAACACTTCCTGCATGGTCGGCGCTGAGCCGAGTATTTCAGGTGCGGCGGCGGTGACTTCATCTTCAGGTGCTTCGCGCCGGCTTTCGTCGATGGCGCGCCGGATAAGCTCAACCGCATGATCGACGTCGAACGGCTTAGGCAAATATTCAAACGCGCCGCCTTGAAACGCGGCAACAGCACTTTCCAGATCCGAGTAGGCGGTCATGATGATGATCGGCGTGGCGGGCAATTTGGCTTTAAGCCGCTGCATGAAATCCAGACCGGATGCGCCGGGCATCCGGATATCGCTGATCACCACCTGTGGCTCATCGGGCTCATCCGCGTCGAGCGCGTCCATGCCCTCTTGCGCAGTGCTGAAAGACTTAAATGCAATACCTTCGCGCGATAGCGCTTTCTCAATCACCCAGCGGATGGATTTGTCGTCATCAATAATCCAGACAGGTTTCATTTTCTCTTTCAGCAAAGTTAGGCGAGGTGTTGAGGGATAGTTTGAGCAACGAGTGGCGAGCAACTATTTTTTTGCATTGCCAAGCGGGCTACGCACGCTGGCAGGATCACGCACCGGTAGCTGGATCGTAAAGCGGGTATTGCCAGGCACGCTTTCAAATTCAACCACACCCAAATGCTGGTTGATGAAATTTTGCGCAAGCGATAGCCCCAAGCCCGTGCCGCCTTCACGGCCGGACACGAGCGGGTAAAAAATTTTGTCGCGTAGCGCTTCCGGCACACCGGGACCGTTATCAATAATGTGGACCAAGATGGCGTGGCGATGGCGCAGCTTGGCCAATGTCACCTGCCGCGCAATGCGGGTGGTGAGCCGAATCTCGCCCTTACCGCTCATCGCTTGGGCCGCGTTGCGGGCGATATTGAGCAGCGCTTGAATCAATTGTTCTTTGTCGCCGTAGAGCTCAGGCAGGCTGGTATCGTAATCGCGGCTTACGCGGATGCCGTCGGGAAATTCAGCCAATATCAGCGAACGCACCCTCTCCAATACCTCATGGATATTTATGTGCGCCATTTTCGGCACGCGATGCGGCGTCAGCAACCGATCCATCAGCGCTTGTAGTCGATCCGCTTCTTTAATGATGACTTGCGTGTACTCTTTCAGGTCGCCATGCGGAAGTTCTCGCTCCAGTAATTGGGCTGAACCACGTATCCCACCAAGCGGGTTCTTGATCTCGTGCGCCAGATTACGAATCAGCTCGCGATTCAATTGTTGGTTCTCGATTATTTTTTCTTCCCGGGCGATTTTCAGATGTTGGTCGAGGTGATGAAACTCTAGTATCAGACTGTCATCTTCGAGCGGCGCAACCACACCGGCGAGGTGCAGCAGGGCGGTGCCGTTCAATTCAACCGTCAATTCATTTTCGTTGATACCAACATCGTTTTTAACCACCTGCTCAAGAATGGAAAATAACGGCAGGTTGCCGGGCAACAGCTTGGACAGTGGCTGACCCCGCGCATTTTTCTGGCTGAATTGAAAAAGATTTTCAGCCGCTGGGTTGGTATAGATGAGATTAAAAGTCCGATCCAGCACCAGCACTGCGGTGGATAGTAGCTCCAGCCCAACGTATTTTGCGTAATGAACATCGGGCATAGGGAATACGGAACTTTAAAATTTTCAGTCGGTGGTTAAATCGGCATATTAAATCGGCATATCGCGGCTGGCCAAGCTATAAAAGCAAGTTCCTTGCCACGAGATGGCGGCGGGTCTGCACTCGCGCTAGGCGGGCTCCAAACGAATTGTATGCGCTTGAATGCGAAAGTCGCGGATAAAAAAACGCCGAAGATTCATCACCTTCGGCGTTCAAATTCCGATCAGAAAAACCGATCGAAAGGAGTTTGGATCTATTGACTGCCGGCAGTGTTGACCGCAGCGGAGGGCGCATTCGAACTCTGCGCATGCATCTGACTGCGTGGCTGGGCGGGTGACGGCGGCTGGAGCGCGGTCAGATTTTGCTCGTATTGCGAAATTTGATCCTGCAAATTACGAATTCGCTCGAAGTGTTGCTCAACCTGTTTTTTTATATCGTTCTGAATCGCGGCTTTGGCAGGGTTGGTTTGATCGATGACAGCAGGCAAGCGCGCCCGGAGGGCGCGAAACGATTCTGAAGCCCGCTGTTCCTCGGCCAACTGCGCTTTGGCTGTTGTCAAAAGCTGCTCTTGGTGAGTGATTTTAGCCCCTTCATCCGTTGGTCTGAGGCGGGCCGGAGCTGCAGATGATTGCAGCTGCGGAACGGGTGTTACGTCTAAAGCCGCTGTGTTGGTAGAGGCGGGAGTCGGCGCAAATGCTGCCATGGATATGGGTGATAACGCGGCAACATTCGCGGCAACCTCGACTTTGGCCGGGGCAACCGTCGTCGGCGAGAGCTTAACGACCGGCAGTTTGGTGGCTGAGGCCGACGCAGTATTGGCGGGAACCGCGGTAACAACGGCGGTCGCCGTAGGCTTGGTGAGCACTGGCGGGCCGGATCGAGTGACGGGGGGCGCGGCAGCGGTTGGCGGCGCATTTGCGGGCACCACCGGACGCGCGATGGGTTGTACCGATAATGTGTTTACGACTACCGGCATTGGCGTTGGTTCTTCGGGTTGAGCAATGGTTGGCGCAACACCGACAGGAATGAGCAACGCGGATGGTGCGGATTGCACCACCGCCGCTAGCGAGGCCACAGGAGCAGCCTGAGATGCATTTTGCGCCGCGCTTTGAATTGCACCTTGGTAGGCTTTAGGTGCAGCCTTAGCTATATTTTGCCCGTAGCTTTGACCATCTCCGAGGGTACCAGCAGGAGTCGCCGGAATTACGGTAATGGGATCCAGCTCTACTTTATTGGCGCCCTTGACTGGCGAATTGGTGTAAGTTACACGCCCGTTTGCATCGACCATTTTGTAGATCGCTGCGCCGCTCGATGCTGACGCATTCGGTGCATTCACGCCACCTGCGGCACCCACGGCTTCCGTGCTTGCCAGCGTGGCGCACGCAATCGAGGCAGTAATGGCGATCAAAAATGATGCTGAATTTATTTTTTGATGCATGCAGTCTGCTCCCTGGCAAGCTTGAGCGGGTGGACGAAGGTATTGGATACGGTGGAGGCGTCAAATCCCATAACACGCAGGGGCTACATCACCGAATAGTGAGCATATGCGGTTCAAATGCGTTAATCAACGCAATGGGTTGTGGCGGTGATCACGATACCCACTAGGGGTGGTGAGCGCCAAAAGAATCCTGCGGAATATGACAAATAAGCTGTAGTTTCAATCGCTTCAGCGGGGTCTTTCACCGGATTTCTCAAAACGGGAATCGACGCAAAAAGTACTAAAAAAAAGGGCTGCACCATAACTGGTGCAGCCCTTTGCTAATAGTATTACAGTCTCGAAAAATTAAGACGAGTAGTACATTTCGTATTCAACAGGATGCGTGGTCATGCGGAAACGTGTGACCTCCTGCATTTTGAGTTCGATATAAGCGTCGATCATGTCGTTCGAGAACACGCCGCCGCGCGTCAGGAATTCGCGATCTTTATCGAGATGCTCCAGCGCTTGATCAAGTGACGAACAAACGGTTGGGATTTTTGCATCCTCTTCTGGGGGCAAATCATACAAATTTTTGTCTGACGGATCACCCGGATGAATTTTGTTTTGCACGCCGTCAAGGCCGGCCATCATCATTGCAGCAAACGCTAAATACGGGTTGGCCGTTGGATCCGGGAAGCGCACTTCAATGCGACGCGCTTTATCAGATTGCACAAATGGCACGCGAATCGAAGCGGAACGGTTGCGGGCCGAGTAGGCCAATTTTACCGGCGCTTCAAAACCAGGGACCAAACGTTTGTAGGAGTTGGTGCCTGGATTGGTAATGGCGTTCAGTGCGCGCGCGTGTTTAATAATGCCGCCAATGTAATACAAGGCGAATTCCGATAGGCCCGCATAGCCATTGCCCGCAAATAAATTCTTGCCATCTTTCCAAATCGATTGATGCACGTGCATGCCTGAGCCGTTATCGCCAACAATTGGCTTGGGCATGAAGGTCGCGGTTTTGCCATAGCTGTGCGCCACATTATGCACGGCGTATTTCAAAATCTGCGTCCAGTCGGCGCGCTTGGTGAGCGTTTCAAATTTTGTGCCGATTTCGCACTGACCTGCGTTAGCCACTTCGTGATGATGAACTTCAACTTCAACGCCCATGTCTTCAAGCGCCAGACACATTGCCGAACGAATATCTTGCAATTGATCCACTGGCGGAACGGGGAAATAACCGCCCTTGACCGGAGGACGGTGACCTAAATTGCCACCCTCAAATTTTTCTGCGTTGGACCATGCGGCCTCTTCCGAAAAGACCTTGCAGTAGCTACCCGACATGTCGACATTAAATTCGACTGAATCAAAAATGAAAAACTCGGGCTCTGGCCCAAAATAAGCCACGTCACCAATGCCGGATGCCTTCAAATAAGCTTCTGCGCGTTTCGCAAGCGAGCGTGGATCGCGGTCGTAACCTTTGCCAGTTGACGGTTCGTGCACATCGCATGAAAGTACCAGCGTCGATTCATCAAAAAACGGATCAATGAACGCACTATGTGCGTCTGGCATGAGCAACATATCGGAAGCTTCGATACCTTGATCGCAATCGGCTCGATCCTATTTGTCGCGGTTTACCTGTCAGGTTTTGCTTCTCTGTTGTTTCTCCGCAAAAGCGAGCCAAATCTTCCCCGCCCGTACAAGGCATGGTGGTA
>JBBRZG010000120.1:0-11374 GCA_038236905.1 Burkholderiales bacterium
AACCCGGCTGTATGAAAGCGCTTGATCAGTAGGCTCTATCCAGAACATTGTGCGAAAAAAATAAAACATGCGCCTTTTGAAATCTGTCGATTTGCAGGCGCTCGTGGTGCGCGCACTGACACGCGCCGGCGCAACGCGAACAGCTGCGGCGTCCACCGCACGGGCCTTGGTTGCCGCCGATGAGCAGGGCATATCCACACATGGCGTTACGCGCACGCCGCACTATGTCGGGCATCTGCACAATGGCCGCGTCGTGGGCGCTGCGGTGCCTCGCGTAGCGCATGAACGCGGTGGCGCGTGCCTGATCGATGCGGGTAATGGCTTGGCCTATCCGGCGTGCGAAATGGCGGTGGCGGAACTTGTCAAACGCGCCCAACAATTCGGTGTGGCCTATGTCGGCATCACAAATTCGAATCACAACGGCATGACCAGCTTTCACTTGGAATCCCTCGCCGAAGCGGGATTGGTTTCTGTCGCGCTAGGCAATTCGCCGGCCGCGATGAACGCCTGGGGCGGCACACGACCCATCTTCGGTACCAACCCAATTGCCGCCGCGTTTCCGCGCAAAGGCCAGTGGCCGGTGGTGGTGGATCTGGCGCTGACCGAGGTGGCCAAAGGCAAGCTGATGCTCGCCGCGCGCGACAAGCAGCCGATACCACTCGGCTGGGCACTGGATCGTCATGGCAAACCCACAACGGATGCGAACGAAGGCATTCACGGCAGCTTGATGCCGGCGGGCGGCGTTAAAGGTGCGATGTTGGCGCTGATGATTGAGCTGCTGGCAGTCGCATTGACTGGCGCTGCGTTTGGCTATGAGATAGATTCATTTTTCAGCGCGACCGGCAATAACGCGCGGCTCGGCCAAGGGTTTTTAGCGATTGACCCCGGTGCGCTCGCGGGCAGTGAAATTTACAACCATCGCATCGAGGCACTGGTGGGCGTAATGCTGGCCGATGATGGTGTACGTTTGCCGGGTTATCGTCGGTTTGAGAATCGCGAGGCCGCGCGTCGGGACGGGATCGCGCTGCCGGATGCGATCATCGCGGAACTGCACGCATTGGCGGCATGACCGGGAGCATGAGACACCTTGATGAATATAGTGCGCGTATCAAAGCGCCGTTCGCCACACTAGGCGTGATCTGCAACGATACGCATTTACTGGCCATTCACTTTTTGCCCACTAACGTCAGCGCAAAATCGCCGGTGCTCAATACGATTGCACATCTAGTCACGGTGCAGCTGATGATTTATCTGGACAAGCCAAACTATAAATTTGATCTGCCGGTCAAGCTGAGCGGCAGTAAACACCAGCTCGATGTGTGGCACGCGATGCAAAAAATTCCTGCCGGCAAGACCAGAACGTACGGCGATTTGGCGGCTGACATTGACTCGTCGCCGCGCGCGGTCGGTACCGCTTGTGGCAAAAATCCTGTGCCGATCGTAGTGCCTTGTCATCGCATTACGGCGGCGAATGGTTTGGGCGGATTCATGGGCGGCAAAGACGACGATCCGCTAGCGATCAAACGATGGCTGCTGGCGCATGAGGCGGGCGCTAAAATTCAAGACAAGGTTCAAGACGAAGTTAAAGCCCAAGTCCCGCGACAAGGCTCGCTACTGGCGTGAAAACGGATCCGATCATCGATCAATTTGCGGATGCACTGTGGTTGTCGGATGGCTTGGCGCGCAACACGATTGAAAGCTATCGACGCGACGTGACGCAGCTGCATGATTGGCTGACGACCCACAAGCGCGCCGCGGTATCGCAAGTCACGAGTATTGATTTGAAAGATTTTTTAGGGCATCGCGTGGACGTGGCTAAATCAAGCCCGCGCTCCACTGCACGGCTGACCTCGGCGCTGAAGCGTTTTTTTCAATACCTTATTCAGGAACGCGTCATCACACACGACCCCAGCGCCGCGCTAGAGTCGCCGAAGCTCACGCGCGGTTTGCCAAAGTCGCTGTCCGAGCGTGATGTCGAATCGCTGTTGAATGCGCCGGATGTGGATACGCCGCTCGGCCTACGCGACCGCGCCATGCTGGAAACGCTCTATGCGACGGGGCTGCGGGTGACCGAATTGGTGACGCTCAAAGTTGCCCAGGTAAGCCTCGATATGAACGTGGTGCGGGTGATTGGCAAAGGCAATAAGGAACGCCTCGTACCGATGGGCGAGGTGGCGGCGGAATGGATACTGCGTTATCTAGCGCAGGCGCGCGGCGAGATTTTGGGCGAACAGAAAACACCGGATTTATTCGTCACGCAGCGCGGCGCAGCCATGACCCGGCAAATGTTTTGGCACACAATCAAAGCGCAGGCATTTCGCGCCGGCATCCACGTGCCGATCTCGCCGCATACGCTGCGCCACGCATTCGCGACGCATTTGATTAATCACGGTGCGGATCTGCGCGTGGTGCAATTGCTGCTTGGCCATGCCGATATTACGACCACACAAATTTATACGCATGTGGCTCGCGAGCGCATGAAAGCACTACATGCCATGCATCATCCGCGCGGTTGAAAGCCGGCCTCGCATTCAAGATAGCAGCTTCTAGAATTAAAACCCCAATACTGGCGGGCATCTTGAAACAGTTTTGTCTGTAAATGCCCGCCCATACTAGGGTTTAAACAAAAAAACTTCCGTCACCAGCAACGGCCGACCACGCTTCCAGAACACGCTGCGTCGTGCCCATAATGTGGCGGCATCGAACGTGATGACCTGTTTTGCGCGGCGATATAGCGGATGACGCGCATCAATTTTTTTATATTCTATCGGCAGCCGCATCACGTTGGGATCATGAAACAACATTTCCGCCAGTGGCCGCTGCCCCAAACGCGACAGCCCACGCCACGCGCCGCGCAAATCGCGCCGGCCCGCCACGCTGTGCGCAAAAATCAGCGGCGTGTCGCCATCGCGCAAAATCACTTCCCGCACGACGGCAAGCTCGCGCTCGCGCAAGCCCAATTCACGGCGCTCGTCGCGGGTCGGGCGCTGAAATTTTTGCGCCAGCCGCACCAAATTAAATTGCGAATAATGGATCGTGATACGCGCGGTAAGCGAGCCGCGATCTGTCAGCCACGCATGCAGGGGATGCGGATGGGGCGGCGGCGCGCTGCGCCATGCGTCCGGTCTGGTGAGGCGAAGCGTTCTCATGCTTGGCTCATTTGTTCATCATGCTTTTAAATAATGCTGGCGCGAGCCGAGCCAACGGGCAAGATGCTTTTCGGCCGAAGCTTGGTCGTTCTTAAGCAGCCACGTGGATGCTTCGCGCGCGGCCTCCAACAACTCCACATCTTGTTCGATATCGGCAAAACGCAATAGCGGTGCACCAGATTGCCGAGCGCCCAAATGCTCACCCGGACCGCGCAGCAACAAATCTTGCCGCGCAATTTCAAAGCCATCGGTATTTTCAAAAATCGTTTTCAGCCGAGAACGGGCGATCTCGCCGACGGGTTGGTGATACATCAACACACACATGCTTTGCTTCGCGCCCCGCCCCACGCGGCCCCGCAGCTGGTGCATTTGCGATAGCCCCATACGCTCCGCATGCTCGATCACCATGAGACTTGCGTTCGAAACATCGACGCCGACTTCGATTACGGTGGTCGCGACCAGCAATTGAATCTCGTTGGCCACGAAAGCCGCCATCACCGCATTTTTTTCAGCCGGCTTCATGCGACCGTGAACCAGGCCGACTTTTAAATCCGGGAAGGTGACGCGCATATTTTCAAACGTGTCGACGGCGGTTTGCAATTGCAGTGTTTCGGATTCTTCAATGAGCGGACAGACCCAGTAAGCCTGCGCGCCCGCTTCACACGCCTGACGAATTCGCTCCAGCACTTCGTCGCGGCGTGAATCCGCAATCAGCTTGGTGATAATCGGCGTGCGTCCCGGCGGCAGCTCATCAATCACCGATACATCCAAATCCGCAAAATAGCTCATCGAGAGTGTGCGCGGAATCGGCGTGGCGGACATCATGAGCTGGTGCGCTTCAAAATTGGGCTCCGCGCTACTGATATTTGCGCCAGCCTTCTCGCGCAGCGCCAAACGTTGGCCTACGCCAAATCGATGCTGCTCATCAATAATCGCCAAGCCCAGTTTTGCGAATGCGACACCCTCCTGAAACAGCGCATGTGTGCCAATCGCGAGCTGGGTTTTGCCCGCTGCAATATCAGCAATGGCCGCGCGCTTTTCTTTCGCTTTCAAGCTGCCCGTCAGCCAGGTCACCGTCACGCCGAGCGGCGTAAGCAGGCCGCCAAGCTTGCGGTAATGCTGCTCGGCTAAGATCTCAGTGGGTGCCATCAACGCCGCCTGAAACCCATTCTCAATAGCTTGCACCGCTGCCAGTGCGGCCACAATGGTCTTGCCACTGCCGACATCGCCTTGCAGCAAACGCTGCATCGGATGGGGTGCGGCGAGATCGGCGGCAATTTCATTAGAGGCGCGAATCTGTGCACTCGTCAGCGCAAACGGCAGCGTCGCTTTGAACGCCTTAGTCAATTTAGTTTTTCCGATCAAACGTGGCGCTGATTTCAAATCGCGGGCTGCACGGGCTTTCTTCATCGCGAGCTGCTGCGCTAAAAGCTCGTCAAATTTAATGCGTAGCCACGCCGGATGCGTGCGCTCCATCAAGCTGGATTGCGCGGCCTCGGCAGGCGGGCGATGCAGCATCAACACGCTGGCACGGAAATCATGCAGGCGGTATTGGTGTCGAACAGATTCTGGCAGCGCATCATCAAGCGCGGCGCGGCTTTCGAGGGTCGCCAGCGATTTTTCGATCGCTCGGCGCAGAACGATCTGCGAGATCCCTGCCGTCGTGCCATAAACCGGCGTCAGCGCTTCGGGCACAGATTCGTTTTCGCTTACGATCCGATAACGCGGATGCACCATCTCGGCACCGAAGAATCCTTGCCGCACCTCGCCAAACAATCGAAGCCGTTTCCCGGCCGCCATTTGTTTGATCTGGCTGCCGTAAAAATTCATGAAGCGGAGATACAAAACATCATCACCATCCTGAGTTTGTACCACTAGCTGGCGCCGCGGGCGGTAAGTTACCTCACTGTGGATAATGACCGCTTCAACTTGGCAGGCCTCGCCGATGCGGGCATCGCGCACCCTGGTGATGCGGGTCTCGTCTTCGTAGCGCATCGGCAAGTGCAGCGCAAAGTCCCAATCTGCACGTAGGCCGATTTTGGCCATTTTCTCCGCCGCGGTAGACGCGCTCTCCTGCCGAGGTTTGCTGGGCGAGGGCGGTTTCTTTTTAGGCGGCAATCCGGATTTAATCAAACGCTTACTGCTGAATCAAAGAGATCCAAGAACATTTTTTGAGCGCACAAGTCGAGCTTCAACTATTCAACCATTGCTCGATGACGACACCTCAGGCAACACCATAATAGCCTCCATCTCGACCTGGGCACCGCGTGGGAGCGAGGCCACGCCAATAGCCGCACGCGCCGGGAACGGCTCATTAAAGTAGGTGACCATGATCTCATTTACTTTTGCGAAATGGCCAAGGTCGATCATGAATATGGATAGTTTGACGATGTCATTGAGCGTCCCGCCGCTAGCAATGCACACCGCCGTCAGATTATCGAAAACACGCTTGATCTGGTTCTCAACACCATCCACCAAATGCATGGTGGCGGGGTCAAGCGGAATCTGTCCCGAGAGATAAACAGTATTGCCCACCCGAACTGCTTGTGAATACGGCCCAATGGCGGCGGGAGCAAAAGGCGTCGAGATAATTGTTTTCATTTTTCGGGAGTGGTGTCGTTTTTAATTTCTTTATGTGACTCGGCGTTTTTAAAAGGGTTACGTTCCTTGCTGCCGTTTTTTTGCGGGTCTTTGTGTGAGTCTTTGTGTGAATCCTTGTGTGAATCCCTATGGCCCTCGCGTATTTGCCCTGATTTTAACCGCGTTAGGCGCACCACTTCCGGCAAATTTCGCAGCTGTTTCATCACGCGCGCGAGGTGCAAACGATTTTTTACATCAATCGTAAATTGCAGCGTGGAATATTTTGAGTCGCCTGCCTCCGAATCGTCCATGCGCACTTGGGCGATGTTTGAATCGGCACTCGCGATCTCGGCCGCGAGCCTGGCCAGCACACCGCGCCGGTCGGTGACCAGAATACGAATATCGACTTTAAAAAACCGATCAATCGACGGGTCCCATTGCACATCAACCCATTTTTCAGGATCGAATTTGAATGGGTGTACCGCCGGACAATCGTGGGTATGGATGATGAGACCCTGCCCGCCTTTCATTTGCGCAATGATCGGGTCACCCGGAATGGGCCGACAACAAAGCGCGAACTGCACGGCCATGTCTTCGGTACCACGAATAATGATCGCTTCTTTGGACCGATGCTCTGGTGCTTCCAGATCAGCGAGCGCGAACAGCTTGCGCGCGGCCACCACAGCGAGGCGTTTGCCCAGCCCGATCTCGGTCAACACTTCCTCTTTGGTGGTGGCGTGATCGCCCTTGAGCAATCGCTGCCAATGGATGCGGCCGATATCATTCGGCGCAAAATTAAGCGAGCTCACCGCCTGAATCAACAACAACTCACCCAACTCAACCGATTCTGAAAGTCGCGTCGATTTGAGATATTGGCGAATGTGCGCCCGCGCTCTGCCAGTGGCCGCGTAGTTCAGCCAGGCAGCGTTGGGCCGTCCCGATACATCCGTCACGATCTCAACACGATCGCCATTTTTAAGACGGCTGCTGAGCGGCACGCTTTCATCATTTACTTTGGCGCCGACCGCACGGTTGCCAATGTCGGAATGTACCGCATAGGCAAAATCAATCGGCGTGGCACCCTTGGGCAGCGACGAAATTTTGCCTTTTGGCGAAAAAACGTAGACCGCGTCGGGAAATAAATCGACTTTGATATGTTCCAGAAATTCCAGCGCATCGCCGGTGCCGGATTGAATCTCCAACAGCGATTGCAGCCATTGATGGGTCTTCTGCTGGACGTCTGACAGCGAGGTGTCGTGTGCATCAGAGGTTTTATAAAGCCAATGCGAGGCGACCCCGGCTTCGGCAATTTTGTGCATATCGGCTGTGCGAATTTGCAACTCAATAGGTGTACCGTACGGCCCGAATAACGTCGTATGCAGCGATTGATAACCGTTTGATTTGGGAATCGCGATGTAGTCTTTAAATTTTCCGGGGAACGGTTTGTACAGCGTATGCAGGGCGCCCAGCGCCACGTAACAGGAGGGCAAATCTTTGACAATAATTCGAAAGCCGTAGATATCCAGGACTTCGGAAAACGAAATATGCTTTTCCTGCATTTTTTTGTAAACCGACGACAGAAATTTTTCGCGGCCTGTGACGGTCGCGTCGAGCTGGAATTCTTTCAAGCGGGCTTTCATTGCATCCAGTATCTTGCCGATCACCTCGCGCCGGTTGCCGCGCGCTGCTTTGACAGCTTTTTCAAGCACCTTGAACCGATTGGGGTGCGAGTAACGGAAGCCTAAGTCTTCAAGTTCGTAGTAAACGTTATTGAGCCCAAGCCGATTGGCGATGGGCGAGTAAATCTCCAGTGTCTCCTTCGCCACTCGTTCCTGTTTGGAAAGAGAGACTGCGCTGAGGGTGCGCATATTGTGCAAACGATCTGCGAGCTTGATGAGAATGACGCGCAAATCACGCGCCATCGCAAGCAGCATTTTGCGAAAATTCTCGGCTTGGGCTTCTTCGAGTGTGGCGAACTGCAGTTTGTCGAGCTTGGACACGCCATCAACCAGCTCGGCGACTGCCTTCCCGAATTTCGTCGCGATTTCATCTTTGGTGGTGGGCGTATCTTCCACCACATCGTGCAACATCGCGGCAATCAAAGCCTGCGGGTCGAGGTGCCATTCAGCAAGAATGGTGGTGACCGCCAGTGGATGGGTAATATAGGGCTCGCCCGAATTGCGGGTTTGACCCTGATGCGCGGCTTTGGCCATCGCAAACGCCGCTTCAACTTTTGCCAGATCTGCAGGCTTGAGATAGTTAAGCAGCTTCTTAAGCGAGATGAACTCGGTTTCGTCGTGAGCATCTGCGACCGGCGGCTGGATGATTGCCGGCCCGCCAAGGTTCTCAGCTGCGACCGAACCTGGCGTCGCTTCATGATCCGTGGCGCGCTTGCCAACGCGCGTCCGGGAGGATCGCGCTGGATTTGCGTTGCTGCCAGCGTGTTGACTGGTGCTAGACGGTGACGGGGGAGGAGGACTGTTATCCATGATTACTCATGACCTCAGATCCCTCTCTATCGAGCCGCGTAACGCACGTTTAGTACGCCTACATCTCGGTTGCGGCGGTCGGCACCACGGGTGACAAAATACTCACGCCGATGTGTCCTGCTGCTATTTCTCGCAACGCGATCACGGTGGGCTTGTCCTTGCCCGGATCAACATAGGGTGCGGAACCTAGTGCCAGTTGGCGCGAGCGCGCAGTAGCAGCCAGAGTTAATTCAAACCGGTTTGGAATCAATTTAACGCAATCATCAACGGTAATACGGGCCATTTTGAATACTCCAAAGGGACTACTGAACCATGGCGGCTGGATTGCCGCCACGAATTTAATTTGGTAGAACTTAGACTAAAAGATTCAATTTTGCGCGCCGTGTAAACCGGAATGTTTTACATAACTGCAAAAGGTATGTTGGCAACATATCCATCGCATCGCTGGTTAACGAAGCGCGACAAAAACGAAACAACTTGTCTGCTGCAAAACCGATAGCGCATTGAAAACAGGCGCTGCGCCTTATTTAGCGACACCCTGTTAACTGCACGCTGCCAGTTACGATCTTGACCGTACAGTTAAGTGCACTGCTACGAAATAAGGTGGGCGTATCGTTTTAGCTGATGCGCTGCGGTCAGTCGCAATGCTCGCGTGACTGCCTGTAAATCTGCCAAAGCAGAGCTGAAGTCCTCGTTGATAATAACATAATCGGCCTGACGGACATGGCGTAAATCCTCCCGCGCCGCAGCGAGGCGTCGCTCTACAACCTCGACTGTGTCTTTGCCGCGCTTGACCAAGCGCTCGCGTAACACCTCGATGGAGGGCGGCAGTATGTAGATAAAGCTCATATCAGGGAAAATCTTTTTTACTTGCCGGGCGCCTTGCCAATCAATCTCCAGCAAAACATCTTCGCCAGCTGCGCGGGTCGCTTCAATCCAGCGCTTGGATGTGCCGTAAAAATTCCCATAAACCTCGGCATGCTCCAGAAATTCACCTTCGCCCATCAGCGCCTCAAACTTTTCACGGGTGACAAAGTGATATTCGCAGCCGGATACTTCACCGCGCCGCGGCGGGCGCGTGGTGGTGGACACGGAAAGCCGAATCGAGGGGTCGCGCTCCAGCAGCGCCGCCACCAGGCTTGATTTACCCGCGCCAGAGGGCGCGACAATGGCGTAAAGGCAGCCGAGATAATTTAGCGCGTGTTCCAAATACATCACCTATTCAATGTTCTGAATCTGCTCGCGCATTTGCTCGATCAGCACTTTTAGTTCTACCGATACATTGGTGGCGTCGGTTGAGACCGATTTAGAGCCCAGCGTATTGGCCTCGCGATTGAGTTCCTGCATCAGAAAATCGAGCCGCTTGCCCACGGTGCCACCGCCCTTCAACACGCGCCTTACTTCGGTCACGTGGGTAGACAAGCGGTTGAGTTCCTCCGCCACGTCGATGCGCGACGCAAATAACACCACTTCCTGTTTGATGCGCTCATCGGATCCGGCCTGCGCGAACGCATCGGTGAGTTTTACGGTCAATTTCTCTTGGTACGCCGCGACCAACTGCGGAATAAGCGGCGTCACTTGTTTGACAAGCGCATCAATACCATTCAAACGTTCCATCAACATCTTGCTGAGCTTTTAACACTCGCGGGCACTGGTAGCGTTAAGTTCTTCAATCGCTTTTCTCAGCAGCGCCAGTAATTTTTCTTTAGCATCGTCAGTGCCCATTGCCTCCGCTGCCATCACCCCGGGCGCATGCATGATTTCCCAAACAGAAAGATCGCGTGCGGCAAATTTTGTTTTAATCAACGTTTGCATCTCAGCCAAGGCCATCAACGCGGCCTCGTTAGGCGAAAAGGCTTCACGGGCGGCGACTGGCGTGAACTGCACGCGACAATCCACTTTACCCCGCGTGAGCTTGGCGGCGACCAGCTCGCGCATAATATGCTCTAGGGAGCGCAAATCCTCCGGCATGCGGGTTTGAAATTCAAGATATCGGTGGTTTACCGACTTTAATTCCAACTGAAATCGTCCGCCCGGCACTTCGCCGCTTACAGACGCAAATCCGGTCATACTGGAAACTGAAGGTGTCATAGCAATTTGATGGCGGTTCAATTGTGGGTAAAGTCATGCCCCAAAGGCGGACTTATTTAAGTCGCAAGCTAAAAACGCCGATAGCGAACAACAAGTGGCAAACTAGATGCAGTGACTTGGGTGAAACAGCATAATGGACAACATAAAATACTGAATTGCAACAAGAGCCGAAACCGCTTGAATTGCTTTACAACATCAATATAACGAGCAAGAATTATAGCTTAGGCATCCAACCCGCCGCCCAGTTACCCGTTTTACCGGGCGTTCGGCCCCTTTTATGAAAAATGGCAACCCAAACTAATCAACCACTGCCTGACGGCTACCAGCTGCAAAATTACAAAATCGAAAAACTGCTCTCTTCGGGTGGGTTTTCAATTGTGTATTTGGCGCGCGATGAATTTGGCACGCCGGTTGCCATCAAGGAATATCTGCCTTCGGCGCTTGGGTTGCGCAGCGCAAATGACGGCGCGGAAGTACAGGTTAACTCTGATGAAAATCTCGCGGTTTTTCGTCACGGGTTGAAGTGTTTTTTTGAAGAAGGTCGCGCGCTGGCGACCATTTCGCATCCCAATATTGTTCGCGTGGAGAATTTTTTCCGCGCTAATGAAACCGTTTACATGGTCATGCAATATGTTCGCGGTCGCACTCTGCAGTTCCACATTTCGCGCCATCGCCAGGACTTCACCGAAAGTTTCATTCGGCGCATGTTTACGCATTTGCTCAATGGCTTGCGCGAGGTACATTCTAAAAAGCTGCTGCATCTCGACATTAAACCTGCCAACGTCTACATCACCATGGAAGGTAAACCGGTACTGCTTGATTTTGGCGCGGCGCGTCAGGCATTGACCAGCGACGCGCCAAAATTACGCCCCATGTATACCGCCGGCTATGCTGCGCCCGAGCAGTATCGCAACTTCGATCTGATGGGACCGTGGTCTGACATCTATGCAATCGGCGCTTCCTTGTATTGCTGCATTTCGGGTGCCCACCCGCCCGCCGCGAGTGATCGAATCATTGACGACAAAGTGAAGGTGCTGACTTCTTCCGAATACAAACAATATTCAG
>JBBRZG010000121.1:0-11214 GCA_038236905.1 Burkholderiales bacterium
CGCCGAACACTTGAACCCACCGCTTTGTTGCTAAAAACGCACCGGTAATCACCAACACCGACGCGATTAGTTCGAACACACCCACCACATGCGCGGAGAAAATGCCGCCCGGTGCGAAGATACCTGGAAAGCCCAGGCTGGCAGCCCATGGGTCCAACTTGCCCTGAAAAATGTAAATTGTTTCAGGTGAGTTGGTGAATTTGAAAAACAGGGATTGAATAAACACAAACGCAACGAATATCGTGAGCAGCCAATGGCCGTAACGGCGTAACCAAGACATGATGAATTCCTTACGTTAAGTGCGTTGATTATTTTTTCAGCAAAGATTGAAATTTGCTATCGGCTTGCTTGATGTATCCGGCCGGGTCTTTCAACCATTTTTGCTGGATATCGGCGTCGTAGTTTAAATAGAGCTTGCCGTTAATGATAGTGAATTTATCCGGCTCAACCGTGACCAGATTATCAACTGCGACACCATATGCACAATAGCCGCCGTATTGTGGCGCATATTTTTCCGGATACGCTTTAAACAAATCAAGATTTGCTTGCGATGCAAATTTCCATTTCGCGCCATTCCATTCGTTTACATAAGCGTCCTCGCCTTTGGTTGCTTTGCCTACCGTGAAATAAGCCACCGTGTCGTAACCCAAAATGGCGGTATCGGTACGGCCACCGAAAAGCCCCGTTTTCAACGTGTTGGACGGCGGCGAAGTGGCGGAGGCGTTACCCGCAAAAGCACCAATAAAGACAGCCGTTGCGAAGGCTGATAACAGTTTGGAAATGAACGATCGGCGAATGTTTTGAAGGGTTAACGTGGACATGGCGGTTTCTTTCTAGGTTGAAGACGATGACTGGGTTGAAGGAGTGGCCCCGGTGATTGCGGTTTTAACATGGGCGGCGCTGGCACGTTCATGCGCGACGGTGGAAGGGGCTTTGCCAAAATCGCAGCTCACAGAAATGCCCGCTGCTTGGCAATAGGGGCGCATAAGTGCGTAGTGGTGCAGGGCGTGGCTGGCAACAAAAACCAATTCGCGTCCAAATGAAGATGTGATGACGAATTCAAAATCCCCTTCTAAGCCGCCTTGTCCGCGCACTTGAAGCAGCGTTTCTGGAGGCATTGTGTCGCCTGCAATGCGCATTCGCAAAGCCTGCAAGCGGCGTCGTGCCAGCGCTATATTGCGTTCCAATTCGCGATCACGAAGACGAAGGTCATAATCCACCACACCAGCTGCTGGCGGCGAAAGTAGTGCGTCGTAATGCTCAATAATGTGGCGAAGGTGAGCGCCAGCCGGACCGGAAAAAGCGGCGGGGTTGTGTGAATCATAGAGTGCCAAAAGCGCAATAGACTGGTCAATCACTTCGCAATTGAAATTAATGAGCGCGGCAGCGCTATCGTGAATAGGCGTGTCGGCGAATGAACGTTTGGATGCTGAAGTGTGCGACATGCACGAGCCTTTTGAATGTTGAAAAATAATTTAGCAAACGATTAGTTCAGCAGCAAGTCAGGCACTGCTTGACAAGTAGTCGGTGGAACTAACAAAACCTTAAAATAAAATTTTCAGCAACGGGCTAATTGAGCCTTCCGCGACGGGAATCAGCCTCAATCTTCACGTTAGTCCGACGGTCAATCAGTCGCGGGGTATTGCGGCGTAAGAAATTTTTCCCGCCGATAGCCGCGCAGGAACTCGACTGCACCCATGATCTTAAAACCGCGTTTGCGGTTAGCATGGCCGATTTCATAAAGCCAACGGTATTGGCGCATCAAATCCAGCCACGCCTCGAACAAGCCGGTGCGACGATCCCAGATATGCGTGCTCTCAGAGCCCGCACCATTGATCTCGACAATCGTAAAGCCCTCGCCGCGCTCTACGTCGGCAAAGTCGGCAAAGCGCACATCAAAACGCCCAAAATAAAACTCCGGCAGGCTTTGCGAAATCGCGTCGAAGCGCGCTTCCATTGCCGGCGTCACCAGTGATGTGCCATTGCGAAAAATCGCGCCGCGGCTATGGCTGCCCGCGAAGGCGAGACGAATCGATTCCCCAGCGGCGGGGATGTTATCGAGCTTGGCAGCATGCCTTGGTAGGTACAAATGGGCGAGCCGCCCGGCGCGCGGATCGTCGAATATCAACTGACGCAGAGTACGGATGCCGTCGCCGGACACATAGGGAAAATATTTGAGTGTGATCGACACAATTTTCCCCCGCGCCTCGCCCGGATAACGCACATAGAAAATTCCGGCTTCACCTTCAAACGGAACCAGTTTTTGCAGCACCAAACTGGCGCCGCGCGGGAAGGCGGCAAGATAGGCTTCAAGATCAGCGCGAGTTCGCATCAGCTTTACGCCCGCGCCTCGGCAGCCAAGGTCCGGCTTGGCAACGACGGGCAGCGTTATGTTTGCATTCGCCAGCGAGGCGAGGGCGGCCTCGGCTTCTGTCACGGGATCAATGGCGGGCGTATCGACCAAATCAATGCGCACAAAAGGCGCTACCCACTCCGGCGCGTGTTGCACCGCCAGGTTAAGAATATCGGCTTTGGATTCGCCAAAAAATCCGCCACCGGGAAACGACGGATTGGCTATCGTCGGCAATAAAATACTGCGATAGCGCAACATCAACCATGCCGCGTAGAGCGCAACCGGCGGGTAAAACGCCCACATCGGCCAGAACTCGAAAAAACTCAGCGGCGCACCGTCGACGGCAAGCGGCGGCATGCCCTGATGCGGTGCGGCTGCGGGTCGCCACGGGCTTTTTTCCACTGCGTTCGCAGCGTCTGCGTTTTCCAATAAATTGGCAACGTTCTCGGTCATGTTGATTATCAGTGGCTGCTGGTTGAGTCGGCGGCAGGCTTAACGTAAGGCTTGCCGATGTTTTTGAGCGGCACGCCAAATCGGTATCGCCAGTGCGAACAGCAAAATCGGCAGCGCTGCCGCCAATGCCAACGGAATGCCCATCGCCACGGCCAGCGCATGACCAATGGCGACGCTAAACAGATATAAACCGCCGGTCCACAGCAGCACTGCGAACAACACCCATCCGCAAAACGGCATGAACGGCACCCGGACAAATCCGGCCACCGTGTACGTGACAAGTCTGAGACCGGGGATGACCCGCGCTAGCAGGATGGCGCTCGACAATCTTCGCTGCAACTGCGCCCGTCCCCAATCAGCTTTCTCACCGACGTAACGCCGTTTTAGCCACGGCACGCGGGTTGCCGCGATTCCCAACCCGTACAAGCCAATGTCGCCCAGCGCAATGCCACCGGCCACCGCCGCGAATGAAAGACCCCATGAAATGCTGCCGTGCACCGCTAACGCAACACCCGCGGCGATGGCAACGTCTTCCAATAAAAAAGTGGTGAGCACCAGCACCACGACAATCACCCAAGGATCGGCCATGCCTGCCAAGGCGTCTTTATACGCCGCGATAACTGTGTTCCAGTCGGCAAAATGCGCAACGTCGTTCAACACTTTTCCTTCGTGAATGCACTAGTTTCCGTATTGACGCTGTCAGCCGCCCCCCAATCGATTGCCTTGCGCACCACGTCAACAGAGTTCCAGGGCAGAAAATGGTTCCGGCCTTCTAACAATACGGTTTTGACACAGGCAGCTCCGGTGAATCGCGCTTGCATATACGCCACGTTGGCAACCGGAACGAGATCGTCTTTTGTACCGTGAACGATGATGATTTTTGCGCGAATTGCGGGCAATAAATCCCGCAGTTTCTCTAGCTCGGCCCTAAGCGCAATCAGTTCCTCGTTCGCGTTGCGCAGGGCGCGAGGCAGCAAAGTCCGCACAGGAGTCCACAAGCCGACCCGTTGCATCGGGTGAATCGACTCCAGCTCTGGATCAAGCGACGCGGCAAGCAGCACTACCGCGCTGATGCGGTCCGGATGCATGGCCGCGAGTTGCGCAACAATCGGGCCGCCGAGCGAATGCCCGAGTAACACGACCTTCCGCCCACTTGCGGGCAGCAACACGGCCACCGCGTCGGCCTGAGCGGCCAAGCTAGTCACGGCCGCATCAGGAGTGCTTCGGCCAAAACCAAGACGGTCGACTGCAATCACTTCCATACCAGGCGGGGGGTCGAGCAAATAATCTGCCCAGCCGGTCGCTTCGCCGGGTGTCCCATGAACCAATATTAGCCGTGGTCCGTTGGCAACCCCGCCCCGTAAAATACTAAGCTCCGGTTCGGCCTTATCGGCCGCAATCTGTGCACGCAGTCGCACTTGCTCGCGTAGTTTCTCGACAGCAGACTCCGCCGATTGTGGCCCTGGCATTGAACAACCTGCGAGGGTCACCATCACGCTAATCGCGCTCCATAGTTGGCTTCGAACGGGCGCGTGGTCCCTCCGGCTCACTAGCCATTTTCCAGTACGCTTTTGTGGCGCAGTCGATCTCATTTTTTCAAAAAACTCATCACTCGTTTCTTAGTCTGTCGGTGACTATTACGCTAGGTGTGTCGCCAAAATAATTCAATCCTTACAGAAACTCGTAAGCTTCAAGCGAAAGCTACGACTGATAAACCCAGCAGCGCGCTGGATAAATGATATCGAGCAAACGTATCGACCCGTGGCGAAAATCGAACTTATTTTTTTATGGCTACCCTATGATCAACGCGGCAACCGGCATGAACGCAATCGTCAAACCGTCCTACGAAGCGCGGCTCGCAACGACGCCAGCTGATATACGGCAGGCGCAGGCGCTACGCTTTAACGTGTTCAATCTGGAACTGAACGAGGGAATTGTAGAGTCATTTGATTCCGGTTTGGATATGGATGCCTTCGATGCGGTCTGTGCGCACGTGATTGTGCAGCATACGGGTACGGGCGAAATAGTCGGCACCTATCGGATGCAAACGGGATTGAGCGCACAACAACATTTGGGCTACTACAGCGAGCGTGAATTCGATTTCACTCCGTTTGAACCCATGCGTGCCGATATGCTCGAACTAGGGCGCGCCTGCATCAGCGAAAAGCACCGAAATTTTACGGTGCTTAATTTGCTTTGGAAAGGCATTGCCGCCTACGCTGAGAGTCACGGAGCGCGATATTTGATTGGGTGCAGTTCCCTGACCAGCCAAGACAAAGGCATCGGCGTGGCAGCGTACCAAATGATGGCGGCAAATCAGGCAACCGCGACATGGCAAACGCGCCCGCAGCTTGGTTTTGAATGTATTGCAGCGCCCGCAGTCGAGAGGCCGAAAATTCCACGGTTACTCTCGGCTTATCTTGCGCTTGGGGCATCAATTTGCAGTCCGCCGGCGATTGATCGCGCGTTTAAGACGATTGATTTTTTAACCATGCTGGATGCGCATTCGCCGAATGTGCTGGCACTTCAACGGCGTGGGCGTTTTACGGCATAAATGTTTTGAATCTTAGGCGCTTCACGGCGCAGCTGCTTTAGGGTTTCGGTGCTTCAAGGCATAGAGAATTTAATGTCGCCGAACCAGGCCGGTGCAGATGCTGCGCTTCGCAGGGTCGTAACAAAGTAGGCGTATACATTGGTTATGTAAACATTCAAAAGGCGATGTGATTGTTATGGAAACTGAAAAAAATATCGTCGTGATTGGCGGTGGCTTCGCCGGCACCGCACTGGCCAGATCGATTGTGAAAAAGCTGCCGTCTGGCTACCGTCTGGTCATGGTGAGTGAAGACAGCTACACGACGTTTAATCCGATGCTGGCCGAGGCAGTAGGTGCTTCCATTTTTCCGGCGCAAGTTGTGGCGCCGCTACGCGAGGTGTTGCGCTTGGATGATCCAAAAATGCGCAGCCGGTTTGTGATGGGGCAGGTCGCGGCGGTAAATTTGAAGAAGCAGTGCTTGATGGTAAACAGTTTATCCGGCAGAACCAAGGTTGATTTTGAACATCTTGTATTTGCGTTCGGCAATCGAGCCCGTACCGATCTGATTCCCGGCATGGCCGAGTTTGCTTTGCCGCTAAAAACCGTCGGAGATGCGATCCACATTCGCAATATCGTGCTCCGGCGATTGGCCAGAATTGAACTGGAGACTGATCCCGTGGTGCGAAATCGGCTGGGTCATTTTGTCGTGATTGGTGGTGGATTTTCGGGCAGCGAAGTTGCGGGCGAATTGATGGACTGTCTGCGCAGCATTAGTTCTTTTTATCCTGACGTAAAAGCGCGCGAACTTCGCGTTTCGATTGTTCAAAACATTGCGCGCTTGCTGCCGGAGTTGCCGGAGTCACTGGCTAAAAAAGCTTATCAGTCGTTGACCGAACGCGGGGTGCAGATCCACTTAAATTTGAGCGCAGCATCTGTCAACGAAAACGGTATCGTACTGAGCAACGGTGTCATGATGGATGCGGGAACAGTCATATCCACCATTGGCACGCGGCCGAATGCGCTGGCGCAACTACTTGCCGATGAATCCGGGATCAAGCTTGAACGCGGCCGCATCGTTACCAATCCGGATATGCGTGTGCCTGATCACCCGAATTTATGGGCCATCGGTGACTGCGCGTTTACCGTCAACGCACACGATAACCAGCCCGCACCGCCGACGGCCCAGTTTGCGAACCAAGCAGGCAAGTGCGTCGCCGCTAATATTATTGCCACCATTTCAGGCAAACAGGCCACGGCACTAAACCATCAATCGCGCGGCATGATGGCGACCTTGGGCCATATGCGCGGTGTCGCGCTGGTGTTCGGCATCCCGGTCTCGGGATTAGTGGCGTGGCTTATATGGCGGGCGTACTACCTGATGTTGATGCCTACGCTCGGACGGAAAGTCCGAATTTACGTCGAATGGACCTGGGGCATGTTTTTCCGAACCGACATCACGCACCTGCGCTTTAATCGAAGTGAAGAGCAAATGGATTTTCCGGAAAAGAGCGAATGACTGATCGTACATCCCGGGATTGTTCGTCATCGATGCAGGCGTCAAACATCGCAAACTGGGTGCCACTGTCGAATTTGTGGACAACCGCGATCATTGAGAAGCGTAGCATTTCTGCCTGACCGAGGCGTGGCTCCATTGATAGCTGATTTTTATCATCATCACACTGCTTTCGGTTTCAGACAGCTGTTCAAACGCGTTACCGCCCACCAAACCCGGCACCCGCGAACAGTCATATTCGCGATAGACTGCTCCGACGTTTCGGGCCGTCCGCGCAATGATCAGATACCTTGCCAAGGTTGGCCGCTCGACAACGTCATCAACATCAACCTCGCGCGTTGCAAAGAAATATTCCCCGCCCCCGTCAAGACCGATCCTATCGAAGCGCGCAGTATTCTGGAATAATTTCAGCTCACAGCGTATCCAGCCGTATTCAACCGGAGGAGAAAACCATGAAACGAGTCACTGGCATCGGCGGTATCTTCTTTAATTCATCTGATCCCGTCAGGCTTAGAGCTTGGTACCAAGCGCACCTGGGCATCGACGTGCAGGATTGGGGTGGCACCGCGTTTTCGTGGGCAGATTCGGAAGGAAGGCCGATGGCCGGAACCACCATCTGGACGGTAGGCGATGCAAGCACTAATTCGTTTGCGCCGAGCACCGCGTCGTTCATGATCAACTATCGGGTCGCCGATCTTCACGGGTTGGTCGCGGTCTTGAAGACAGAAGGCTGCCAGGTGCTCGACAAAATTGATGAGTCGGAATACGGGAAGTTCGCCTGGGTAATCGATCCGGATGGAAACAAGGTTGAACTCTGGGAACCGCCCGCGGGCCAGTGATGTTTCTCACTTGTAGAAATCGAGCGCAGTCCAAATCGTTATGGTTCGCTTTTGCGGAGGCAGACTGGGTAAGGGCGAGGGGAGGCTAAGTCGCGTCTAACTCGCATCTCACTCGCATGTAACTCGCAACACCGCAGTTGACCCTGCAAAGATCGCTCAAATTATTTTTTATGGAGTGGTGGTGAAGCTATGAACCTGAACGACGTAATGCAAGAGCTTGAAAGCCTCGGTAGCGAGCAAACGCGCAAGACCTGGCGGCGACACGGCGCGGCCGAGCCGATGTTTGGGGTGAAGTTTGGCGATCTTGCCAAGCTGCATAAGCGCATCAAGGTGAATCACAGTTTGGCGGCTGAATTGTGGAAGACGGAAAATCACGATGCGCGCTTGCTGGCGGGTATGGTCGCCGATGCCAGCGCGATCACCGAAAAGGAACTGAACGCGTGGGCCGCAACAGTTAAGGATTCCTCCACAGCAGAAACACTCGCCAACCTCGCCAGCCGAACGCCGCTGGCCGCGAAAATCCGTGACGCCTGGCTCGCCGATCCTAAACTGGAGCGAGCCGGTTGGTCGATGGTGGGACACTGCGCGAAAGACGCCCTGGCGCTTGATGAGACCGCAGCACTCGGCTACATCCAAAGGATTGCAGCCGAGATTCACCAAGCGGAAAACTGGATGCGGCGCACGATGATGTATGCGCTGATTAGTCTTGGTGGTTGCAGTGCCGTGACCCGTAAAGCGACTGAAGACGCGGTTCGCCGCATCGGGTCGGTGGCATTTGATCCTGGCAATACGTCGTGTGAGTTTCCTGATGCGCTGCCCTACATTGCAAAAATGTGGGAACGAAAAAAAGTGCGTTGAGTATGTTGTTAAAACAAACCCTAATCAGGGCGGGCGTTACCAGCCATTTGTGCTCTAATCGCCTCGCCAGTGCTAGAGTATCAATCGACAGTCTTAAACGCCACCATCTCCACTGACACCATCTCGGCGTCGCTCGAAAACGTCATCGCACCATCCTGAATGCTAGCGCTGAATTGCATGTTGCGCTCGGCAAGTTTGGCCAGCGCTTTGGTGGATTCCTGCGTCAGGTTGATGATCGTTAAATTGCTCAGTCGCTCGACCAGCGGCGCATTTGTCTTCCACCACATCTCGGCGGCATTGCCACCGTAGGTGTAAAGCGTCACGCGGGTGGCGCGGCCACAGGCTTTGCGCAGCCATTTTTCGTCCGGCAGGCCGACATCGATCCAGTCTTGAATCGCACCCGTAAAATCTTTACGCCATAACGTCGGCTCGTGGTCAGTGGAAATGCCTTTTGCAAATTCCAGATATTCCTCCGCATGCAACGCAAACGCGATCACGCGCACCATCATGCGTTCGTCGGTTTCGGACGGATGGCGCGCGATGGTCAGTTCGTGCGTCGCGTAATAGCCGCGATCCATGTCGGAGACCGTCAGTTCGGCTTTGAAGATGGTGGATTTAATGGCCATGAAATTTGATCAGCCTTTTGGCTGGCTTCCCTTGGGCGCCAACACGAAAATCCGTGCGCCGCCATATCGCACTACTTGCCCGACGCGAATTTTGTTGCGTTTGCGGCTTTCGGGTTTGCCGTCGACGGTGACTAAACCCTGAACCACTAACGCTGAGCCGCCACCGCCGCTGGAGGCGAAGCCGGTTAGCTTTAACAGATGGTTTAGCTCGATATATTCTTCAGTTAAATAATATTCAACGTCGTTCATGCTGGATTTCCTTTTATTTTTGCCTCGATATTGCCCGTCTTCACCGCGTTCCGCTAGCGCCCTATTTTCCCGTGCGTTTAGTCGCCCAACATCTTCCCGTCCACGTAAAACCAACGCCCTTGTTCGCGCACGAATCTGCTGATTTCATGCAATCGTCGCGCCCGCCCGCCACCACTTTTGTACCTAGCGACGAACTCTACCGTTGCCTCGTTCGGATCCATGGCGTTGTTTGTAGCATTTAAAACTTCCGCCTTCGCCAAATGCACTGTCCGTTCTATGAGTTCAAGCCCCAGCCATTTTGGCGGTGCTTCATCTGGCGCGGACAACGTAGCAGGCCTCGTGGTGTGATGCCACGTCGCCAGCACATAATCATCACGCGATTTTGTGTAGGCCGTGTAGCGAGAACGCATCAGCGCTTCGGCAGTGGGCGCCGATTCGTGATCATCTAAATATCGCCCACAACATTTTTCGTACGCGATAGAGTGGCCGCAAATACAACTAATTTTCAAGCGCCCAACTTGACCGCATGTTCACGTGTGGTATGGAAAACCAGCTTCGGCCAGCGCTCTTCGGTCAATCGTAAATTCACGTTATTCGGTGATAGGTACGCCAGATTATTTGCTGCGTCATAAGACACGTTATGCGCGAGCGCATTTTCAAAATCGACCAGCAAGCGTTTGTCTTCACCTTCTTTCACCGTCACCCAACGCGCGCAGGTGGTGCTGGTGCCTTCGAATACGGCATCAACGCCATATTCATTTTGCAGACGACTCGCGACCACTTCAAACTGCAGCACCCCGACCGCCCCCAAAATCAAATCGCCGCCGCTCACCGGCTTGAACACTTGCACCGCACCTTCTTCGCCCAGCTGTTGAAGGCCTTTGTGTAATTGCTTGACCTTCAGCGGATTGCGAATCCGCACCGCGCGGAAAAAGTCCGGTGCGAAATAGGGGATGCCGGTAAATTGCAGCGGCTCGCCTTCGGAGAACGAATCGCCGATTTGCATATTGCCGTGGTTGGGCAGGCCGATGATGTCGCCCGCATAGGCGACCTCGACCTGCTCGCGGCTCGCGGCCATGAACGTGACGACGTTATTGACGCGGATTTCGCGATGGATGCGCAGGTGCTCAATCTTCATCCCGCGCTCGAACTTGCCTGAACACACACGCAGAAACGCGATACGGTCGCGGTGGGCGGGGTCCATATTCGCTTGGATTTTGAACACGAAGCCTGAGAACGCAGGTTCGGTGGATTCGACAGTTCGGTTCGTCGCGTCGCGGGAACGCGGTGCGGGCGCCCAATCAAGCAGCGCATTCAAAATTTCGCGCACGCCGAAATTATTAATCGCCGAGCCAAAAAATACCGGCGTCTGTGTCCCTGCTAAAAATGCATCGAGATCGTAGGGGTGCGACGCGCCCTTGACCAATTCCACCTGCATTTTCAGCTCCTCAATTTCCATCGGGAACATCTCGGCTAAGCGCGGATTATCGATGCCCTTGATGATTTCGAATTCGCCGGTATTGCGATCTTCGCCAGCTTCAAACAGCATGATCTCATCACGCAGCAAATGATAAACACCGCGAAACGTTTTGCCCATACCGATTGGCCAGGTCACCGGCGCGCACTGAATTTTCAATACCGACTCTACTTCGTCGAGCAGCTCAAGCGGATCTCGCGTCTCGCGATCCATTTTGTTCATGAAGGTGATGATCGGCGTCGCGCGCATTCGGCAGACATTGAGTAGCTTGATGGTTTGCGTTTCCACGCCCTTGGCCGCGTCAATCACCATC
>JBBRZG010000122.1:0-11166 GCA_038236905.1 Burkholderiales bacterium
GCGCCGTAATTCCCCTTACGCCAGTCATGACCGCACGGTAGCGCGCAATGTGAAAGTCAATTTCTCGCCGCAACAGCTCGCACCACTACCCGTGCCGAAACGGAAAATCTATGGGAAACTTGCTTAACCGAACAGTATTGGATCAGGTCTTGCCTCTTGCACTGTTCAGCGGCGTCGTCGCGTTTTGAGAGTACGTCCCGGTCGACTTTCGCCATGGCGCGAAGATCAAAGATCCAAGGACTTTCTGGAAGTCCCAAGCAAACGTCGTCGTAATATCTACCTCCAAACCTTCAATGATCTTGCGCGCAAGGAGCTGCTGGTTTAGCTGCCGCTGGCACTCGGATCGGCAAAAGTGGCATGTCTCAAGTGGTATGTCGCAAGTCACTCGCGACAATGCTAGCTTGGGAATTATCTTGTAAGTAGTACACTTGGTAACTTTTGCCTCACTGGCAAAGAAATGCTCTGCTGAAATCATTGAAACGCGCATTTTTTAAACCCAAAGCGAAGGAGAAAACATGAATCGTCTGATATCGTTCTTGGTATGTTTTTTTTTCACAAACCTGTGGGCGGCAGCTGATTGCATCAAGGATGGTATATCGGTGCAGTCCGTTTCGCACGCGGTTGCCAAAAGGATTTGAAGTTGGCATACGCATCGTGCCGACAACGGCCGAAAAGTACCGCGAGCTTTTCAACAAGACCAAGTGGCGCGGGTTTGATGAGCTGGCCAAGATTACGATCTACGATATGAGTGCCACGCCGCCAAAGGAACTGAGTGAGACGTGGGCGGGACAAATTCGAAGCAGGGATTCGGGCCGCGCGGCGGTGCGAATGGCGTGCCAGCGCTTCTTGACCAAATCGAACTTCGGCTTCGTAAGCCCGTTTGTACTACGCCAGAATCACTCGCGGGAGCGGCGAAATAAATGTCCGCAGAGTTTCATCCGCAGAGGCGGGCAACAGCCGAAGTAATCGAATGACTTTCGTGAGCGTTGCAAGAAATGTAAAGCGATGGAAAAATCCATTAAAAACAAGATTGAATTCAGAACACTTGTCGATATAAAAAACGGAAAACCTAATATCTGTGAGCATCTTCAGTCACAAATGCTCAAAGACGCGCGCCGGTGCTAGAGTTACAATATCGATTTTGTGCTTCCAAGATTAAGGCAGACCGATTTTGACCACTGTTCCATCAGTTGAATCGCTGATTCAGAAACTTACCCAGCGGGGTATTCACGTCCCAGCAGGAAACGTCCGCGTGGACGGCTTCGGTGACTCACCGGAGCTGTCGAAATCACTTATCGATCTCATCCGGCTTGGACCAAAACGCGCTGGCACCGCTTTGCTTTGGGCATTTGAGTACGAGGGCGAGGCTTTGCCTCAAAAAGATGATGTCGAGATCGTCATAGATCATGAGAACGAGCCGGTTCTGCTCACGCGGCTTACGAGTGTGACGATCGTTCCGTTCAATGAAGTGTCAGCGGAGTACGCCGCAATTGAAGGCGAGGGCGACGGGTCGCTTGACTACTGGCGCGCGGGGCACTGGGCGTTCTTCTCGCGCGAGTGCGCGCAGATCGGGCGGGCACCAACGCAACGGATGCCCGTGGTTTGTAGTATTTTCGAGCTGCTGGCCGTGGTTCCGCCAAATGCGGCTTAGCCTATCGTTCAACTAGAGCACCAGCGGCAGGTGGTCTGCCGTTTCCGCGCGTGTAACGCAATCAATCGGCGTCTATTAATGATCGAATATTCAGACTCTCTCGCGGATCTCAAGCGCGCTGACCTGGTAGGTTTTTTGGCCCATTGGGATTTCCAGCCGCCCGAGGGCACGCTGTTTGAAATGTTGTCACGCAGCACACGGGTCATCCTCGCCCGCGACACCGAATCCGCCTCTATCTGTGGCTACATCGCGGCATTGAGTGACGGTGTTGCCTGTGCCTACATATCCGCAGTGGAAGTTCGAGCCGAATACCGGGGGAGGGGAATCGGCACGAAGCTCTTGACGCAAATGGTTGAGCGGCTCGATGTGTTTGGGATCTACCTGTCATGCGCGCCGGCGATGGTGCCGTTTTATGTGGCCGCCGGCTTCAGTCCGGGCATGGCCATGAGTAAGCGGAGGTAGATTGGTGATGCGGATATTGAAGCCTAGGCGTCGCGTAGTCGCTATGATTCGCCGCTCAGCTCGCCCGCCGCGAGCTATCATTCGAGCCGTATTCGTCGCGGCCGTATTATCTGCAATCTGCAACGTACAGGCAGCGCCATTGCCGGACGTTCCGCCGGAAGTTGTGAGCGTGGTTACCACTGGCCATTGGCAAAGTGGCCAAGCTACCGGGCAATACAAAATCATCGTTACCACCGAGGGTTGGGAGCATCTGTGGTCACGGGCTTTTGTTGAATGGCTGCCCGACCCGGCGGACCCCAACGCAGCACGGAAAGCGGTGGCTATTAGCGAGCTGATCCCACCAATCGGGCGAGGTACGGCGGTGTTTGAAGTCACTGCAAACCAAGTCAAAGCGGGCGGTCTCGTGGTCACCATTCGTGCAACCGCGAATCAACTGCCCGGCGCAAAGCCCCAAGTTTTCGTCTTCATTGCAAATACCCCCGGGCACGTTGAATTAGTCAAACCAGTTAGACGCAAATGAAACCTAAGTTTTTATTCAATGTACTTCTCCATGCGATTCATCAACTGGTTGAGAATTCATCCCGTTTCGTCGTTGCTAAATATTCACCGATATGTGCCTCTTATCCATACGCGACAATCCAACAGTTCGACGACTCGGGGATCCGAGAAGTCGCGTTTGGGGACACTGAAAAATTCCCAATAACGAGATATTTTCTCAACAACTAGCTGAGGCCCTATCGACATACTCCGACTGGCCTGTACTGGATCAATGTTCAAGCGGGTGCTGTTGGCGCAATCGGTTCATTTAAACGTTAGGCGAGCGAACTTTAAATGACAACACGCCTTCTGCTCATTGCCGCCGGCCCTGCGCTGTTAGCCTCGCTCCTGCTAATGGCCATCGCGGATGCCGCGCGGCCCCTGCTTATGCAACAGGGTGCGGTAGCTGTAATCGGCGCGGTCGCTCTGCTCATACTGCTTCGTCTAAGGAAGACGAAGATTTTTCTTCGCGCCCCGTACAAGATTCTCTTTGCGATGGCGGCATGCCTCTTTGTGCCTCTTGCTTTTGGATTACCGGGTAATCCGCATCGTTGGCTGGTTATCGGTGGCGTGCGTCTTTATGTCGTGGCAGTTGTGGTGCCTGCATTCCTTTTTATCTGGCAGCATGCTAGCGCGTCCGAAAACGCGTCCCAACCCGCCTGCGTGGTCGCGGCAATGCTCGTCGCACTAAGCCTTTACGTGCAACCCGACGCGGCTCAACTAAGCGCGTTTGTGTTGGCGGCAGTTCCCATTCTTGCTGTCTCCAATTTGGCACGCACCTATAAAGTAATTGCGTTTGCTACGCTCGTGATTACGGCATTTGCTGGTTGGTATCTGCCAGACCCTTTATCTCCTGTGTGCTACGTCGAGGGCGTCTTCGATGTGGCGCGCGACTTCGCCCGCGCGGCTCTGCTCACCGCGATCATCGCGGCTTGTCTGCCGGTGCTGGCTTTAGCGTGGCTGGCATTCGTGCGGCGGTCGGTTGGCCTGCAGTCGGTCGCCATTTATTTTGCAACTCTGTATGCCTTGGCACCGCTCCAAGTCACACCTGTACCCCTGCTTGGCTTCGGTGCCAGTCCGATCCTTGGCTACTTTCTCGTATCATTTCTGGCCGAACACGTTGCCACGCCCAACGTCGCCAACAGCATCGCTCAAGCGTCGCGACTCAGTTGACTGAGTGGCATAAAACGACAACAAAAAAATCATCGCTGATAGCTATAGAAGAAGCGTCTTAACAATCAACATGTCGCGGCCACGAGAAAATAAAAGTCTTTTATCTATGAACGTTTCCAGCCAAAAATGCTTGCGGATGCCCGCCAAATATAGTGTTCAATAATTGCTCAGGCGAATTCCAATTTAAGTAGACAGCTTGTTGTTGCTCACCCCAAGTCAGGCGCTACAATTCTCGATGCCCAAAATCTCTAGTTGCGAAGTTCCAGAATCCTCATTGCTCGCGCGATATGTTGGAAACGGTGGTTATACGGATGTCTATACGATTAACGTCCCCGGCATATTTTCGCAGCAGCAATTTGTCAACGCGTTTTACACCTCGCGACTTTTTCGCATTGAGCGGGCGATTCTTAGCTGGATTGCAGGCCGGCCGTCGACGGATACGGACGTAAATGCCTTGGCGGGTGGACGCTCGAACACGTTTGCGGTATGGTCGGTTGAAGCGCGAATTGAAAATGAGTTACTGCTAAAGGACATCACGGGAAAAACACGTTCATGGCTTCATGCTGCCGCGGTGGATGGCATGCTGCCGGGCGGCACGGGCCTAGGCGGCACGGAGTCAAGCAGCACGGCGTCAAGCAGCACCATGCTCTTCTTCGGTTCTGCGGTGATGCCACGTGTAAATCCCACCACTGGCGAGAAAAGTATCGGTTTTGTTGCAACCGCGCTTCTAGGTTTCCACAGGTTATATTCGCGCGCACTTTTGCGCGCTGCTGCCGAAACGCTTGCCCCGTGAATGTCAGTCTGCGCACTAAGCAGCATATGGTTAGATTAATAGGAGCGAGGCTGGGTTACACATACGTTCTAAGCCCTCAAAATTGCGGGATGGCCGCCCCAAGTCGCTCACTGCAAACCCTCGCCACTAGAAAATCCTTTCCTCGGAGCAACGATGATTAAGACCGAAAAACTAAACACGCCAACGCAAGACTTTGACTTCATTATCGGCACTTGGGCGGTTGAGCACAGCCGGCTCAAGGAGCGGCTCAGTGGATGTCAGGAGTGGATCGGCTTCAGCGGCGAATCCACCACGAGAAAAATTCTCGGCGGTCTCGGTAACGTTGAAGACAATCTACTTCGTCTGCCAGAGGGCGACTATCGCGCCGCGGCGTTTCGTTCGTACGACACGGCGTCGGGAACATGGGCGATCTGGTGGCTGGATACACGAAGTCCGCACCGCCTCGACATACCGGTCATCGGCCAATTCAAAGACGGCGTCGGGGTGTTCTATGCCGATGACGTGTTGAACGGCATCGACATCCGTGTGCGATTCAGCTGGACCGTTCCCGAAGATGGCGACCCGCGCTGGGAGCAAGCGTTCTCCGCCGACGCCGGCATTACCTGGGAAACGAATTGGAAAATGAAATTTACTCGTCGCGTAGAACGGCTAGCATGATACTCGAGCGTCACCTAAATTTGAGGACCCACGAATGAGCGACCCCCTGCTGCCAACACTAGCCAAAGTGCTTCTCCCTGCGATTGCAATTGGGTTAATGGCGTTCGCAGCAAAAAAGAAAAAACTTTCTTTTGCAGAAGACCTCGGATTCCGCGTGCCTGTGGTTTCTACCGCAATCATATTTCTGGTGTTCTGGGTGGCGCTTGTCGCCGTCGAAGAGCTACTTGATCAATCTGCACCAAAGTCTTGGAAAGAGTACTCGGCGGGAATGATTGCGTTGCGAATTCTTGCCATAGGAATTCTCGGGCCTATTGCCGAGGAATTCGCATTTCGCGGCTTGCTCATGTCGGCGCTCAAGCGAACAAGACTTGGTGTTTATGGCGCAATATTTGTGACGGCTGCGCTATGGTCAATTTCTCACGTTCAATACGAGATACCGATCCTCGCGTTACTCGTTATTGACGGAATAATTCTTGGGCTGGCTCGCGAAATGACTCGATCCATTTATGTTCCGATTGCCATGCATATCGGCGGAAATCTATTTTCAATTTGGCAATCTCTGCAAACCGCCACTTGACCATTCGCTCCGGTGGCGTGCAAAAGGTCGAGTGCCCGCGTCGTCGATGCGAAAAATTAGAGGGGCCTCAGCTTGGCCCTTGGAATTCCCTATGCCGCGATTGCGGCTGGTCTGGCCCTGCCGGCAGTGTGTTACGACTGAACGCCGTGTCCCTTGATGTAGGTCTCAAGGAAATTAATCGTGTGCCCCATCTCGCGCATCATGTCTTTCACCACGTCGCCGATGGAAATCACCCCCACCACCTTGCCTTCGTTTAGCACAGGTAGGTGACGAAAACCCCGATTGACCATAAGCCCCATGCACGCCTCAATTGAATCTTCTGGCTTGATTGTCATTGGCGAACGCGTCATTGCTTGGCTGACGAGTGTTTTGCCGGCATCAAGCCCCGGAAGCAACACTTTGATCGCGCAATCACCCTGCGTAATGATGCCGGTCAGCTGATCGTCGTCAATCACGAGCACGGATCGCACGCGATTGTCCCGCATTTTTTCCAACGCCTCGATCACCATATCGCTGGAGTGGACTTGGATAAGAGTACTGCTTTTTTGGGCGAGCATGCTTTTTACAGTTGACACGATGTTCCTCTATTTCAGGGAGGTTAATCAAAACTAGACTTAATGAGTTTAACGCCCCTGGGCTACTGAGTGCAAGGCAGCAAAGGGTTCAGCGTTATATGTGTTTGGCAATCCGCAAAGCAAAAAATTCTTCGATTGGCGCATGGAATTTTCGACGCGACCTCGAATTACAACGCAACGCAAAACCCCAATAACTAAGCGCGGTTTCAAGCATTTTTGCCTGAAACTGCCCGTTAAACGGCGATGTTACTTAGACTGCTAGAATCCAGCCGATGGACGCATTGCATCAACAGATTGAGTCGATTTATCGTCGCGACGCGCGCCGTGTGTTTGCCACGCTCGTGCGCCTGCTTGGCGATTTCGATTTGGCGGAGGAAGCCTTGCATGATGCGTTTCGTGCGGCCGTTGAGCAATGGCCGGTTGATGGCATCCCTGCCAATCCGGGCGCATGGCTGGTCTCAACGGGTCGCTTCAAGGCCATCGATTCGATTCGGCGGCAATCGCGATTTAGCGCGGTTGATGACATGGATGCGTTGGCTGAAACGCTTGCTGAGTCGCTGCCCGATCAATCAAACGATATTGGAAATGAACATCAACTCGAAGATGATCGCCTGCGATTAATCTTTGTCTGCTGTCACCCCGCCCTGCCGCAAGACGCGCAGGTTGCGTTGACCTTGCGTGAAGTCTGCGGGCTCACCACCGAGGAAATCGCCCGCGCGTTTTTGTTACCGGCACCGACGCTTGCGCAGCGCATCGTCCGCGCTAAAACCAAGATTCGTGATGCCCACATTCCTTATCAGGTGCCCGAGAGAGACGCGTTGCCCGAACGCCTCGCGAGCGTTTTGCAGGTGGTGTACCTGGTGTTTAACGAAGGCTATTCGCCGTCCTCGGGCGAGGCGGTCACGCGCGCCGACCTTTCGGCTGAGGCCATCAGGCTCGCGCGCCTGTTGGCGGATCTATTGCCAGAACCTGAGGTTTTAGGCTTACTTGCCCTGATGCTGTTACACGAATCGCGGCGGCGCGCACGGACGGACTCAGATGGTCAGCTTGTGCCGCTAGATGAGCAGAACCGCGGTGATTGGGACCACCTGCTCGTGGCGGAAGGTGCGGCCCTGGTCGAACGCGCGTTGGGCTCGCGTGGCTTTGGTGCCTATTGCTTGCAAGCGGCTATTTCCGCCGTGCACGCAGAGGCGTCGCTTTACGATCAGACAGATTGGGCGCAGATCGTCGGGCTCTACGACGAATTGCTGCTAGTGCAGCCCTCACCGGTTGTGGAATTGAATCGGGCGGTGGCTGTTGCGATGCACGATGGCCCGGCAGCGGGACTCTTATTGGTGGATCGCCTGCTGACGCTTGACGCAATCAAGAAATATCATCTTGCCCATGCCGCGCGAGCGGACTTGTGTCGCCGCCTTGGGCGATTCGACGACGCGCGCGACGCCTATCTAGCGGCGCTTGCGCTGACGGAGCAGCGACCGGCACGGCAATTTATCGAAAGGCGTTTGGCTGAACTGACGGGTTAGTGGTTAACACGCGGACTGTTAAAAATAATTTCCGGCGATGTCGATTTGGGCAATTCGCGTTCGACTAGGGTGTGCAAGGCAAAAACTTTCAACCTCAGGAGCCAACATGCCACACCCTATTTCCTACCTTTCGTTTAACGGGAACTGCCGCGAAGCGATGAATTTCTACGCTGAAGCACTCGATGGCAAGATCGACGTGATGATGAGTGGGGCTGATTCGCCGATGGCCGCAGAGATCCCCGCCGCCACCGCGCATCACATTCTGCATGCGTGCCTGGCGCTGCCGGCTGGCGGTTATCTGTACGCGGGCGACTGTCCGGGCCAGATGCAGTACGAAGGCATGAAGGGCTTTACGCTCACGCTCAATTACGACAGCACCGACGATGCAAAACGCATCTTTAATGCGCTCGCCGAGGGCGGGAACATCACCATGCCGATGCAGCCGGCGTTTTGGGCAAAGTGTTGGGGTATGGTGGTTGATAAATTCGGCACGCCGTGGATTGTCAACGGCGAGTCGATTGCAATCTGAACGCAACCTGGAGACCACATGAAATATCTAGCCCTCGTCTACCTCTCAAAAGAAAACTGGAGCGCGTGTCCGGACGAGACTTGCTTCGCTGCCGGCCAGAGCCTGATGGAGAGCGGGCATCTACTCGCGGCCGAGCCGCTACATCCAGTGGAAACCGCGACAACCTTGCGTGTGCGCAATGGCCAGCTATCGGTCGTTGACGGCCCTTTCGCCGAGACCAAAGAATTACTCGCAGGCTTTTACCTGCTCGACGCCAAGGACTTGAACGATGCCATCCGTCTCGCTTCAAAAATTCCCCCCATTAAATACGGCAGCATCGAAGTGCGCCCGGTGCGTGAACTCGATGTTGCCGCCGCGTCCGCGCGTGCGGCGTGATGACCCTTTTTGAACTTACAACCAACGCAGAAAGAAAACCAATCATGTTTAAGAAAATCGCAGCGGTGCTGACAGTCGTGACGTTGTCGGCACTAGTGACAATGCAGTCGGTGGACGCAGCTCCTACCGTCTATAACATCGACCCGACTCACACCTATCCGAGTTTCGAGGCCGATCATATGGGTGTCTCGGTGTGGCGCGGCAAGATCAACAAGACCGCTGGGATTGTCAGCATGGATAAGACGGTTGGGACCGGGACAGTTGAGCTCGCCATTGATTTATCGACCATTGATTTCGGGCTGGACGCGATGAATGCGTGGGCTAAGGGCGACAAGTTTTTTGATGTCACCAATAATCCCAAGGCGACCTATAAAGGCCAACTGACGGGCTTCGTGAACGGTGCGCCGACCAAGGTTAATGGCGAGTTGACGCTGCGGGGCATCACCAAGCCTGTTGTATTGACCATCAATGCATTCAAATGCGTTCCGCATCCACTGCTCAAACGAGAGCTATGCGGTGCCGACGCAACCGCCACATTCAATCGCGCAGAATTCGGTCTCGATGCAGGCAAAGATTGGGGCTTCAAGATGGATGTGGCATTGCGCATTCAAGTCGAAGCAATTCGGGCTGAATGAAAATCAACAAATATTCTGAAAGACTCGGATATTAGCCGCGACGATGTCAACGCGCTGGCGCATTCCGCGGGCAGGGCGGGAGGCGTCGCTGGCAGCAATCCACCGTAGCATATGGGCTTTATGTTTAGTCGCAGCTCGTCGGACCCAGACGGTCATGCCTGGAAAACTTTTTTGATGGACATCAGCGGCATGGCCGCACAGGAGAAATGAACATGACAACCGGAACCGTTCAACTACATCGCATCTTGCGCGCGAGCCCAGAGAAGGTCTATCGCGCCTTTCTGGACGCAGACGCAATGGCCAGTTGGATACCGCCCTACGGCTTTATTTGCAAAGTGCATCAGATGGACGCTCGCGTCGGCGGCACATTCAAAATGTCGTTTACAAATTTCGGCAGCGGCCAGGTTCATTCGTTTGGCGGCGAGTATTTGGAATTGAAGCCAAACGAAGCGATTCGCTATACCGACAAGTTCGACGATCCCGATTTGCCCGGAGAAATTATGGTCACGGTGAACTTGAAAGCGATCTCGTGCGGAACCGATCTGCACATCGTGCAATCGGGTATTCCGGAGGCGATTCCGGTCGAGATGTGCTTCCTCGGTTGGCAGGATTCGCTCGCCAAGCTTGCTGCGCTGGTGGAAGCGAATATTCCGGGTTGAAGAATTAGCTCAAAAAACTCTTTCGGCCATTTCTCCGGCCCATCTGATTCCACCTCGCGAGCCGAATCGTCCTTAAACGAAGCGCGCTCAAACCTGGGAGCCCACCATGTCATTTCAAGCCTATCTCGACAACATTCAAGCAAAGACCGGCAAAGGTCCCGAAGACTTCCGCAAGCTTGCCGATAAGAAAGGATTTACCGACGGCAATACGTTGAAAGCCGGGGTGAAAGCAGGCGAAATTGTGGCGTGGCTTAAAGCAGACTTTGAACTCGGTCACGGCCATGCGATGGCGATTGTTGCACTGCTCAAAGGATCAAAGCACGAAGACGCAAAGTAGCCTTAACTTCAACACTTAAGAGAGGAAACAGCCATGAATTACATTGACGGATTTATCGTTGCAGTACAAACCGAGAATCGCGACGCCTATTTAAAACATGCCGAGGAAACGGCAATTATTTTCAAAGAGCACGGTGCACTCAGCGTCGTGGAATGCTGGGGTGATGACGTGCCAGAGGGAAAGCTGACGTCATTTTCGCTGGCGGTGAAGCGTGAGCCCTCGGAAGCGGTGGTGTTCTCGTGGATAACGTGGCCGTCACGGCAGGCGCGCGACGACGGTTGGAAAAACGTCATGGCGGACGCACGAATGCAAACTGACGTTAAGCCGCCCTTTGACGGCAAACGCATGATCTACGGCGGCTTTCAAATTATCGCGGAGGCTTGATGTTGGTTAGCGAAGCGCTCACCCGCAGTAGTGACCGTCGCCGATAGCGAATACAGGAAAGAAACGATGAAGAGAAATACGATCTGCCTGTGGTACGACCATGACGCGGAAGAGGCGGCACGCTTTTACGCCGATACCTTTCCCGAAAGCGCAGTCGGTGCGGTGCAGCGTGCGCCATCCGACTTTCCCGGCGGTAGCGCGGGCAATGTGCTCACGGTGGAATTTACCGTGTGCGGCGTGCCGTGCATCGGCCTCAACGGCGGCACCCGCTTTAAGCACAGCGAAGCGTTTTCTTTTCA
>JBBRZG010000123.1:0-11022 GCA_038236905.1 Burkholderiales bacterium
AGGTTTTTCAGATCGTGAACAACGAACGCTGACATCCGGTTGAATGCGTCAAATTTCTCTAATTCGATCAGCGCTTCGTTTGCCCGGAAAAGCGCCAGATAGCTTGCTACTTGCCGACTTGCCGTCTTGAGCAAATCGAGTATTTCCCAATTAATATCAATCGGTGTTCGCGGTCGGGCCACGACGACGAAGCCCGTGAGATCCGCGACATTCATGAGGGGAATCACTAGCCAAGCCCCCTTTAGGCTATCCAACCAAACGGGCAGCTCGAGCCCAGGATATTTTTGGGGCGAAGTACGGAATTCGTCAATATTTATTACCCAGCCTGTGCGGGCTAGGAACGATAAAAATGCGCTTGTGGAAGCTTCTACGTCGTTGACCGTAGCCAGATTAAGTGACGCTATTTCGCCATACGAGCTTGTACTACGTGAGCCGTGCGAAGACTGGTCCTTGTGCTCAAGCCAAATCGCACCACCGCCACTTTCGACCAGACCTGCGAGAGAACGGATGACCTGCTGGTATAAAGTTTCACCCTGTTCTGAAGTGCCCAGTAGCCGCGTGAACTGAAGCCACTCCCGGCGGTAATCATACCGATGTGAAAATAAATTTTTGTTAATGAATACGCGCAAGCGTGATCTCAGACTGCCCGAGAATATTAGCGCGCCGAGCCCAAGCACCGAGGCAAAAATGAACGTTACCCTTAGCGTGGCTCCCCATTCCCCGCCATAAAAGTGCACCCAGTAGGCGGCAGTAGCCACCATGACGAGGTAAACACCCGTCGCCACCGCCGTCGTGGAGTGGAAAATCATGTCGCGTGAGATGTAAAGATTTATCGTCCATGACTGATTGCGTGCGGTCGCGACGGCGACAAAAAGGATTGCCAGCGCATGCGTCATGCCGCGGGCAGCCCACAAACCGGGTTCCAGATTCTTAAACAGCGCTGCGCCCGAAAAAAGCATCAAATCTAGGGCAAACATCCCTGACAGTCCGATGATGAGCGGTTTGATCGCCCACTGTCGATCCCTCGGGGTTCGGCGATAAAGCTGCTCGCATAGCGCCAAGCCGAAGATGGCAATTCCCAGAACTGCATAAAAAGCCAACGGAAAAGTTTTGTCTGCCACGACAACGGCCCATGGCGGCGCGTAGGGCATCAATGCCGCAATGGTCAGCACAAGTGTCAGTGCCAGCCATCGGCGGGGAATTTCTCGCAGGCCGATGATATTCGGATTCGTGCGGTGCGAACTTTCCGCCAGCAGCAGTAGAAACAAAAGCCAGCAACCAAGCCGAACCGCGTCAATCGCACGGCTTACGATCCAAAATTCAGCAATCGGAAACGCTATTGCCGCGGAGACGCAAATAGACCAGACCGCGCTCGTGATTGCCGTGCAAAGCAGCACCGATGCACGCAGTCCGCCTTTCCAGCTCAATAAAAGTTGTAGCGTAAAGGCAGTAAAAATAACGGCTGCGATGCCATATGCCCAGCTGGCCGGGGTGTAGGGAAATGCCTCAATCACAATTTAGCCAAAATGGATGCCAGCGCATTTTTAACGAGGTGCGGCGGTAGAGAGGCGTTGCAATGATGCGTGAATTGATGGTCCCACATCCCGCATAAATTCATCCAAGGTCGCGGCAGCTTCGATGGGGGAGGCGCTCGCGTCCGTATAAACCGAGACCCAGGCGGATGTATCAGGTTGTCCCGCGAGACGCGTGCTGAGTTGAGCCAATTTGGCGCGTACATCACTTGCCGTTGCCAACCCATGCACCCAGTACCAGCGCCATGCAAGAATTCGCATCTCACTACCCAAGATGAGGCCGGTGTCCACTTTTATCGTTTGCGTCGAGAAATTTGTATTCACATTGCCCCGCACGGCCAAAGTCCAACGAGCATTGTCTTGAAGCGCGAAGCCGTTCGCGACGGTGACCAGTTTTGAAGTCCAGGTTTGATCTTGGAAGACGCCGATAAAGACATCTACGCGATGGCCCAGCTTTTCAAAAGACTGTACACGCTCACGCGACGGTTTCGTCAAACTTGGCGTCCACCGCACAGCGGGCCCCGCCACACTTATCCAGCCCCCTGCTGGTGCTATATCCGGCACCTCGATTCCAACGTTGGACGAAGGCGCTTTTAACTGTTGTTGGGTAATAGGCCAGATCGCTACGGCTGCAACGGAGGCGACTGAAATGCTGACAAATCTGAGTATTGATGACGACATGATTAGTGCGGCGATCTGTGACCGGCCTTGTGACCTGTCTGGTGCCCGGCCATTGGCGACTCCGTGCGGGACGCCTGCTGATGCGGTGGTTGGGTCAAGGATTTTCGCCTCTGATGCGAGCGCCTTGCTGCTATCGCCATCACGATACCGATATCCGATCGCTGAGTATGCCACCAGCATTAGCGCAAAAAGCACCCACCCAAAAGTAGAATGGTCGTCGCGCAGATAACGGTTATCGGAAATGTGCGCAATCAATATTGTCAAGAAAGCTCGCAGCCAATTTCCAGCAATGCCGATTGCAACACCGCCTGCGATGAACGCGAGCCGCTTGAATGGAGAGCGATACATTGACCATGCATACAACGTCACCAGCATAGTGACAGTGCGTAGATACGCAATGCCGCTACAAGCGTCCGCGATTGACCACGTGCCGCTGGGTACGACCAGAAAGGCGCCCTCTCTATAAACAGGCACGCCGGCCATATTTAAACCGGCAACTGCGGTTGCTGCGGTCCAGTCGACCAGCGTGGGTACCAATGAGCCGCCGATGGGAACAGCAAAAAGTATGAAGGCCAGCGGGAAGCCCAACACGGCCAACCAACGGTATCCCAGCATCGTCAAGACGGCCATGGGAATCATGACCAGAACACCAAAGTAAGTAAGCACCCTGGCGAATACTAGCTCCCCTGCCAGCCAAATGAAACCCGCCGCCAGCAGTCCCACGATTCCAAACGGGAAGGCTCTTATCGGAAGCTTCGCTAGGTCGGGGCCCGAACTCCACAGCAGAAAGAGAAATGCTAGGAGCACAAAAACGGTGTGCGCCGAGCTATCTGTTCCATCGTAGAGGCCGACAAGATTTGAAAACGTACTCCAAAACCCCCCAATAAGGGCACCGATGATGGCGACGATGATAAGTGGCCCCAATGTGGATGGCCGGGTCATGGCTAAATCTTGCGATTCAATAATAAATCAGCGATCACCGGGCGATGAGGGGAGGCAAATTTTCCTCCCACAAAACAATCTGCCACGCCAATGCTGGGACTCACAAAAATATGATCAATGCGCAGAAACGAAATCCCCGGCCGTAACGAATGCCCGTATGAATAACCATATCCCAAGCCTGCCGCCGCGAATGCATCACGCACACCCGCATCGACGAGCTGCCGCACCACTAGTGAGCTGTCAGGCGCATTGAAATCCCCCGCCAGAATGACCGGCCTGACACTGCCACGTACATCTTTTGCCAACGCGGCAGCTTGAATCATCCGGTCAGACACATTTTGTTCCCACTCTTCAATTCCACTGAGCCGTTCGTGGCGCACTGCATTCAGGCCTCCGCGTGGCGTTAAAAAATGAGCAGTGTATAAATCGATTTGGGTGAAACCTGTACTCACGGTGCAGTAAACATAGGTGTGTGCGTATTCACGAAACGAAATCTTGCCAGGATGGCACCCGCTCAGCGGGTATCTGCTGGCAACTGCATATTGTCCGAATGCATAGACCTGACGATTGCCAAATAGAGGCATCATCGTAACGGGGGCTTCCTCGAAGCTTGTATTGATTTGGCCCGCATCCTGAAGGATCAAAATGTCTGGGTCATGCCGCGCAATCTCGTCAGCGATATTTGCAAAACCACCCGCGCTATCCAGAGCGACATAATCTTTGACGTTATAAGTCATGACCCGAATATGTTCGGTGCCCGAGTCTCGAATTCCGACCACGAGACCCATCATCATCGTCAGCACTAGCAACATGGCGGTGCCAGCCAAGAGCCTCCACCGCATGGCCAATTTAAATGAAATCGCCAACGCGATGAGCGCCGGCAAAAGAAAAGCGTAATACGGAACGTATTGCAAAAAAGCAATTACCCAGTAGTGCTCCGGGCCAATCTTATATGCGATGCAAATAAAGAAGACCGCGACCGCGACGAAAATAACAATGAAGCGGGCTAATGTTCTGGCCATACCAGCTCACGAATTGGTAAGTTCGACGGGTAGCGTTGCTTGCCCTCGCTGATCTTTTGTGTATTTCAAGATCGGTATTACTAATAGTGGCGGGAATTTTTTTCGTGTGCGAGTGTTAGGTCGCTCGTTGTTTGGCGTAACTGTTTGCATAAAAAGCGCGTCAGTGAACGGTAGAATTTGTCAGAAATACCGCTTTCTGCCGCCAGCAATTTACGCATATCCTCGTAGCCGAATTTGAATAAGTGCGATGCTTCGATTGCTTCCGCCGCAGCGGAGCGGGGCGCATCATCAACCAGGCTCATCTCGCCAAAGTGTCCGCCTGTTGCCAGCGTGGCGACATCAACTGTTTCACCGCCGACAGATTGGGCCGTGATCTGCACCGAGCCATCTTTTATTAAATACATCGCCGTGGAGGCCTCTCCAGCATGAAAAATGCGCCCGCCGGCAGCAACCGCAACGGTCTCTGCAATTTTGGCAAACCGAGCCCTCTCTTCGGCTGTCATGTCTTTAAACAGATAAACACCTTGCAGCAGGGAATCGCTAATCACGATTTGTTCCTTTCAATATGGTTTGAATTTTTCTGATGTGATTTTTTTATAGTTCGAATGGATTCTAACATTGCCACTCTTTGAGCGCCTCTAGGCACACCTCGATCCGCAAAGTAATCACCTTTGAGTAATCATCTTTGTCCCCCATCGAGCAAACTAAACGGACAAAAAAATCCCCGCGAAAGTTTCGCGGGGATTTATGGGCTTAAATTTTATCCTGCAATGCCACGTTAATTCAATTCAATAGCGCAGCATCATTTTTGGCCTTTAGCTTCAAAAAATTATTTAAACGAATAAGACACGCTGCCAAAGAAAAGGCGGCCACGCGGGTCGGTGTAGTTAGGGTCATAACCTGCGAGGAAACTATAAATCTGGTTTGAAACTGGTGGATTACGATCCAGCATATTTTTCACGCCCACGCGAATCTTCATTGCCTTGAACGGCTGATAGCTGGTGGTGAAGTCCCACAACTCGTAGCTGCCTACCCGGCGTGGCTGACCATTAGGCAAAGGGTTTTGGTCTTGGTAACCCAGATAATACGTTTGCGATAGTGTGGCCGCCCATGGTCCAAAGTCGTAATTGAGCGCAGCCAGATGCCGCCAGCGCTGAACGACCTGATCATTTGAGAATCTCCCGACGCCATCCACAAATGAGCCTTCACCGCCGGTTTTGTAATCAATCACATAAGTGCCATTCAGCGTTAAACCAAATTGGCCGTAGCTGGTTTTGCCAAGTTTGAAATCGAAGCCCACATCAACACCAGAGGTTTTAAGTGTAGCGGTATTGCGCGGGCGGGCGTCGATCGACAAAATCGGTCCAGGAATGCCGCCCAGCGTGGGGTCGGTCGGGCCGCGAGTGATAAACCCAGAGTAGAAAGTTGGGTTCTCAAAAAATGCACCTTCCGAATACGTGATCACGTCGCGCTTGTCGATGCGCCAGTAGTCGAGTGACACCGACAACAAATTCACTGGCTCTACCACCAGGCCCAGCGAGAATTGTTTTGATTTTTCAGGCTTCAGGCTCGTCGAGCCGCCACGCAGCTTATCGGGCTGAATGCCGCAATAGTCCGGGTTGGTGGTGTTGTCAATACTGCCGCGACGAATACAGCCAAGCAAGTCGTTGTAGACACCATTTGTTTGTCCCAATCGAGTCGGCGTATATAAGTCTGCCAAGGTCGGCGCACGAAAGCCGGTGCCGTAAGAGGTTCGTACCAACACCTGTTTGAGCGGATTCCAGCGCAGCCCAACTTTCGGGTTGGTCGTACTGCCCACATCGTTATATTTGTCGTAGCGCAGCGCCAATTGTGCTTCCAGCGTTTTCGTAATCGGCAGACTCAGCTCTGTGAATATCGCCGAGACATTGCGACTACCGCCGAACGGCGTTGCAGCCGAATCGCCACGAATTTCACCCGCAGCCAGCAGCTCAGACGGCGTGAAGTCCATTTTTTCGCGCCGCACTTCAAGTCCCACGGCAATGGCTGCGTCTCCGCCTCCCATGGCGAAAATTGAGCGTGACCCTTTCACGTCAAACGACGTGGTGGTGCCTTTTGAATCACGCGCATCGTCGCTGATTTTGGTGCTGTTAAGCAGCGACAAACCGGCCGCGTCGGACGGTCCAAACGGGTTGATGTTGCCGGTCGCAAAAGCGGTATTGAACGCCGAGGCCCTCACATAGCCATCGACGTAGGCATCGGTCACCCGGCTCTCGCTAAAATTGACTGCCGCATCGTAATCCCAACCCGCGACTAGCCCTTTTGCGCCAACGACAAATCGTTGCGTCGTGCTATCAATGTCATTAGTGCGGCCGCCCGCTTCGGCTAAGCGCCAGTTAAGTCTGATCGGACCGGTAATGCCATTTGCCGTCGCGGCTGCAGTGGGGTAGTAACGGCCCGCCGCTGGATAATTTAAATTTGTAACGGTGAGCGGGCTGATCCGATAGTTGGTGGTGGTCTGGCTGAACAATGCTTCAGCAAACAATGTTGTGTCCGTATCCAGCGCAAACTGACCCCGACCTAGGGCAGAAATGCGTTTCGAGGCCGGGAAAATCTCGGTATCTTGCATGTAGTCGTAATAGCAAGCTCTTGAACCCACAAAGCTATCTGTGGAATACAGCGTGGCAGGCGGATTGCAATTTGGCGCGCTGGGATTGATGCGCGAACCTGTTGCACTGCCGCTTACCCGGGTACGCCGGAAGTTGGCAGGATAAGTATTTGAACTGGCAACATCCAGATTGATATCCGGTTGAAATGCGCCCCGTATCCAGTCGCGTTGGGTGGAGCGCAGCGTCTTGGTGTCTTGGTAATCGAGTGTGCCGAATACGTTGAATCGGTCTTTCGTCATATCGCCAAAGCCGCCCGAGATCGTCACGCTCGATTTGCCCGCGCCGCCGTGCTGCGTATCGCTGTAGTAGGCGTTAAGGTCAGCGCCGGTGTATTCACGGCGGGTAATGAAATTAATAACACCCGAGATGGCGTCCGTACCGTACACCGCTGAAGCGCCATCCTTAAGGATTTCAACGCGGTCAATTGCGGCCGAAGGAATTGCATTCAAATCTACACCACTGGAACTTCCGGGTGAGGCGAAGTTCGCGACCCGCCGACCATTCAGCAGAATCAAAGTAGATGAGACACCAATACCGCGCAAGTTGGCGCCGCTAAAGCCTCGCTGCCCCGGGATATCGCTGAAACTTGCCCCGTCGGTCAGCGCTGCGGCATTTGCTGAAATCTTAGTGAGTAATTCAGCAGCGGTGGTCGAGCCGCCGCGATCAATATCTTCGCGAGTGATGACCTGCACCGGCAGCGCGGCCTCACCTTCGATGCGTTTAATCGATGATCCGGTGACCTCGATCTTCTCGATTTTTTGCGCAGCGGTTACAGCAGGTGCCGCCGGTGTTGTAGTTTGGGCAAACGCGGTCGCTGTGCCCAGGCCCGTCACCGACGAAAGCGCAAGGATCACGGCATTCACACACAAAGCCGTGCTTGGTGGCGCACAGTGGTAAGCAAGCGTTCGTTTGCTTGATTGCGGCGTGTTGCGCTTTAAGGCGATATTCATATTTGAGACGCTCCCTGGTAAAATCAATGCATGGTCAAAACTGAAACTGCTGGATTTTGAATTTCGAAAAAATAGGTCCCGCCACTTTTTATTTCTGCGCACCGCTCGCAAGGTTTACGCTCTTGTAGTTATGCGCTGCTGTCGTCATGTGTTCCCGGGTACTTATTTGCGGACCTGTGCGCTAAGCTGTATTTATCTCGAAGCTATGCCGCATGGTCTAAATTCACTACTGACCGACGCAGTGTATGTGCGCTGTTTCATGAATGCGACAGCAAAAAGCACGTTCGTCGCAAAACCGAAACTTGTTGTCGCAACGCTGAAAGCGCGTTGTGGTTTTTCGGAGTTTTGGGGAAATTTCAATTTGTAATTGAGATTTGGTAGGGGTACATAAAATCTGAAGCCGGTTTTGAATCCTTGCGTTAAAGCGACAGGTAGTTATGTTTTCAGCCAACCCGTCTCGGTTCCGCCCAAATTTTTGCTTCGCTTATGTCAACATGCGGCAGCATTTGCTTGTGCCCGCCAACCCCGATAGTGTTTGAAACCCTACAGCCGCTAGGTCTGGTCCCCCGCTCAGTCAAGCTGCGCCGAATGTGATTCAAGAGAATCGATGACGCCATCAAAACAAATTTCTGTGTTCGTAGAATCTTATCGAAGCTTCGTGTTGAGCGCTTTGCTGCTGGCGGCTGTCCTGATCGCATTGGGGTCACAAGTCACGCATGCCGGCAGCCAAACCCAAGCCCGGACGTTTGGCCGCGCGCAAATTGCAAGCGAAGCTGCAAGCCAAGGCACAATCAACGCAACACTCAAGCCTGCAACACAGCCAGGTATCGCCATTGTTTTGGGCGGTGCGCTGAAGTACGACAACGACGCGGTCTGGCAACGCGTTGTCGATCTGGCAGGCGGCAAAGGAGCTAAGTTTGCGGTGATGGCAACAGCGTCGGGAGAACCCGAAAAATCCGCCGCGCAAATTATTGAGGTTCTCACCAAGCACGGTGCCATTGCCGAACATATCCCCGTTGCACCGCGCTTGTACCCACAGCTCAACAGCGTCAATGCGCGGCAGGCGGCAAATCGGGCCGCTCATGACGCGCAATTGGTCAATAAAATCAAGTCGAGTCGTGGCATATTCTTCTCAGGCGGCGCACAAGAGCGGATTACAGACACCCTCTTTGACGCCGACGGAAAACAAACGCCGGTGCTGGCGGCAATTTGGGCCGTATTCAACGAGGGTGGCGTGGTCGCAGGAACCAGCGCTGGCGCTGCAATCATGTCCACGACTATGTTTCGCGATGCGCCCGATGTGTTTAAAGTGCTTAAATTTGGCGCACAGGAGGGCCGTGAGATTGGTCGTGGCCTGGGCTTTGTCGGCGCACATTTGTTCGTCGATCAGCACTTTCTGCGGCGTGGAAGGCTGGGCCGCATGCTGCCGGTGATGGCACAAAAAAATTATAAGCTGGGCTTGGGTGTGGACGAGAATTCTGGCGCCGTGGTTAGCGGTAACGAGGTTGAAGTGATTGGCTCAAAAGGCGCGCTGGTGGCTGATCTTGACGATGCGGCCATCGATAAATCGCTTTCCCATTTCAATCTGAAAAACGCCAGGATTACTTATCTGGAAAGCGGTGACCGCTTTAATCTTAAGACCAAAGCCGTCATGCCCTCAGCGCAAAAAATAGCCGGCAACAAGATGGATCCCAATGCCGAAAAATACACGCCTTATTTCGCCACCGACATGTTTTATCCGGATATTCTGGGCGATGGGGTCATCGTCAATGCGATCAGCAATTTGATTGACAACAAACAAAACGCGGTAATCGGTCTGGCAATTAGCGCAAGCGCTATTGATCACCACGAGAGCACGGCCAAGAGCAAAAATAAAAGCGAAGCATCAAATTTGGGTTTTGAATTTCGATTTCGTAAAGGACGGGAGAGTATTGGTTATTACTCCAGCGCCATGGGCGGTGAAAATTACACGGTCGCCAATATTTACCTGGATATTAGCCCCGTCATCTTCGCGCGTCCCCTCTATCGCTACGAATGATTATCGCTACTGAGTCAGGCGCGCCCTCACACTCTACTATTTGGAGAACGAAAGTGTGGCTGCGCAAAAGTAAGTTTAGGGCGCAAAAATGACAAACAAAGATAGCAAGTAAACTCAGGTTTTATCTTTACGGGGATTTGCACGATGAGCCTGACCAAATCGATTGTGTTCGCTACCGCCATGGTTGCGTTAGTTGGACTAACAGCTTTAAGTGCTGCGACCGCCTATGCTCAAGACGCCAAAAAAATTCGTATTGGTGTTGAGGGCGCGTATCCGCCGTTTAGTCAGATTGACACCGATGGCAAGCTTAAGGGGTTTGATATCGATATTGCCAACGCTTTATGCGTTGAGTTAAAGGCCACGTGTGTCATGGTGCAACAAGAGTTTGATGCCATGATTCCCGGCCTGCTTTCGCGCAAGATTGACGCCGTGATTGCGTCGATGTCGATTACTGAGGAACGTAAGAAATCGGTTGATTTTAGCGACAAGTATTATCAGACCCCCGCAAGGTTTGTAGCGAAGACGGGCAGCAAGATCGAGGTGACCGCCGCAGGGCTTAAAGGTAAGCGCATCGGGGTTCAGCGAACCACCATTCATGATCGATTTGCCACCGCAACATTTACACAGTCAGAAATTGTGCGCTACACCAAACAGGACGATGTATTTCTTGATTTGACGGCGGGTCGCCTCGATGGTGCGTTGGTCGATCTCATGGCCGCAAACGCTGGTTTTTTGCAAACACCTGCAGGCAAAGGCTTTGCGTTTTTAGGGCCGATATATTCCGACCCAAAATTCTTCGGCGTGGGTGCGGGCATTGCCGTTCGCAAGGCCGATACTCCGCTTCGGGACCGTTTGAACGTGGCAATCAAAGCAATTCGCGCTAACGGTGTTTACAAGAAAATTCAGGACAAGTATTTTGATTTTGATGTTTACGGTGATGCGATGCCAACCGCGGCTGGGTTAACGAAATAAAGTCGCAAACCAACGCTAAGCAACAACGAAGCAAATTAGTCCGCTCAAACAACAAAAAATAAAATAACCCCCTCCACAGAACATGCTCCACGGTTTCCTCCCCAGCATTCTCGAAGGCGCGGCGTTGACAGTCGCCGTGGCGATCTCGTCGTTGTTCATCGCGATTGCGTTCGGGCTGGCGGGCGCGTCAGCAAAGCTGTCGAAATCGCGCTGGCTGGTGAGGTTGGCCACCCTGTA